>CAJQQK010000324.1 GCA_905480435.1 uncultured Hyphomicrobiaceae bacterium | reverse complement strand
GTCCAAGTAGTCACGATGTCGTTGCGAGAGATCAAGCTGAGCGACGAATGTCATGTCAATCACTGTCTTGCCCGACGAGAGAGGTCGTTTTCAGAGTTGAAATTGCCTCCTTGCTGATGGAGCCGACTAAATGCACAGGCTACTAGCCGAGGTTGGCTGAGTGTGCTCAGTGTGCCTCGTTTTATTTGGTTTGGGTCTGCCACCATGTTGCCAAATCAGTGCCAAGTAGCGGTGCTGCGGGGGGATGACGCAGATGCGACCATACCGCGTACCACTGTTCCGGCGTGTGAAAGAGTGGAATGAGATACGTCCCCGATAACAAAGCACGGTCGAAGGCACGGACGGCAGAAACAAAATTTTCTCGTTCGGTCGCTTCTAGAAGCTCACGGATCATAGCGTCAACGGCTGGGTTTTTGACACCGGCATAATTGAGGCTGCGCTCTATCGCGGCGTGTGAGCTTGCCCAACGATTGATCTGCTCATTGCCCGGCGATAGTGAGGCCGAATAGTGCCATTGGATCATATCGAATTCGAAACGACCAATGCGCGCCCAGTACTGAGAAGATTCAACCTTACGGATCGTGGTGGTGACACCGAGTCGTTTCAGTGCGCTGGAAAAACTGAGGGCGATGCGCTCCTGGGCGGTGGTGGTTACCAGCAATTCAACATCAAGTGGACGGTCGGTTTGACGTTGGACCAATTTGCGACCGCGCAATTCGTAACCTGCCGCGCGCAATAACGAGAAAGCCTGCTTGAGGCTGCTACGGCGCGCTTTTTTGGTGGCCGCGGTGGGCAGTCGCCAGGTTCCCGCCATGATTTCGGGAAGCACTGATTGCTTAAAGGGGGCGAGCAATCGGCGCTCACGCTCATCGGCTTGTCTAGCCGTTGATGCGAGTTCAGAACCGGCAAAGAAGCTTTCGGTGCGCACGAAACGTCCGTGGAACAAAGCCTGATTAATCCCGGGGCCGTCAAAGGCTAGCGAGAACGCTTGGCGCACGCGGATGTCGCTGAATTTGCCTCGGCGTGTGTTGAAGACGAGGCCGGTCATGCCTGATGGCTTGCCCGACTTGAATGTTTTGCGGGTGACCTTGCCATCGCGCATTGCGGGAAAGTCATAGCCATCGATCCAGCGAGCGGGGTTGGTTTCGCGGCGGACATCTATTGCGCCTGTCTTGAAAGCCTCGAAGACAGCAGATGCATCACGATAGTAGAGCATTCGGAGTTCGTCGAAATTGTGCATGCCGCGTCTGACAGGGCGGTTGGCTGCCCAGTATTTTGGATTTCGGCGAAACAAAAGCGCATGGCCAGGATCGACCTTGGCAACGACATAGGGCCCACTGCCAATTGGCGGTTGCAAACTGGTTTGTTCGAACGTCTCCGGATCAATTGCGTGTTTCGGCAGGATCGGCATGAGCCCCATGATGAGGGGGATTTCACGATCGCCGGCTGCTTTGAAGTGAAATTTGATCGCCTTGGGGCCAAGTTTTTCGGCTTGCCTAATCTTGTTGTAGTGGCTGCGCAGATAGGGGCGGCCTTTGTGTCGTAGTAGGTCGTGAGAGAAGATAATGTCGTCTGCAGTAATCGGTTTACCGTCGGAGAACGCAGCCCCGGGATCGATATGGAAGGTGATCCATGACCGGTCAACCGGAACTTCGATTGAGCGTGCGATCAGGCCATAAAGAGTAAAAGGCTCGTCAGCGCTACGGGCCATCAGGCTTTCGTATACAAGTCCACGTAGTCCGGATGGCGCGACGCCTCTCACGATAAATGGATTAAGGCTGTCATAAGAGCCGAGCTTGCCAAGGGTCAGGCGCCCGCCGCGTGGTGCTTGCGGATTGACGTAAGGAAAATGCTTGTAGTCAGCTGCCAGTGCCGGTTTGCCGTGCATGGCAATCGCGTGGCTGAGTGGCTCTGCGACACTAGGCGCTGCCGTCGAACATAGCGTGGCCAGAATGATGAACAGTAGTCTATTCTTGGAGGCATTCTTTTGAAGCTGAAATGTCGATATCGTGGCGGCCGGGAATGTTGATCTCAAGGCTGGCTCCGTACGTTAGGGTGGATTGCAGACGATAATCCGAACCGGAGGGCATCAAAATGATTGCTAGTCCGGTACGATCAGGAAGAATGAGGGCAGGCGCGTGGCCGTTTGGCCACTCCCCGGGATGCTGACGAACATGATTGTTGAGAGAGGTTCGTTTGTCACGCGATTGCCGTAATCTGGCCCTTACTCGCCACAGATGCGATACACTGCTACCAGATACATAATGGGCAAATCAAAAACACGGCTGGCGCATTCAGTCAGTTTGGCGGCAGGAATGCAGCCACATATAACGCTATCGGAGCATGAGATGATCGAACGCTGGGGACAATTGATGAAATGGAACGGTTTAGCGGCGCTAACGTTGGTTGGTGCCGGTCTGCTGTTCAGCGGCGCGGCTGTGGCGCAAGGAACCAAGAAGGTGGTGCCAGGCAAGGATACCCAAGTCGCCTGGGTAAAAGTGTGTAAGGAGTCGATGGTTACACATGTCGGGAAGGATAAGAAAGCCAAGCCGACACAGCAGAAGAAATTGATCTGTCGCACGCGCTACGAGCAGCTGGCGCCGTTTGCTGCGATGTCGATCCAAATCCAGTCGATTAAAGGCGTTGATGAGCTTGGATTGATTGTTTCGTTCTCATTACCACAACAGATGGCGATCAAGCCGGGTATTCTGGCGGCGGTTTACTCTGCTAAGCAATGGGCCGATGTAAAAAACAAAAAGAAAATTGCCAAAGACAAGTTGAAAATCCTGAAGGTCGGATACACACGTTGTGGACCGGGTAGTTGCAACGCCGAAGTGCCAGCGCCCAAACCTTTGATCGCGGATATGCGGACAGGTTCGGTGATGTTGATCAAGGCATTTAGAGGTGATGGGCAGGTTGTGGAAGTGCCTGTTAGCCTGACTGGGTTTTCGAAGGTTCTAGAGGGTAAGGCCACTGATTTTGCTGCATATACGAAGGCGCGCAACCAAGTCTTGAAAGCACTAGCCGCGCGACGCAAACAAATATTGGCCAAAGAGAAGGCACGTCGCAGTGCCGGCAAAGTACCAGCACCCAATAAAGCTGCGAAAAAATGAGTTAGTTTCGTAGTTTAACTGGTTGGTCATACGAAAAAGCCCCCGGAGAGGATCTCTCCGGGGGCTTTGTTGTATCTGGTTAGCATTCAACCTTGTAGGCGGTTGGTTCGATCAGTGAGCGTTCAAGAATATAGGCCGAAACTGGCCCTGCTCATCTTGCTCGAACAGCTCGGGGATTTGCGGGTGACGGAGTGGTTCCCCGCTGTCATCTTGCAGCAGGTTTTGTTCTGAGACGTAGGCGACGTACTCTGACTCAGCGTTCTCTGCGAGCAAATGATAGAATGGCTGATCCTTGCGCGGGCGTTTGTCTTCCGGGATCGACTGCCACCATTCCTCGGTATTGGCGAATTCCGGATCAATATCAAAAACCAGACCGCGAAACGGGTGTAAGCGATGACGAACGACTTCGCCGACGTCGAACTTCGCTGTTCTCACCTTAAGTTTTTCGGGCGGCATCGTGTCAGTTGTCTCGTGAGTGTTCATCATAGCTCTATTAGCAAGCGAAAATTCGCTCGAGGTCAAGGCTTTAGGCGTCTTGTCGCAGGGCAATCGGGTGAGTCTTTGCGTGACAGATTGGGCGAATGCTGAATCTGTATGTGTTCTCTTGATTCGCGGAGGACATGGGCATGGCGCAAACGCAGGCAGAACAGGCGTTCGATCAGGTTGTCGAATGGCTTGAACACTTTGAGGATATGGACGATCCACGCCAGCCGGGCAAGGTCTGGTATCCGCTCGATGAGGTGCTGCTGCTCTGTCTGGTCGCGGTGCTGGCCGGCGCCGAGAGCTGGGTCGAGATCGCCGAGTTCGGCAAGAAGAAGACCGATCTGCTGCGCCGCTTCCGACCGTTCGCGAAGGGCACGCCGAGCCACGATCAGCTCGGCGACCTGTTTGCAGCCCTCGATGCCGAGTAGTTCCAGACCTGCTTCATTGACTGGACAAGTGCCGCGACCGGCGTCAAGGACGATATCATTGCGATCGACGGCAAGACGCTGCGGCGCTCCTACCTGCAGGGCGGCGCCAAGGCACCGATCCATATGATCTCGGCATGGTCGAGCCGTCAGCGCATCGTGCTGGGCCAGACGAAGGTTGCCGAAAAGTCCAACGAGATCACGGCCATCCCGCAGTTGCTAGATCTTCTGACGATCAACGGTGCCACGGTCACGATCGACGCGATGGGCTGTCAGAGGAAAATCGCCGCCAAGATTATCGACAGGCAAGCCAACTATGTGTTGGCGCTCAAGGGCAACCAGGCCACGTTGCGCTGCGATGTCGAGACGTTTTTCGCAGAGCAGAAAGAGCGCGGCTTCGCCGACGCCGCCATGAGCCGCCACGAAACGCTGGAAAAGAGCCACGGGGCATCGAGACACGGACCTATTCAGCCATTGATGCCACCGGCTGGCTGACGGAGCGGCACACCTGGGCCGGTCTCAAAAGCATCGTCATGGTTGAGAGCACTCGCGAGATCGTTGGCGGAAAGACCGAGCACGAGACGCGCTTTTACATCTCATCGCTTGCGCCCGACGCGGAACGCCAGGGCGAAGCGATCCGCGCCCACTGGGGCATTGAGAACAGCCACCACTGGGTCATGGAGATGGTCTTTCGAGACGACGAGTGCCGTATCCGCAAGGCCAACGCGCCGGCCAACTTCGCCGCGATCAAGCATATCGCCGCCAACCTGCTCCGGCACGGTGCCGGCAAGCAGAGCCTACGCGTCAAGCGCCGCCTCGCCGCCTGGGACGACGATTATCTCGCAGGCCTGATCACTGGCAAATAGTGTTCACCCGATTCCCCTGCGTCTTGTCGTTGATGCGACGTTGCTCGTGCGCAACTATATTAGTCGATCCTGCGATGAAGACGACCTGATTACCGATTATATTCCACAAGGAGCTATAGCCGAAAGTTGGTGACGGCGTGCCGGATCAGGCGGCGACGGGTTGGGCTTGTTGATCGGTTGCGGTGACTTCAAGCCCGTCGGAGAACTTCACATCTTGAATGACCTTTGGCAACTGTGTTGGTCCGTTGAGCCGGCGCCAGGTTTTCTGTGCGCCATCGATCAACTTGAAAACCATAGCGAGAGCCGTCTTGTTCGACAGGCAGCCTTTCGCTCGGATCGTTCGGTGACGCTCCGTCGCGAAGGTGTTTTCGATCGGGTTCGTCGTGCGCAGGTGAACCCAATGCTCGGCGGGGAAATCATAAAAGGCAAGCAGCGCCTCGCGATCCTTGGCCAGGCAGGCGGCGGCCTTTTCGTATTTTAGGGCATACGTTTCGATGAAGCCATCGAATGCCTCCTCGGCGCTGTTGCGTGTTTCCGCCATCCAGATTTCCTGGACTGCGCGCTGGGCTTTGGGCCCGAGTTTCTTTGGCAGCTTGGCGAGTACGTTGGCTGTTTTGTGGACCCAGCAGCGTTGCGCGCGGCATGTCGGCCAGACTTCGCCGAGGGCCTTCCAGAAGCCGAGCGCACCATCGGCAACGGCAAGTTTCGGCGCGTGTGCCAAGCTACGTCGCTTGAGATCGAGCAGCAGTTCACGCCAGTCATGCATGCTCTCGTGAGTGCCGTCCGTGAAGCCGATGAGTTCCTTTTTGCCTTCCGGTGTCGCGCCGATGATGACGAGGATGCATTGCTTCTCGTCTGTGAGACGCGCTTGCAGATGGATGCCATCGGCCCAGACATAAACGTAGTGCCGGGCGTCGAGGCTGCGTGTCTGCCACTGTGCATGTTCGTCAGTCCAGACGTCCTTCAGCCGCGCGATCGTCGAAGCCGACAAGCCCGGCGCGTTAGCCTGGATTATGCATCAGGCTTGAGAAGTTGTGCGGCGGCTATGGCATAGGGCGTTGAAAGCGCGTAATAAACCGTTGTCGAGACGAGCGTGCCAGCGTCGCAACGGAGTGCCACAGCCACCATGACGAATATACCACCGCTGGCCTTCGATCTGCCAGCCGTTGCGCGCAAGAAGCTCACAGTTGATTTTGACGGCGGCAACCAGTCTTGCGAAGCGGGTGTGCTACTGCTGCGGGCGGCCGAGCAGAAGGTCGGCGTCATCACGCGGCTGGCGGCAGCGTTGCCCGACCGGCGCGATCCGGCGCGCATCCATCACCGCTTCACAGAGATCATCGGTGCGCGCGTATTCGGCATCTGCTGCGGCTGGGAAGATGCCATCGACCACAACCGGTTGCGTGATGATCCGGCGCTGAAGATGGCCGTCGGGCGCTTGCCGGAGACGGGCGCAGCACTTGCCTCGCAGTCGACCATAAGCCGCTTTGAGAATGCGCCCTCGAAGTGGGATGCGGGCCGACTTGCCCGTGCACTGGTTGATCAGTTCACCGCGCGGGTCACGCCGGCGCATCGTGATATCTTTGATATCGACGACACATTCGATGCAGCCCATGGCGGGCAACAAATGACGCTGTGGAATGCGCATCATGACGAGCGCGGCTTTGCACCGATGCATGTGTATCACGCAGGCACCAGCCTGCCGGTGGCGTCTATCCTGCGGCCCGCGAAGACACCAAACGGGCGCGAAGTGCGCACCGTGATCAGGCATCTGACACGGCGCCTTCAGACGGCTGCAACGTGGAAAAAAGCCAACATCGTCTGGCGCGGCGATAGTCACTATGGCCGCGCCGAAGCTATGGAGTGGTGCGACGACAATAACGTCGACTACATCTTTGGCTTCCCCGGCAACAGTGTTCTCCACGCGATGGTGGCTGAAGCAGCAGACCATCTCCGCTTCTGGCACGCGCTATCGGCGGCAGGGAACCGTGCCGGAGACGCGCCGAAATCGCGCTGTTACAAGGCGCTCTGGTACAAGGCCGGCAGTTGGCGGGCCGCGCGCCGCGTCATTGCCCGCATTGAAGCATCAATGCATCCCGATCCCACGCCAGACGACCCGCACGGCATGCGTCAGGAGATCGACATCCGCTATGTCGTGACCTCGCTCAATGATGACGCCGAACGGCTGTATGAAGGCGTTTACTGCCAACGCGGTCAGATGGAAAACCTGATCAAACTGCACAAAGCCCAACTCGCATCCGACCGTACATCGTGTCATTCAGCAACCGCCAATCAGGTGCGCTTGACGTTGCATACCGCCGCGTTCTGGCTGATGCACACCGTGCGCGCACAGATCCCGCAAAACCATGCGCTGGCAAGGTGTGAGTGCAACACGCTGCGCCTTAGGCTGCTGAAGGTCGCAGCCCGCGTCATCGAACACGGGCGCCGCATCCGCGTGCATCTGCCATCGAACCTGGTCGAGCGCACCCTGTTCCGCTGCCTTGCGCTCGGCCTCTCGCCGTCAGGACCATGATACGAGGGGCATGCGCGCCCAAACCGCCGCCGTATCCGGCAGACCAACCCTTAACGCGTTGCACAATGAGTTGTTCACAGACGGTCATTCTCGACCGAACGATCCCGTGCGCCCGTCAACTCGACCCGCAAACTGATCGCCGTCGTGCATGATCCAGGTTAGACCCGAGCAAGGCGGCCAGCGCTTCGGAGAAATCGCCGGTCGAGATACCTTTGAGGTAAAGGATCGGCAACAGCACATCGAGGCTCTTCGAGCGCCGCGCGTAAGGCGACAGGATCGTTGGTGTGAACTTGATGCGTTCGGCATTCTGCGCCGACACCTCCAGGTCACGCACGCGCGGTTGGCGCACCGCGACCGGTCCGATGCCGGTCATAACTTCGCGTTCCGGCAATTGGCCATGACGCACGACACGTTGATGCCCGGCGTCGGTTTTCAGATTGGCGTGACCGGCCACGAAATCCGCGACCTCGGCCTTGACGGCTTGGGCCAGCAGTGTGCGCGCGCCATCGCGCAGTATATCTGTGAGTTGATCACTGAAAGTTCCTGGCTGAACCAGCTTGGTGACGTTAGTGTTCGACACGGCATATTGCTCCTTTGGTGGAGAAGTGAGGTCGTTAAGCAACCCCACGATATGCCGCCCAACCGATTCACGCCGTCACCAACTTTCGGCTATAGCTCTGGATAATCCCAGGGGCCTTCGACCTTGGGCAGCATGATAACGTCCAGCTTGTCGCCGACTTTGGTGACGATTTCGATAATGTCGTCAAGCGCCCACGGCGAGTTCAAGCTGTTGATCCGGGTCCACAGGCCGGTGTCTCCGAATGTGTTGTTCTGCGCCATTTTGATGAAGCCGTTGCGGGCGGCTTCTTTTGCATCTTCTGGAATGGCGTCTTCGAGATTGCCGAGTATGACGTCGGCGGTTGGGATGATTGCCGGAAGTTTGTCGGTAATCTTTGCGATGTGTGGTGGGATGAAATGGATCATGCGTTCCAGTTTGACCGGAAGTGCGCGCAGCGGTTCTGGCGCGCCAATCGCGAGAGAACGGTAAAAGCATGCAGGCGTGCGGGTAACTGACATTTTGGGCGTTCTCGTGGTTGTGTATCAGATGATTTACAGGCGTCGTACAGGCTTTCGGATCAACTCCAGCGGCGGTTCGACCACATCCACTGTTCGGGATATTCTTCAATCCAGACTTCGAATTGTTTCTGCATTTCAGTCATGATCCAAGTGATGTCCGCGGAGCGGTTCGCGGTGCGGGGGACTTTGAGCTCAACGATCTCGATATGAAAACGTGATTGTTGATCAACACGTATGCAGCGAGACAGCCAAATTCGGGTGCCAAGACGACGTGCGATCATGGCTGCGATCGCTTGTGTTTTAGCTGGCTTGCCGAAAAATGGGACCGCAATGCCCTTGCGGTCATAAAGGTCGCAGACCATGCCAAGGCGACCACCACGGCGTACGAAATCCGTTATGGCGCGGGCTGTGCGTTGGTCATCGCCGTGATCGCCTTCGACTTTGCCGCGTCCAAAAAGACCTCCTGGATAGAGTGTTGCGCGCTGAGCTCGAAGATATTCATCGACATAGGGGTTATTGACCGAGCGATAAACGGCGGCCGGATTGGCTTTGGTTTCGGTAAGTGGCCATGCGGCCAACTCCCAGTTGCCCATGTGGAGCGAAATGCCAATGGCCGGGCCGAGTTTGTCTTGATAGCGGGAGAAAACGGCCGTGCTTGTTATCTGGATGCGATCGGGGTCGCTGATTAATCGATCAAGCTGCATGGTTTCAACCATCACGCGACCAAGGTTTTCCCAATGGCAGAGGACAATGCGCTGGCGTTCTGTTGGCGGCATTTCCGGAAACGCAATTGCGATGTTGTCGAGCGCACGATCGTGGCGTTTGCGGGCGAGATGAGGCGCAAGAATCCGCCAAACCCTCGCCGATATGCCGGTGGCTGTTTCTAATGGAAACAGCCGTACAAAGCCGACGATTGCGCGCAGGAGTATGTACTCAGCGCGAAACCGACAGTCACGAAGTGGCGATATGGTGGGTTCAGGCGTTGGCATAAACTGTTTTTTGCAGTCCCTATGGGCCGTCCGGCTTGCTGCTTGGATGGTCGGTGAGGAAAATTGGCGTGGTTTCCGCATGGGCATTAACAGATGCGGGGGGAAGGGCAAAGATTGATGAACTACCGCATCATGCTTGGCCATTCTCCGATCGGTTGCATTCCGCGCTCCATTAGGAAGCGTTTCACGCCTGGTGAGGCTTTTGTTGCGTGGAAGGCGGCACCGCGCAGCATGCCTGTGGGGCCACCAGTTAGAGAAGCATTGAACGCATCCACCCCGTAAGTGCGTGCTAGAATGTCGGCGCTGCGGCTCGTGGAGTAGGCGTTTAGCACCTCGTCGCTTCCAACGTCTTTGCCCGCGAGTCGAGCCTCCGCCAAATGATCTGCCAGGCTCGCAACATCTCGTAGACCGAGATTGAGGCCTTGCGCTCCAATCGGTGGGAACGCATGGCCGCTTTCGCCGATAAGCGCAACACGATTTGCAGCGAACCGGTCGGCGATGAGGCTGGACAGTGGAAATACTCGACGCGAAGTTACGCTTCTGATTGGCCCAAGCAAGCCCGCAAGCCGGAATTCTAGGGCTTCGATAAAATGTGTGTCGTTGAGGTCTGCGAGTTCAGCAGCTCGATCTGGCTGCTCCATCCACACGAGGCTGGAGCGATTGGCGCTCAGCGGCACAACCGTGCAAGGCCCTGTCGCTGCATGTATTTCTGTCGAAATCGCTTGATTGGAGAATTCATGATCAAAATGCGCCGTGAGAGCCGCTTGATTATGGTTCCAGGTTCGGACGTTGATGGATGCGGCCGCCCTCGTGATGGAATTTCGGCCGTCGGCTGCAATGGCGATGCGTCCCATTCGCGATGTGCCATCAGCGAGCGTGGCCGTTACACCGCTGTCCGACACATTGATGGCAGTTACTTTGACGGTTAAGTTGATTTCGTCTGGATGGTTTTTGTTGGCGTCTGCGATTGTCTTCAATGTCGCTTGAAACGCGTCTATCAATACGGGGTTGGGGATGTTGAAGCCCAACTGACAAGTATCAATATCTGCTGCGGCAAACAGTTGTTCGGGCGCACGGAATAGACGGCCGGTCGCGTCGATTATGCGGATTGCGACAAGCGGCGCTGCCAATGGCTCGACATATGGCCATGCACCGAGTGTCTTTAACAGACGGACGCTGCCATCAAACAGGGCTGCCGTTCGCAAGTCTGGTGAATTGGGGCGCTGGTGGGGCAATTCTCCACATAACGAGTAGGTCAACCCACGCAGCTGTAGGGCTTTGGCCATTGCCAATGCGACAGGCCCAGCGCCAACGATCAAGCAATCAAAAGGATCCATTTTATCGTTGTTCATCATCGATTTGCGCTATTATCCAAGAGCGTCATTTGACTGCGTGTGCTGGGCGCTGTGGCTTGAATGAACATTTGCCGTGTCCGCCTTGCATCTCGAAAAGTAGTGGATTTTGACGACAATGACATGCGTTCTGTCATTCCGTTACACCTATGGGGGGCGAAAATGTGCTTGTTAGCCACGAAAACTCGGCGGTTTGAGGCATTGATCCGGCAATTTGGGTGTTCAGCAAGAAATGCCGTTTCATTAATGTGTGCTTTGTCGGCCATAGGTGCCAGATCTGCCTTTGATGTGCTCCCAACTTGTTTAAATAATGGCTTTAGCCCCAGCAATCGGCAGGCTTCATGAAATAATAAGTTGCGTCTGTGCCACAGAGTGAATCGGATTATCCTGAAGGCTGTCAATCGTTGTTGCGCCGGGCGTCTTCGGTGGGTACTCATTGGATCAACGAGTGAGTTAGTTTGTTAATGCGTGTTTAGCATTGAGGCTATGTCGGTCGGTATCCCAGTCTGTTAGCACTGGGTTTTAGCTTCCAGCTAAGGCTGGGTAACAGTTGTTTTAGTCTTACGGAGTAAAGTGATGGTTGGGGGACGTTTTAAAGTAGCTAGCGTTGCAAGTGTTGCAGTAGCTGGCTTGTTCATGGGTGGCGTAGCTGCCCAATCCGCAGATCTCGGCGGCAATTGCTGTGCAGATCTAGAAGAGCGTGTTGCTGAACTCGAAGCCACAACGGCGCGTAAAGGTAACCGCAAACAGTCACTGACCATTTACGGTCAGGTCGCCAAAGGCGTCGTTTGGCATGACCAGAGCATCAATGGTGACACGAACAACGGTTCTATTCGTGACATGAATGGTCGCTCGGGTACTCGTTTCGGCTTCAAGGGCTCAGCTAAAATCAATGCGGATTTGTCTGCAGGGTTTTTGATGGAAATCGGTGTTGATAATACAAACCCCATTCATGGCGCCAGTTCTTCGCGCTATAGTCAAGTGATTATCACGTCCAAATCTCTCGGTACTGTGAAGTTGGGACAAGGCAGTGAAGCAACAGATGGTATCACTGAGATTAAACTCGGCGGTGCTCTGTCTGGTCTGTTCTCAGCTGGTGAAGGTAGTGATGCATCTAGCGTCGCTGCTGCAGCGTATAGCAATTCGTTCGATGGTACCCGGGACACTGGTGTTGTTTATAATACACCAACTATCGGTGGGTTTGTGGTTTCGGCAGGTTGGTATCAAACCAGCGGTAGCGCAAACGCGATTAATGGTACGAGTCGATCAGATGTCGCGATTCGTTATGCTGGCGAGTTCGGACCTATTCGTGTTGCTGCGGGTGTAGGGTATCACGTTGTTGACCAGATCTCGGGTCAAGAAAACACCGAGACGATATCTGGTTCTGCTTCAATCATGCATGTGCCAACCGGCGTCTTCCTGAACGGTGCAGCCGGTCATGTCAATGACGATGATACTGCCCGTCACGGTGCGGCTGTCGGTGATGATCACACTGGTTGGGCTATCAGCGGTGGTGTCGTTCGGAAGTTTAACTCACTTGGTAATACATCGATCGAAGTGCGTTACACACAGTTCGATAATGATGCGAACTCGAGAAATCCACACTCGGTTGGTGTTGGTATCTCGCAGAACATTGACGCCGCAGCAATGGACATCTATGCAATGTGGGAGCACTACGATACGGATGCGGGAGTAGTTGATGACGATGTGAACGTTATCTCAGCTGGTATGCGCGTCCGCTTCTAAGCTACAGGTGAACTTGCAGTGAACGACTTAGAGAGCCGTCTCATGTTTGGGCGGCTCTTTTTTTTGCGTTTCCGGTCGATTGGTCGAATGAATTATTATATTTCCTGATTGGCATTCATGTTTGGATAAGCGGTTAGGCGTCTAGTGTGCCCCGCCTAACAATTGATTCCCAGTTCGCGGCAAATCAGTCAATCTGACCTCATGAGACGAGATGACATTTGCCTTTACGTGAGCCCGGCGAACCGTTTGGCGCTCGATGCCGTTATCAAGAGCCGCAACCGTTCGAGCAAGACCGTCTGGCGCGCTCGGATCGTTCTGGCAACGGCCGACGGTTATGGCACCAACGAGATCATGCGGCGCACCGGCAAGTCGAAGCCCACCGTGTGGCGGTGGCAGGAGCGCTACATCGAGGAAGGTATCGACGGCCTGTTGCTCGACAAGACGCGGCCCTCGCGGATCCCGCCGCTGTCGGACGAGATCAGGCTGGCGGTGCTGACTAAGACGGCAAGCGAGACGCCGGCGAATGCGACCCACTGGAGCCGCGCGTCGATGGCGCAAGCGGCCAACATCAGCCCATCGAGCGTCGGACGCATCTGGCGCGAAGCCGGTCTGAAGCCCCATCGGATCGATACGTTCAAGGTGTCCAACGATCCGCAGTTCGAGGAGAATATCGCCGATGTCGTCGGGCTTTACATGAACCCGCCGGACAAGGCGATGGTGCTATGCATCGACGAGAAGAGCCAGATCCAAACACTTGATCGCACGCAACCGGGCCTGCCGATGAAGCGCGGCCGTCCTGCGACGATGACACATGATTACAAGCGCAATGGTACGACGACGCTGTTCGCAGCCCTCGATGTGAAATCGGGCATGGTCATCGGCGAATGCCAGTCGCGCCACCGCGCAAAGGAGTTCATCCGGTTCTTGAAGAAGATCGACCGAACTGTGCAAAAGCATCTCGACCTGCATCTGATCATGGACAACTACGCGACCCACAAGAAGCCTGAGGTAAAGGCCTGGCTCGACAAGCATCCGCGCTTCCATGCCCACTTCATACCTACGTCGTCGTCGTGGCTGAATCGCGTGGAACGGTTCTTTGCCGAGATCACCGGCAAACGCATCAGGCGCGGCACCTTCCGAAGCGCCGCCGAACTGGAAGCGGCAATCGACGACTACCTGCTGCGCCACAAGGCAACCGCCAAACCGTACGTGTGGACCAAGAGCGCCGCTCACATCCTCGCCAGGGAACCCCGCGCCCTCAAAAAGTTAGAAACCATCAAGACAGGGTACCAACCGTAAGACTCGGAACACTAGGAGCCTGTCCAAGTAGTCACGATGTCGTTGCGAGAGATCAAGCTGAGCGACGAATGTCATGTCAATCACTGTCTTGCCCGACGAGAGAGGTCGTTTTCAGAGTTGAAATTGCCTCCTTGCTGATGGAGCCGACTAAATGCACAGGCT
>CAJQQK010000323.1 GCA_905480435.1 uncultured Hyphomicrobiaceae bacterium | reverse complement strand
GCCAGGGTACGTAGCTTCGCCCTCAATATCCTGCGTGCCAACGGCGAAAACAATATCTCGCAGGCCATGTGGCACAACGTCCTCGACATCACACGGCCGCTCAATTATCGCTTCATGTAGTTAGCGTTGAACAGCCCTGGCCTCGATGACAGGCGGCGGTGTCACTCCGTATCAGCAGCCAATCCAACCGACCGTGACAGTGTCACAGCCAATTGTCGACACGCATCAGGATGCCCGCATTGTTTCGCTCGAGAATGCAGTGGTCGCGCTGAGCAACAGCGTTGCTCTGCTCAATCAGCAGATGGCAAGCCTCTCAGACGAGCTGCAAAAACAGAGCGACGCATCAAACATGATCACGATCACGCCGAGTACACCGGTTGATACGGTGCAGAACGCGCGTCTTGATGGCATTGACAGCCTTGTCGATACGTTGGCGCAGAACGTTGCCGATTATAACAAGCAGATGAGCGGGCTGATTGCGCAATACCAATCGATGAAGCCAAGATCAAAGGCGGCAGCGAGCGCCAACGGTATCAAACCTATATAAGACGCTCGGCTTGGGACTGCTATAAAGCGGCTAGAGCGCTCGAGCGCCACGCTGGCTTCGTTCGAACAATTCATTCAATGGCACTAGCTGAAGGCAACCACGATGAAACTCTATCAATCCGTTGGTCCAAACCCACTCGTCGTCAAAATGTTCATTGCTGAAAAAGGCATCGATGTGCCGCGTGAGGAAGTCGATATTCGGGCAGGCGTCAATCGCGAGGCGGACTTCCTGAAAATCAATCCGCGCGGTCAGAGTCCGGCGCTGGTGACTGACGGCGGGCAACTGATCTCTGAGATCACGACGATATGTGAGTATCTCGAAGAGCTGCACCCGTCACCGGCGTTGATCGGCACAACGCCGGAAGAGCGTGCGGAAACGCGGATGTGGGTACGGCGCATCGATCTCGGTATCTGCGAGCCAATGGCAAACGGGTTTCGGTACGGCGAAGGCATCAAGATGTTCGAGCCTCGCATGCGCGTAATCCCGCAAGCCTCGGATGATCTCAAAGCCTGCGCGCAGGATGTCCTTGGTTGGCTCGACGGTGAGATGGCGGGTAAGACATGGGTCTGCGGTGAGCGCTTTACACTGGCCGATATTCTACTGTTCACGTTCCTGGAATTCTTCAGCAAAGTTGGCCAGCCGATTAGTACCGAGCTGAAGAATATTGTCACGCATCATGCTAGAGCAAAGGCACGACCGAGTGCGAGCGTTGAGTAAACTCTAAGCTGTTGGATTGGGCTGGGTTTGGGCTCCCGAAAAAAAATGCTCGTGTGCTTTCCGGGGGGATCACCGCGGAGGCTGAGTTCTTGTGAGTGGCTCCATCAGATGAATGACGAGCCCTGCCATCAGCCCCCAGAACGCCGCGCCAATACCGAACGCTGCAATGCCTGAGGCTGTTACGAGGAATGTTGCAGCGGCCGCGAAGCGTGTCGCGGGCACTTCGAAAGCCGAAGCCAGCGCGCCGATCAGCGGCACGATCAGTGCTAGTCCGGCAATCACCGCGACGATCGCCTTCGGTAGCGCCAAGATGCTTGGGATGATGACAGGGCCGAGCACACCAAGGCTGATCCATATCGCGGCGTAGGGAAGCCCGATTTTCCAGCGCTGGGATCTGTCCGGATGGACGTCATCGCTGACACAGATGGCGGCTGTGATGGCCGCCATGTTAAAGGTGTGTGCACCAAACAGGGCAGCAATCGCAGAGCCAACACCCGTTACACCGAGGGCCGCTGCGACCGGTGGCTCATAGCCGTTGGAGCGAAGGACGGCAAAGCCCGGCAGGTTTTGCGAAGCCATGGTGACGAGATAAACCGGCAAGCCAAGTCCGATCAGAACCGGCACCGAGAATGCTGGCATGATGAATACAAATGGTTGAGGGTCGAGCTGGAAGACGGGCATTGTAAAATCAGTAAGCAATGCCGCAATGGCGACGCCACCGGCCAGTGCAACGAGAACGGCAAACAAAGGGTTGATCAACCGAACGACAAGAAACACTGCAATCAGTGGCACGACCAGATGAGGGTCGCTTTCTGCATAGGTGGCAACCGCGATGCAGAATGGTAGCAGCACACCGGCGAGCATGCCGGAAGCAATGCCGGTTGGAATGGCGCTCACCATGCGATTGACCGGTGGCAATAAGCCAGTAAGTGCGATCAGACAGCCGGCAAACACAAAGGCGCCAACTGCTTCGTTGATGTTGACGCCGGTTGATGCTGCGATGACGGCTGCACCTGGCGTCGACCAGGCGAGCAGAACAGGTACGCGCTTCCACGTGCTGAGCAGCGCCGATCCGATCGCTTTGCCGAAGCATACGGCTGCGACCCAGGATGCCGATTGTGCCGGGCTGGCCCCAACAGCCTGAGCCGCAGCCAGCACCAGTGCGATCGTCGAACCATAGCCGATGAGAGCTGCAACAAGCGCCGCCGAAATCATTGAAAGGCGCATAGTAAGAATTCCCTCCCCCAACTGGTCAATCATCGACGCCAGCTGGGTATTGGAGTGATGTAGAGACTACAAAATACCCTCTCGGACGAAAGATCCATTGCAGGCAACATCGTGAGGGAACATAGCGTTAACCCGCCTCGTTGTTCCAGCCCTCGACGTTGTTGAGATAGTTGACGCAAGTGTCGACCGGTTCGACATCGGCGAACTTTGCGTCAATGTCATAGAGGTTCCAGGCAACTGCGCCGGGCACTCGATCGCCGATGCATTCCCTGGCAGCGATCGTCCGAAAGCCTTCCTGTAGGCCATCGCAAATCGATGTTCTGACACAGGCAGTCGCGGTGACGCCGGTAAAAATGATGGTATCAACCCCGCAGGTCTGCAGATAGCCCGCAAGCGGTGTTCCGGAGAACGCAGATGCGCGCTTCTTCATCATCACCCATTCGCCCTTAATCGGTGCGATGCGGGAGTCGATTGCCCACAGTTCTTCGTCTTCAAGACTGACCGCTTCAACGGGAATCTTGTTGTGCCACTGACCCATGTCGGTGTGGGGATCATTGCGGTCTGTGTTCTGATAAGCGGTTGTGACATGCACAACGACATGCCCGTTCGCCCGTGCCGCTTCAAGCAAGCGCTGCATCCCCGGAATGATCTCGTTGTCCATCTTCTCCATATCGCAGGTGAACGGATTGCCGGGGCGGGTCCAGGCATTGGCGAGATCGATACTGACCAGCGCTGGCTTCTTGCCAAATCCGATGCGGCGCTGGAAGCCGCGTTCCTGGTAGATTTTGGAGCTCTCGTCAAACGCCTGCTGTAGCATTTCGTCGAGGTTTTCGATGGCCATGATAATGTCCTTTTAGAGTGCGCTTAACCTTTTCGCAGCGCATCGTGGGCGCCGTCATCGACCTTGATGCCAAGGCCGGCGTTGAGCCGGTTGGTGGCGTTGAAGATCGCAACAATCTGTACGGTTTCGAGAATTTCCGCTTCGCTGAGACCGACGTCACGCAGTTCGTCGAGATCGTTTTCGCTTGCCATCTCACAATGTTCCGTTAGGTCGGATGCGAATTCGGCAAGCGCGCGTTCGCGCTCAGATAGTTTGGCACGGCGCCAGTTGGCGAGCAGCACGTTCAAATTGCGCTTTTCCATGCCATACGCCTCGACGGCGCCCGCATGCGTGATGATGCACGCCTCGCAACGGTTTTCGAGGCTGACAACCAGAGCGATCAGCTCGCGTTCAAGTCCTGACAACAGACAGTCATCGCTGCGCATCAATCGGTTGACGTAGCCTTGGAACAGCGACAAGCGGTCCGGCTCGAATGGCATCTTTAGGAACTCACGAACATAGCCGAGACGCTTCTGGCTCTCTTCCCACATTGCCGCGATCACAGGGGCTGGCTTGGTGAGGTTGTCGATGCGCAGCCATGAGGCACGATTGGGATTATCAGTCATGGCAAATTCCTTGTTTGGGGGGAGGCTTAGGGCGCGAGGGCTGCCGCAAGCCACGTCGGATCATCGGCATGGAAGATCGCTCCGGCAACAAACGCTCTAGAGATCTTCACGTCGCTCGGTGCGTTGGCATCAGCCGGCACGCCATCCGCTGCAAAGTGTGCTTTCGACGTTGTGATCGAGCCAAGAGCATTGTGTATGCAGAGGCGACCTTGGCCGTTGGCCAGCAGCTGCTCAGCTTTTGCGGATACCTCGGGCCAGCTCGAAGAAGTCGCTAGATCGATGTCGGTGCCAAGCAAGCGAGCAAGCGCAAACGGTTCTGCCACTGGGAGCCGGGTGCCAGAGCCAGCATTGGCTAAATCATCTTGATCTTTCAGGTCGCGCTGGGCCCGGCCCTTTGGCAGGACAAGAGCGATGGTGTCCATCTGAGCGTCATTGGCGCCGCTGGCAAAACCGAATACGCGCACGCGGTCGTGCTTGATCAGCGTCAGCGTTTCGCCAGTCGCGGCGATCGCCTGCACTTGTCGTTCAGTTTCAGAGATTTCAGGCCGGACGTCGGCTGTAACCGAAAAACTTCCTTCGAGGCTGGCACTGACGAGGCGCCAACGTCCGGTGGTTTCGCGAAATGTGCGCCCGATGAAGTCACCAACAACGATGGGACTGGCTGCTAATCGAAATGTTTTGAAGCCGAATGCAGCTAGCCGGCCCGGCAATTCAGCCCAGACGGTTGATTGCTCTGAGGGCGTCAAGCTGCCCCAAGCTGCGATCTCGTCGCTTGTTCGCCCGCAGCCGTAGCAAAAGTCGCCCTTGAGAGCGCAGATGCCGACGCAGGGACTAGGTGGCAATGCCGGCCGCTGGGGTTCAGCAGCCGGCGTCGTCGTGGTGGTAGAGCTGGAGGTCAAGACCGCATCAAACTCCGAAGGCGAGCTTCTCGACGTGCTCAAGTAGGAATGTCAGTCCGACGCCTGCAACAACAGCACCGGCAAGACGAGGCTGGAGTGCTGCAGTTGACGAAGCCTGCCATGCGGATACCGTTATCCAAGTCATTGTGGCGGCGATCATGTATTGGGCAAGCCCGAGGCCGGCCAGATAAGCAACGATCGGTGTCGGTTCAGCGCCAACCATTGCGCCAGCATAAGCGCCACCATGGCAAAGGCCGGCCAGCGCGAACAATCCGACATAAACCGGTGTTCCAATCGAACGACCAGACATCACCATGATGCCGATCAGAGCAACAGAGGCCGCAATCATCATCTCGAGCTGAGCAAATGGCTGACCGAAATTGAGCACGGCGAGGCAGCCGACGAGTGTGGCGCCGATGAAAATCGCGGGAGCAGCGTAGCGCAAGCCGACAAACGCCGAGGCGACGCCAACTGCGATAACAAACGCGAGGTGGTCAAACCCGAGGATCGGATGCCCGATGCCAGACAACAGGCCATGCCAGGCAGTTTCAGGCGTCGCGCCGCCGAGTGGGTGGTGAGCAGCAGCAGGCGCCGCCAGTGCAAACACCAGGAAGCCGAGCAATACTGCCCGTTGCACGCCTTTTTGTGCCAAATTGTGAGTCAATGTCGTCTCCATGATTGACGTAAGTTCTACTGCATTAACCTCTATCAGCCCCCCTCGCGTCAATCAACTAACTGAGCACGATGAGAGGTTGTGTATGGATTGGCTGATTTGGCCGCACCCAGCCGCTCGCCAATTGCCGCGTCGCAGGCTAAAGGTGTCGCCACAGATTCGCATTTCCCGAAAGCCCTATCATGCCGATTCCCTTCAGTGATCGCCGCACGTTTGCGATTATTTCGCATCCGGACGCCGGTAAAACAACGCTAACGGAAAAGCTTCTCGTCGCTGGCGGCGCGATCCATCTAGCCGGTAACGTCAAAGCGCGCGGTGAAGCCCGCCGGGCGCGCTCGGATTGGATGAAAATCGAGCAGGAACGGGGGATCTCGGTAACTTCCTCGGTGATGTCGTTTACGCATCGTGGGCTGCAGTTCAATCTGCTTGATACGCCGGGCCACGAGGATTTCTCCGAAGACACCTACCGGACGCTGACAGCGGTTGACTCGGCCATTATGGTGATTGATGCAGCGCGCGGTATCGAGACCCAGACGCGCAAGCTGTTCGAAGTGTGCCGGCTGCGCGACATCCCGATCATTACGTTTATCAACAAAGTCGACCGTGAAGGCCGCGATCCGTTCGAATTGCTCGATCAGATCCAGGATGAGCTACAACTTGAGATTTCACCGTTTGTCTGGCCGGTCGGCATGGGCGGTCGCTTCGAAGGGCTTTACGACGCCAAAAAAAACAAGTTCCTGACGTCAAGAAACGAATCCGGGACGTTTGATCACGTCGTCGAATGCAGTGGCATTGATGATCCGCAGCTCGATGGCATGGTCAAGGACATCGATATTCTAAACACGGCGCGCGAAAGCATGGAGCTGGCGGTCGGCGGTTACGCGGAATTCGATCGTGAGCTCTATCGCGCAGGTCATCTGGCGCCAGTCGTATTCGGCAGTGCGCTGCGCGATTTTGGCATTCAGGCACTGCTTGATCTGGTTGCAGACCACGCGCCGGAACCGCGCCCAAGCCCGGCCGAAGGTCGCGTTGTCGAGCCGTCCGAGAAAGATGTGACCGGCTTCATCTTCAAGGTGCAGGCCAACATGGACAAGAAGCACCGTGATCGGATCGCGTTCCTGCGGCTCTGTTCAGGCGACTTTAAGCGTGGCATGCGACTGCGCCAGGTCCGCACCGGCAAAGACGTGATGGTGCACAGTCCGATTATCTTTCTGGCGCAAGACCGTGAAATTGCTGAGGAAGCTGGCGCCGGTGACGTTATCGGTATCCCGAACCATGGCACCATCCGCGTTGGTGACACGTTCTCCGAGGGTGAAGAGTTGCGCTTTACCGGGTTGCCTGTATTCGCTCCGGAAATTCTGCGCCGCATCCGGCTGGTCGATACCACGCGCGTAAAACAGTTGCGCGGTGCATTGCAGGATCTTTCCGAAGAGGGCCTTGTGCAGATTTTCAAGCCAGATGTCGGCACGCAATGGATCGTTGGCGCGATCGGCCCGTTGCAGCTTGACGTGGTCGCTGACCGCGCCCTCAATGAATACAACGTCCAGATCGAGTTTGAGGCGACCAATTATACGGCGGCGCGTTGGTTGAAGGGCGATGAGAAGGTGATCGCTAAGTTCATCAGATCAAACCTCAACCAGGTACTGACCGATCGTGATGGCGATCCAGTGTATCTGTCAGCCGGCGCCTGGGATCTGAGTTTCAAGGAAACCAACAACGAAGAGATTACGTTCTTGAAGACGAAGGAGTTGCAGTAGGTGGGTGGTCAAGGAAGATCGCGGGCGACGCGGAAGCCAACAAATACGGAAGCGTTACCTGGTGCATCGAAGCCTCTCGCTGCAGTCCTGATATTGTCTCGGCCTGATATCCAGGAGCCGCCACGGACCGAGTGTCTAGCGCAGCCACCTGTCGTGACAGCGCGTCCGTCAGCGGGAGCAGAGGTGTATCGGTCAACGTAGCAATCCTGAACCCATTCATAGACATTGCCAATCATGTCGTGGAGGCCGAACTTGTTAGACAACAGTTGACCGACGGGCGCTGAATTAATCCACTTGTCGGCACCTTGGGCGATGCCACCACAGCAATCGTCGATGCCATAGTTGGCGTACGCGCGGCTTGCAACAAGGCTTTTGATCTGCCCCCAAGGGTATTTTTGCCGTGATCCGGCCCGCGCTGCATATTCCCATTCCGCCTCTGTCAGTAAGCGATAGGTTTTGTTTGTTCTCTTGCTGAGCCATGGAAGGAACTGGTTCGTAATTTGGTTCCATGAGACGTGAATGACAGGGTGAAGCCCGCGTCCCCAACCTTCGTCCTTCGGTTGATAACGGCAGGCGCCATCGGCCACACAGGCATCCCATTCATCAAACGTGACTTCGTATTTACCGACGGCAAAGGCTTTGGGGATTGTTACTTTGTGCTTGGGCCTCTCATTCTTGCCGCCTCTGATAGACCCCATCAAAAATTTGCCTGCCGGTACGACAACCATGGCCGGGCAGGCTGGACAATCGCGAAACGTCTGGCCTGGGCGTTTTGGGGAGCGTTTTTTGAAAAGAACTCCCGGCGGCGTTAGACGAACCTTCGGTGCAACAGTGCCCGTGCCTGTCATGTTCGTTGCCATGGCGGTGGCCATGTCGGCGAACACCGTGCCTTTGTAGCGTTTGGCGAACGCGCGCAGCGCAACCGCATTTTTAGTGTCTTTGACGATTTGCCAGTCACGGGCAGCAGGATTCAGCGCCGCCGCCGGCTGAGAATTGGATGCGACGCGCCCACCAAGATAGACACGCTGCAGCATGCCATCACGCGTCCAAGGCACCTGCACGCGCGTCTTGGCGTAAACGGTTTCTTTGACGTTTTGGAACAGGTCGAGATGATCAACACCGGGCTTGACCAACTCGGCAGCAAGGGCTGCAGCGTAGGGCCCACTGCCTTGGCCGTGGTCACTTGCGGTCTGCCCCGGATCTGTTGAGAATGCGATCAACATGCCACGCCGCGTCGCAACGGGGACAAAACCCTTGCCGCCTTTGGTTGGCAAGTTGAGTAGGTTGCGGCAGGCGTCAAACACCACGAAGTGCGCCGCGTTGGCTGACAGCTCTTTCAGCGATGAGACGATCTCATCGAGCGGGATAGAATCGTACCAGACATCCGCATCGAGGCGTTTGACCCCGACCGGGATGAGGTAGTTGCGCCGGTTCTGGTTGTTGGCCGCGCCATGCCCAGAATAATAGAGAAAGCCGATGGCATCCGGGCCAGCAGCTTTCAGGGCTTTCGCGTGGCGATCGATGGCGCGCAAAATGGTCCGACGGTTGCCATTCTTGACGATGGTGATGTTGCGACTAGTGAATCCGATCCGGCGCAGCGATGCGGCGACCAGATTGACATCGTTGATTGGGTTCGCAAGCGCGCCGACCTGGAGTGCGTAGGCTTGATTGCCAATCAACAGCGCACGTCGCTCCTGCGCCTCAACCGGGAGCGTCGCGAGGATCAGGCATATCAATGAAAGCAAACGGTGCATATTGCGAGATATCAATTGATTGGTTGGAGGCAAGTCTTAACCTGAGACGGTCGAAAGGGAAGAGCTAATATCGCTTATCTTCACAACTTGTTCGAGTTGTGAAAGGCGACGCGCCCTTGGTAAACGGTTCACTCTTCGCGGCATCGAATTAAGTTAGTTGTTAGTCGAGTGATGCGAAACGCCGCAGAGCGCGCGTAGTCTCGATATGTTGATGTCCAGATGTCGATTTTAGCGGTTGCCAAACATCGATCGTGGAGATGGAAAATGTACAAGCAAACTCTTTCCAGTGCACCTGCCGGCCAGCCCCAGGCGGTTACAATCATGCCGGTGGCATCGAGTGGCTTCGGCCATAGCGTCGTCATGGCGCCCGTGTCGCGTAAAACGTGAGTGTGTCGCGCAAAGCGTGATAGCCGAATTGGCATTCGCTGTGTTTGCGACTGTTTGGTTCACGCTATCGTGTTCTGCCGTGTTTTGATTACGAGCAATGGCCTCGCGCTAAGTGCGCAACGAGGCAAGATTTGCGACAGGTAATCAGAAGGCGGCTATCATATGCGACGTTCGATTTTGGTATGGATGGCGATCGCCGTTGTCGCGATTTTCACTGCCAGCAACGTTGCGACGGCCAAACAGAACCGACTAGCCAAAGAGGCTTCGCCCTATCTGCGGCAGCATGCCGACAACCCGGTTGATTGGTATCCCTGGGGCGAGGAAGCTTTTACCCGCGCCCGACGTGAGAACAAACCGATCCTGCTTTCAATCGGTTATTCGACGTGTCTGTGGTGTCACCAGATGCTGGTCGAAAGCTATTCCAACCAGCAGATTGCAGACATTCTCAACAAGTATTTTGTGGCGATTAAAGTTGATCGCGAGCGCCGCCCTGATGTTGACGAGACGTATATGCTCTCAACACAACTCATCAATCAGGCTGGCGGCTGGCCCAACAACGTCTTCTTGACCCCTGACCTGAAACCATTTCATGGCGGCATCTATTTCCCACCCGACGTCTTTTCAGGTTTGTTAACTGAGGTGGCGAACCGTTGGGCTTCGGATCAGTCTGCAATTGTCGGACAGGCCAACCAGATTGCAGACATGATCGCCCAGGTCATGTCGCACCGGGTCGCAGCAAAGGAATTGACGCCGGCTTTTTTTGAGACCGTCGCCAAACAGATGGTGTCAGGCTTCGATCCCGTTAACGGTGGAGCCCGTGGACCGTCGAAATCACCCAATGAGACGGCGTTGTTGTTCCTGCTCGATCGCTGGGAATTGGCCGGTGATAAGGCTGCACTGACGGCGGCGACCCGCACGCTCGATGGCATGATCAAAGGCGGTATTCGCGATCAGGTCGGCGGTGGCTTTCACCGCTACGCGACCGATCCGCAATGGCGCCAGCCGAATTTCGAGATGATGCTGTACAATCAGGCGGGCATAGCGCGGGCATTACTACAAGCCTATCGGATCACAGGGTATCCGCGCTATCGCGACAGCGCGCGCGGTCTGCTGGATTTCGTCTTGCGCGATATGACAGCGCCAAATGGAGGCTTCTATACGTCGCTTGATCCTGAGATGGCGCGTGATGGATCAAAATCCGAAGACGGCCTCCATTATACATGGCTCGATGATGAGCTTGCAGCAGCATTGGGGCCGGACGACAACGCGTTTGCCTTGCGCGTCTTCGGTAAAGCGATCGCACCTCAATTCAAAGGGCGCTATGTTCTGCATATTGCAACGTCCGCGGAAGCGATTGCCAAGACCGAAAAGCAGACAGTGGCGGATGTCTATCGGCGCCTTGCTCATATTCGGAAAAAACTGCGCACCGCCAGAAAACAGCGCAAGGCACCGCGGCGTGATGAAAAAATACTAACCGCTTGGAACGGTGCAATGATCTTGGCGCTTTCTGAGGCCGCCGCCGTGTTTGGTGACGAGCGGTATGAGGCTGCCGCACTCAAGGCCGCAACATTCTTCTGGCAGGACCTTGGCGGTGCCGCTGGACAACTCAAACGCTACAGCTTTGATGGCCGCGCAGAACTTGCAGCCACCCAGCCGGACTATGCTTTCATGTCGCTTGGCTATCTGGCGCTTTACGATGCAACCGCCGATACGGTTTGGCTGGAGCGTGCCAAGAAACTGGCAGCCGACATGCACACGAAATTTCACGATCCGGACGCAAATGACTATTTTCTGTCCGAAGTAGGTGGCTTCTTTCGCCCCAAAATGTTGTCCGACACGGAGCAACCTTCCGGCAATGCAGTGGCCATCGAGCTATTTGCCCGTCTCGCGCGCCGTGAGCTTGATCTGCAATATCGGAACTACGCCGACCAACTTCTCGCATCGATGTCAGGCGCGGCGCAGGAGAACCCGGGCGAGAACATGTACGCTGTTCGTGCCGCCCAGCAGCATCTACGTGGCGAAGTTGGTCCTGTCCGAATGATTGCCAAAGGTCGAGTACGTGTGCTTGCGACGAAAAAGTCCGCGAGTGATTTGATCAAAGTGCGGATCTCAATTGCCCCCGGCTGGCACATCAACGGGCACAAGCCGCTTGAAGAGTTTTTTGTGCCAACAGTTCTGAAAGTGGCAGGCGACGGTCAAGCAGACACGATCTCTTTACCCAAGGTTGTTTACCCGCCGGCAAAAAGGTTAAAACTTGGGTTTCACGTTAAAGAACTGGCCTTGTACGAAGGCGATGTCGAACTGACCATTCAGGCAGCTAAGGTCAAAGATAGCGCGGCTGTTTTGGAGTTTACGGCGCAAACCTGCAGCAACGAAGTCTGTCTCAATCCGGAAACCGTGCGGCTGTCTGTGTTGCCAAGACAGTAACTGTCGGCCAGCACGCAGAATCTGCACGAGCCATTGAAGGACGGTGCATCACACATTTGTTGGTTGCCCGGACATTGCGGACGGTTCTAGTTTTATGGATGCTGAGGAGCGGAGACAACATCATGACACGATCCAAGATTGCAGGCGCTGGCGATGCGTTGACGCGGCGCGGGTTCGTATCTGGTGCAGCAGCGTTGGTTGGCACGTCGAGTGTGACGCTGGGGAATGCCAGTAGCGGCCCGGCTCTGGCAGCCGACGGCCCGGCGAAAGGCGTCAAGGCACCGCAATGGGATATCGTCCAATGGTTGAACAGCGACGGTGGCAATGTGGATACGCTGCGTGGCCGGGTGATTGTGATCGACTTTTTCCAGCTCTGGTGCCCTGGCTGCAACTCTTTTTCGGGGCCACTCTTGAAGCACTGGCAAAAAGTCTTCGCGCGTGAAATCTCTGAAGAAAAGCTAGCACTGGTCAAAATACACACGGTCTTCGAGGGGCACTCTTACCAGAACGAAAAAAAGCTACGGAGTTACGTTAAGGAGAAAGGCATAACGATGCCGGTTGGCATTGATCGCCATGTTGCGGGCCGGCATACGCCTGTTACGATGTCTCGCTATCGTACCAGTGGGACGCCCGAAATGTCGTTCATCGATAAATGGGGTATGATCCGGTTTCAGAAATTCGGTTCTTTCGATCCTGATGCTGGTCAACGTTTCGTTAAATACCTGATCGACGAGACCAGTCCGACACGCACTTAAATCTGGATAGCGCGATTTCAAGGCATCGTGATCGATTGCTGGTTTGGTCTGGTTCATTGCATGGTTGAAACGCTAATGCGCTTTGAGGACCACGCGCAATCGCCTCATTAATTTTTAGATTCGCGAAACCCAATTAATCAGCCAGCCGCCAGCCGCCAGCCTCAAACGTACGGTACGAAGGGTATGCGCTCTCTCTTTGCGACCCGCGGCAGCAGTTCTTTGACTGCGGATTGAAAATAATCGGAATCGTTGTGAGCATCCCAGGCAGCCTGATCACGATAGAGTTCATAGACAAAAAACGAGAGTGGGTTGGTCGGTGAGCGGTATGGAATGAAGAATTTGACACCAACCTCTGCCATTGTCGGCGCGATCAATTGCTCGAGAATTGTCGCCACAGCATCACCATCGCCCGGTTTCGCTTCAATCGAAATGGCGACAACAAATCCATCATTCAGATTTGCAGCAGCAAGGTCTTCAAATGCCATCTATAGTGCTTTCTATCGGTGTCGTTGATTGCGGCTAGCGAAGCGAACGCCGTTAAACGCGAACTATGACGTACGAGTTGCCAATCAGACGATACAATCGATCGCATCATCGAAGTGTGCTTTTATTCAAGCTTCCTGACATAGGGTGTCAGGAGAGTTTCGCCTCCTTTTTTGGCGGACATATGTTCAATGAAACTTTCCCGATTATCCGAGAGGGCTACCGTGGTGGACGACGCATTGCCTGCACGAGCCGGCATTCAGCATTCGAGGTCAATATTTGGCCCGGGCGTCGTTGTGCTTGTCGTCGGACCGAGCGGCGCCGGCAAGGATGCATTGCTTCGCGGCGCTGCTGCGGAGCTGCAACCCGACACGCGCTTTGTTTTCCCAAAGCGTATCATCAGTCGTCCGGTGCACGCAGCGGAAGCACACGACCCCGCGACGCATGAGGAAATGACAGCGGCAGCGCGCGCCGGCGCTTATGCTCTGTCTTGGCAAGCGCATGGGCTGATTTATGGCGTTGCATCCGATGTCGTTGACGACGGAGTGCATGCCGGCAAGACAGTCGTGTTCAACACGTCACGCACTGTTGTCGCTGAAGCACGTAAACGTTTCCAAAAATTGGTCGCACTATACATCGATGCGCCACGTGAAGTGCGCGCTGCACGGCTTGCCATGCGTGGACGAGAAACAACGCTGGAAATCGCCGAACGGTTGGCTCGCGACGTCAGTACATTTGAACTGAGCGATGCTGAGATTGTGATCAGCAATGACGGCAATGTTCTAGATGGGGTGGATCAACTCGTCGGCGCGCTCAAGAAGACGGGCTCCAAGTAGGCCTGTGCTAAAATAGCGAGAAGTATTCGCGCTGCTCCCAATCTGAGATCGTTGAGATGTAGCGGTCCCACTCCGCACGCTTCAAATGCGCGTAGTACTTCGCGAACTCTTCGCCCAAGGCGCCTTTGTAAAGATTGCCCGTTTCGAAGGCCTCGATGGCTTCCAGTAGATTGCCCGGCAGAGCTGGCGCTGAGTTATTATAGGGTTCTTCAATCGGTGCCGGAGCAGTCAGCCCCTGTTGCATGCCGCTCAATCCGCCAACGATCTGACTGGCAAGGACGTAATATGGATTGGCAGCCGGCTCCGCGACGCGGTTCTCGATGCGACTAGCTGCATCGCCCGGCTGCATCAGCGCGCGGATCATGGCGCCGCGATTGTCATACGCCCATTGAATACGGTTCGGCGCGAGCTGGTAGTCTTGGTAGCGGCGATAGCCATTGATTGTCGGTGTTGTGATCAGGCATGTCTCACGGGCATGCTGCAGCAGACCGGCAATCCAGGCGCTTGCGGCCTCACTGATCGTACCGTCCTGGCTGGGGATGAAAACATTGCGCTCGCTCTTGCGCTCGATAAGAGATTGATGCAGATGCCAGCCGTTAGCGGCACAGGCATCAAACTTGGGGCGGCTCATAAAAGTTGCATGCAGGCCCTGTCGGGCGCAGACCTGCTTCACCATCGAGCGAAACAAAGTCATAGCGTCTGCTTGTTCGAGCGGTCCGGCGGGATCAAACACAAATTCCAGTTGGCTTGGCCCGAACTCAGCTTCCATAGCTCTAATCGGCAGGCCGAGCGCGATGCAATGGCGCCGGAGCAGGTCAACGACGTCTTCAAAGGCGTCGTATCTAGCTTCGCCGAGCAGTTCAAAATTCCGAGTCAGGAAAGATACCTCCGGTGCAGCCGCGGGCATGCCGGCATCGGCGGGGGCAGTGCGTGGATCTGTGACGCGGAAGACGTGAAATTCAACTTCCAAACCAGCAATCATATCAAAGCCGGCTGCCGCCAGTTGCTCAATCGCGCGGCGTAGAACCGTGCGCGGCACAAATGAGAGAGCGGTCCCATCTTTTCGGGTAACGTCACACAGCAACCAGCCGGATTTTGGTGACCACGGCAGGATTTTAAACGTTGTTGGATCTGGTACCAGCAGCACATCGCCCGATCCGGTCAATATGCCTTCCCCGAAGCCGGCATCCGCTTGCCAGACGGGGAACACAGTGCGTTGCGATGTATCCTTAAACAGAACGGTTGACGGTGCCGTTAAGCCGCTATTGAATGCGGCGCGCAGTGCGGATGCAACAATGGTTTTGCCGCGCAGAATGCCGTGTTGATCGGGAAAAACAAGGCGAACCGTTTCAAGTTGCTCTGCTTCAACACGGGCAATCACGTCTTCGGCTAGACGACACGCGTCGGCCGATAGCAAATGCGATCGCGCCAGCAGTCCATCGGCCAGATCTGATGATGACTTTGAGACCATGTCTTGCAACCTGCCGAGCCTGAACCGATAAGAACATTTACATCAACGCCTGTTATTACAAGGAGGCGTCCCATTCGCTTTTCTCTCGGCGTGCTAGGTCACTGGATCGCCAGACGTCTTCCCAATCCTGGTCGACGGCACTGATCGCATCGATCGAAACCGGGCCCTGGATATTTGAGATATCCGAGCCATTGTTCATGGGCAACGATGTTTCATCATTCTGCTGCAACGCTTCAATCGCGGCGCGCAGCATGCGGCGGTATTTGATGATGCCAACATCTGTCTTGCCGAGGTGCTCTTGTGTCCGATCCTGGATGCGCCCCATCGATTCAACCGCCCACTGGTCGTGGACGTTAATGTCGAGCCCCATGCCGGTGTAGGTCTTGGTGCGCTGTTCGTCGGGATCAAAGCCGTAGTTGTTCTGCGTATTCTTGAGCGGCGCATAGTCTGGCAACCGATGTTCTTGCAGCCGCTGTTCGCGCATCACGTCCTTGTCGACGGGCTGTCCAAAACTCGTAAACATCGAGTACCAGTAACAAGTCTCGTCATCGACCGGCACATGCCACTGCGTGATCGTCATTTCATTCGACATCGGAATGCAGATCGCCTCAGGGAAAATCTGATTTGTGATACGAACATGCGTGCGGCCGTCGTCCAAGTGACGCAGTGCAATGAGGCGGAGACCATAATCGGTTTGCTCGACCTGGATCTCAGGTCGCGGATACTCGCGCAGCAGCTGTGTCATCGGGATTTCGGTGTTGGCAGCTGTGTCGCGGAATTGCTTGCCATAACCATCAGATGGGTCTTCGTCTTCGAGGAAGCGATGCAGGAACGAAGCGTGCGCTGGGTCGATGCCAACCTCCATCGCCTGTAGCCAGTTGCATTGCCAGCGCCCCTTGAAAGCAAACACATGACTGTCTGGGGCCGCAAAACAATCGAGGGCGGGAAAGACAGGCGGTTCGCTAGGCCCCATATAGGCAAAGACGACGCCGTTCTTTTCGACAACCGGATATGATGCGGTCTTGATGTTTTCGTGCATGCGGCTGCCGTCGGGCTCGCCCGGCTGTTCAACACATTGTCCTGTGCGATCAAAATGCCAGCCATGGAACGGACAGCGCAGACCATTGTCTTCCAAACGGCCATAGCATAGGTCAGCGCCGCGATGCGGACAGTGTCGGCCGATCAATCCGAGCTCGCCGTTTTCGTTGCGAAACAACACCAAGTCTTCGCCGAGCAGTTTGACTGGGACGACGGGGCGGTTGCCAACGAGCTCAACGGTGAGTGCTGCTGGCTGCCAGTAGCGACGAAGCACGGCGCCAGCTTTGCTGGAGGGACCAACGCGTGTCAGATCATCGTTTTCTTGCTGGTTTAGCATGAGCGTCCCACGTTTGTTGGATCACAGTGAGGTGTTTTCTCACAGTTGTGGCTGCAAAGTCGAGCGTGCCTTGAGGTTATGCTGAAACCGTTTGGTAGACACGATACAACTGCTGTGACGTCAGACATGCCGCCTAATCACCAATCGGATTCCCGAGGAGGCGGCCTTGGCGTACCATTTCGTTAAATCATTAAAGGATTTGGATCATGCCGCACGCGTTCGCCGGATTGCGCATTCTGGATTTCAGCCAGGTGCTCGCAGGCCCCGCCTGTACGAACTTTTTCGCGATGCAGGGTGCTGATGTCATCAAGGTTGAGAACCCGGTTGCCGGCGATCAGTTCCGTGGCCTCATGAAGACGGACAAGTTTGACGACTATGGCATGTCACCCGGGTTCATGTCGCTCAACACGGGTAAGCGGTCGCTGGCGATTGACCTCAAGCATCCACAGGCCAAGGCGATCATTCACCGTCTGATCGAGAGTAGCGATATCCTCGTTGAGAATTTCCGAGCAGGAGTGATTGAAACATTAGGTTACAGCTATGACGCCGTGCGGGCGATCAAACCGGACATCATCTATTGCTCCGTATCGGGTTACGGCCAAGAGGGCCCTAAAGCTGGTGCGCCAGCTTATGATGGTGCCATCCAGGCGGCGTCCGGCATGATGTCGGTGACGGGGCACCCTGAGACCGGCCCAACGCGCACCGGTTATACGGTTGTCGACATGTCGACAGCTGTGACGGCGGCATTTGCGATCTCAGCGGCATTGCATCGGCGCCGCGATGCCGGCCTCGGTCAACGCCTCGACGTTGCCATGATGGATACCGCGATGTGGATGATGTCACCGTTGATGTCGAGCCATATCGTCGGCGGAGAAGAGTTCAAACTTAACGGCAACAACTCGCCTGTGATGACGCCGACGTCGAACGTGTTCCCCGCATCAGATGGTTACCTCCAGATTACAGGTCTGACGGAACAACACGCGGCCGCCATTGTTGAGGTGCTTGAGCTGGATGCATCAGATTCGCGCCTGCAGAGCACGCAGACGATGCGCGATAATCATGACGAGGTTCGAGACATGTTTGCTGCCGCAATGCGCGAAAGGCCGCTGACGCACTGGTTGGAGCGTCTTTCAGCAGCCAAAGTCCCGCATGCGCCGATCCGTGATTACCAGGGCGTTCTCGCTGATCCGCAACTTGCGCATCGCGGCATTCTTGTTGATGCGCCAGTACCGGCAAGCGCGACGGCAGCAACTGGCGAGAACGTACAACTGATCGGCGCTGCATACGTCGCCGACCAGGATGGTCCGGCCGTGACTGGTCCCGCACCGGTGCTCGGCGAGCACATCAATGCGGTGCTTGCCGAGGCCGGGTATTCGCCAGCGGAAGTGGCAGCGTTTCGTGAGGCAGGCGTGTTTGGCGCCTAACTCACTTTGCAGCGCTTCAACGCGCTTCAGTCCAACTTTCCGAGAACGCCAGTGAGGAAGTGCTGAACGGCCGGCCATCGCGGTCGCGCGGCCATGCTTTGCCGGCTGCATTCTGCCCGTTGATAGAAAAGGAAGCCTCGAGTGCCGGCACGAAAACCGTGTTGAGACCATAGGGTCGGCCCGGTGGCGTGCCCGGCTGAGTGTGCAACATCATCGGCTCGCGCATGTTGGACCAGCTGCACACGAGTTCGTCGCCGCCAGCCGTGATCGTCTCCGTATACGATTTGAGCGGATCACCAGACTTAGCGAAGGTCGCATCAACAATAGCGAGGCTCTCGTCTTTAAGTTCAGGTGCCAGCATGCCTTGGATCGTTTGCTGCAGCCAACGCGTCATGGCAGCGTTGTCGGAATAGATGCGCCACTGATCGCCGGTGAGCTCGCTCTTCACGAACAGAACGTGGCCGGGGCCAGCGGGACAGAACGTCATCCGCCAGAAGCTAACGGACGTTGTGTAGTGGTCCGTGTCCTCGGCAGCGAGGCGCACGAAAGGGTTTTCGCCGGTCATAACAATGTGGTTCGGATCGACGATTAAAGGTGGGATGGACATGCGAACTCCATGACGTTTGAGGTAATGATTGTCTGGTAGCCTAGCTTGGATGTTAGCCTATCAGAATGCCAGCGCTCGCGGGAAGATCTACTTGGTGTGATCAGACGCTGACGGATCAAATTCTCTCGTCTGGCCGTGCGTTGATCGGTCATGTAACAGTGTGCCATCGCCTGGTTGGTGATCAATGCTTGCTGATCGGTGGCCAATTATGGGGAGAGGACATATGGAGCAGTCAATTCGGCAGATCGCCAATCTGATTCAGAAAGCGATCGCAGGAATTATCGATGCGCTACAGTTCGCGTGGATTTGGTCGTTCGGGCAAATTTTCGGCGTGTTTCGTTCCGATTGGCAGAGCCTACCAGCTTGGAAAATGGCCGTGCTCGCGATCGTTATGATTGCGATTGTGGTTCTGCTCTAAATCGCCGCAAAGCGAATGTGGTCAGCGCTGATATCCGTCTTCCAGTCTCTGCTCGCAGCCCTGACCGCGTTTGTTTATGTGCTGCCATACATTGTTGGCGCTGGTGCCGTGGCGTTCATCGGCGGCTACGTCATCAAGTCGGTGACGTTGTAGCCGCTGTCGGTCCCCGGCATGCGTGACAGCGCGCTCGGTTCTATTGCGCTTTTAGCGGAGCGGCCGTGCGTTTCTGAAGCTCTTCGAGTGTCATGCCGTCAACCATGTCTTCGACGATGAACGTGCCGTCGGCAACGGCGAGTACGGCAAGGTCAGTGTAGACCCGTGTGCAGGCGCCGCGTGCGGTTGCAGGATACGAGATCTCCTTGACCAGCTTCGGTTCGCCCTCTTTGGTCGTGTGCGTCATCAGCACGAAGATCTGCTTGGCGCCAACACCGAGATCCATAGCGCCACCAACCGCTGGGATGGCGTCCGGCTCACCCGTTGACCAATTGGCAACATCACCATTGGCTGCAACCTGGAAGCCGCCGAGCACACAAACATCAAGATGGCCGCCGCGGATCATCGCAAACGAGTCTGCGTGGTGAAAAAATGCACCACCCGGAAGCATCGTGATCGGCTTCTTGCCGGCATTAACAAGCTCCATATCTCGCTCATTATCTGAGGCGACACCGCCCATGCCAAGCAGCCCGTTTTCCGATTGTAGGATGATCTCCTTATCGGCCGGAATGTGATTGGCAACGGCTTCTGGGCGACCGATGCCGAGATTTACATAGGCACCATCGGGAATGTCCCGCGCGATAAACGCTGCGATCTGATCGTTGTTCCAGGCTTCACTCATTTCGGTTTCCTGTGTTCGCCGGCTTTCAGCATCTTTTCTTCGTCGATTGGGTTCTCAACCAAGACCGCTCGGTCAACATAGATGCCGGGCGTTACAATGTGTTCGGGATCAAGATCACCGAGTTCAACGTATTCGCGAACCTGAACGATAGCGCACTTGGCAGCCGTGCACATGATCGGTCCAAAATTGCGCGCCGACTTGTAATAGACGAGGTTACCCCAACGGTCCGCGGCCTTCGCTTTAACGAGGGCAATGTCTGCTTTGATGGCGGGCTCCAGAACGCAACGCTGCCCGTCAAACTCGCGGATTTCTTTGCCTTCTTCGAGTGGCGTGCCACCTGACGTGGGGGTGTAGAATGCTGGAATGCCGGCACCACCACATCGAATGCGCTCGGCAAGTGTCCCCTGCGGCACGACTTCAAGCTTGATTTCCCCCGCGCGGTATGCCTCCGTGAACACTTGGCTTTGCGCGCTGCGTGGGAATGAGCAGAGAATCTTGGCGACGCGGCCAGCTTCGATGAGGGCGGCCATGCCGATATGACCATTGCCAGCGTTGTTTGAAACCAACGTCAATCCGGATGCGCCTTGGTCGAGTAGGGCATGCAGCAGGTCAATCGGGCTACCGGCGCCACCAAATCCACTGACGAGTACGGTCGACCCATCTTTTACATCGGCGACGGCCTCGGTCAGGCTTGAAACGCGTTTATCGATCAAAGCGGCACTCTCTTCAGGGTCAGGGAGGGATGTACCATCTCATGATGGCACTGACGAACAAATGAATCTAGCCTGAGCGTCGGTTGAAAGGCGGCTTCCTGATGGGGTATCGCGCATGCGATTAACACCAGGAAAATCCGCATCTAACGACCAGGCAATTGCTCAGTTAGCCGCGACGCCAACAGGACAACTGAGCCCCATGCCGCCCAATCCACAATAGCCGTGTGGCACCTTCGACAGATACTGCTGGTGATAATCTTCGGCAAAATAGAAGGGACCAGGATCGACAATCTCTGTCGTGATCTGGCCAAATCGATTGTTCGTCAGCACATCCTGGAAGGCCTTGCGCGAAGCATCGGCGGCGGCGCGTTGTGTCTCATCCGTAACGTAAATGCCTGATCGATACTGCGTGCCGATATCGTTACCCTGGCGCATACCTTGTGTCGGGTCGTGGCCCTCCCAGAAAACTTTCAACAGTGTCTCGAACGGTGTGACGTCCGGATCATAGGCAACCAGAACCACTTCGTTGTGGCCGGTTCCGCCGCTGCAGACCTCTTCATAGGTTGGGTTGGGCGTATGGCCGGCCGCATAGCCAACCGCCGTGATCCAGACCGCATCCGGACCGAGGTTCCAGAACATTCGCTCGGCCCCCCAGAAGCAACCCATGCCGAAGACTACTTGTTTGACACCATCTGGATACGGTTCAGCCAGTTTTCGGCTGAAAACGTCGTGGGTTTCGGCTGTCGGGATCGGTGCTGGTCGACCGGGCAGGGCGTGATCCCGGGTTGGAATTTCGACTTTCTTTGAAAATGGGAACATTTTTCATCACCTTGGAGAAAACACGATTATCTGAGATATAGTGGTGTTCAGCGCGGGGCTCAACATGCTCTTGTCACCGAACCTGAAAAGTGGCTCGGCAGGCATGTTGAGGTTGAGCAGTTAAATCGACGGAGGTCAGCCGATGGCAATCGTGGCGGATGGGGCAACTCAGAGTATGCCAGAAAACGCGGGGCCGGCAGTCAGCACCGCAAACAGCGGCGTTGAAAAGACCTACTATGAAAGCGGTGGCGGACGTAAGACGTTCTATGCACTGGTGTTTATCATCCTTCTGCCATTTTTCATCAGCCTACCGGCAATGATCGGGCAACGTGTCATCAAAGGCGTTTGGCTGGACAGTTGGGGCCTGGGTGTGGTCGCCGTTGGCTTCACTCTGATCATGGTTCTGGTGCTGTTCGAGCTGATCTTCTCGCTTCGAGCGAAAGTAGATATTGGCACGAAGGCTGTGGCATTGACTCTGCCAAGCGGCGGCGGCGGGTTGACACCAACGCTATTCTATCAAGCACGTACGATATTGTACGAGGACATCGCGGCCGTACAATCGTACTGCGACTGCTATGGTGGAGCGATTGCGCCCGTCGTGCTGCGCGGCACTCGTCTTATTTTGAAGTCAGGCGAGCGCATTCCTCTCGGTTTCGTCAACGAGCTTGACGACGACCCACGCTTTCCCTTCAATCAGATTGCGCGCCAGATCGCCGAGCGAGCTGAACTCGAAATCGTTGATCTTGGACATGTCCGTTATGCTTTGCACCAACGCATGTTTGGTGTTGCCAACGCGTCGGCAGCAATGCCGACCGATGAAGTTGCAAAAATCAATCGCGGCCACAACTGGTTTCTAACCGGTGTCGTTGTTGTTATGTCAGCGCTTTTGTTGCTGGGTATCGGCAATGATTTCTGGCAGACAGGCGTTGACGCGGGCGAACGCGCAATAACTGAGAAGCTGCGCTGACGCCTTGCTTCTTTTTGAGCCCAGAAAGCTTCTAATTGATGAAAATATTGACCTGGCGCCGTTCGCGCGCTGCGTAACCAAGCAGCAGCCCAAGGGCAACAAGGGTAAACCAAGCCGGCAGGGCCAGAACACTGGTTAACAACGGGTTCCATAGCAGCGGATGAATGCCGCCCGAGAGCGTCTGGCCGATGCCGTCCAGTGTTGCGGGTGCGGCAGACCGGATCTGATGGTTCAGGCTCTGAAACAGAGGGCCTTCTGCACCGGTCTGCCAGCGCGTCACATCGACGGTGAGTGCAATTAAGGCGGCGACTACCAGGGCTGCACTTATAAAGCGCAGGCCAGGTCGGACGAGCGTCCACAGCACGAGCCCGGCAGCAATGAGCCCGCGCCAAGTCCAAAAGCCAATTGTTGCGACGTAAGAACCAATCATCGTGCCTGATTAACCTTGAAATGCGGCGTCGACAAGCGTGTGTTGCCGACACGTGCTGAAAAGCTTGGGCTCAGACAAAGGTGTTTGATAAGCCTTCACAACTCATGCGCTCGCTCAACTCGATGACTTTGGCTAGAGGCATGGGGCTTCTCGCGGTTTGAGGGTAGTATTCCTGCGGTATAGAGTATCGGTGCTCAGCAATTGGTTGCACGTTTGGCAAACCGCTCTATATTCTGCCGCTCGCGGCAAGGAGCAGATCTGCTGCGGCGTTGGAGAGGTGGCCGAGTGGCTGAAGGCGCACGCTTGGAAAGCGTGTAGGCGGGAAATCGTCTCGAGGGTTCGAATCCCTCTCTCTCCGCCACAGATCCTCATTAACTAATTGATTAATCATGTATTTATCTGTTTCTTGGATATTCGTTCCCACATTTGTTCCCACGCAGTGAGTTGCATTGTTTGTAGACAATTGCAGGTTGCGGATGGTTCGTGGGTTTAATGCCGCCACTACGCGTGCAATCCTCAACAGGCGAGTCTTAGCACGCGAATGGGGGAACGATGGCGGGCGCTAGCGAACGAAAAGGCGATCTTGATTTCGCGGCCGACCTCTTTAAGGCCGCCGACAAGATGCGCGGGTCTGTCGAGCCGCCGGAATACAAGCACATCGCGTTGGGGCTGATCTTCCTCAAGTACATTTCGGATGCGTTCGAGGCCCAGCGCGCGAAGCTGGCCGAGGACGAGTTCGCCGATACCGAAGACCCAGACGAATACC
>CAJQQK010000322.1 GCA_905480435.1 uncultured Hyphomicrobiaceae bacterium | reverse complement strand
CAGGGTACGTAGCTTCGCCCTCAATATCCTGCGTGCCAACGGCGAAAACAATATCTCGCAGGCCATGTGGCACAACGTCCTCGACATCACACGGCCGCTCAATTATCGCTTCATGTAGTTAGCGTTGAACAGCCCTGCCTCACGCTCCAACCGACGGCTCGATTGCACCGCATTGAGATAGCCATAGACGTAAAGCTTGAGGAGAACGGCTGGGTGATAAGCTGGCCGCCCGGTTGCCTTGGGATCAACGCCCGCAAATCCCAACGCGCCGAGATCAAGACTATCGATAAAGGCATCGATTGCCCGGACCGGATTGTCTTCATCGACCCAGTCTTCCAAACACTCTGGAAATAGTATCGCTTGATCACGCTCCTGGCCTTCGATGAACCGCTTCATCTCATGCCCCCGCTTTACAGTTGGGGAATCATATCAGCATTCCTCTTTTGACACAGCCTGGGTCATCTGCTGCCGTCGCGGGCCGTTCGAAACCGACAGCTCAACATCCAGAAGCTGCCGTGGACTGCCGAAATTGAACCACTTCACCCCGAACTGTCACACAGCGTTCGGCGTGACGGGCTACCCTGAATTGTAACATCACTCCTGGGCCCGACCGCAATAAATGTCGGCAGTTTGGGAAATTCTCTGCAGCGTTTGGTGCTCGAACCAGCCAGAAAATACAGCTCCACAAAGCTTCTTGACTCCGTACTATAGTACGGTGGTTACAGTGATTGCGATGTGGAGGTCGTGGATGCGAATTAGTGAGGTAGCGAAGAGCGCGGGTGTCGGGGTTGAGACGATCCGATTCTATGAGCGCAAGGGTCTCGTCAAGCAACCCATTCGTCCTGCCGATAGTGGCTTCAGGACGTACCCGCCGGAGGTCGTAAGTCGCATCCGCTTCGTTCGCGAAGCGCAGGAGTTGGGCTTCTCTCTCCGTGAAATTGAAGACCTTCTATCATTGAAGGCAGACCCCCATACGGATTGCAGTTCGGTACGCAATCGGGCGCTTAAGAAGCGCGACGAGGTGAACGCGAAGATCAAAAGGCTCAAGGCTTTGCAGCGGACTTTGACCACGCTCATCGCTGCTTGCCCTGGTAAGGGTGTAACGTCATATTGCAGCATCCTTGATGCCCTCGAGCAGGGCAACAATTCCGGGCAGAAACGCAAATCCACGAACTCATCGGAAAGATAGGAAAACCAATGGCTGACAAACGCAAAGTCGAAATCTTCAGCGCCGGCTGCTCAGTGTGCCAGGACGCTGTTTCGTTGGTTCAACGTCTGGCATGTGATTCTTGCGAGGTCAGCGTTCTCGACATGAACGATCAGGCAGTGACCGACCGGGCCCGCCAACTTGGTGTTGGCTCCCTGCCGGCCGTCGCAATCGACGGCAAGCTTGCCGAGTGCTGCACTGGCCGTGGCATCGATGAAGCAACACTCAAAAAAGCGGGAATTGGACAGACCTTGTAACGAATGATTAGGGTTCCGCGAAAGATTCAAAAACCGAGGACAAAGGTCGAAACAAACAATTTATCGCGCCGGCACCATCGAGACGCCATCGGGCGCCACTCAGGGGTCGACAAAGTATCTGTAAGCCTTACCCAAGAACAGGCCCTGGTCCCATTGTGCTGAACAATCTCCGCCACTTCGTGACGCGATGGCTTGTGCCGTTGATTGGGAGCGGACTGGCCTTAAGCGCGGTCTTCTTCCTGTATCGCAGCTTGAACGTCAATCTATTTCTCGGCGAGGTGCAGAAGGCCAACCTATGGTGGATTGCAGTGCTAGCGGCAACGATCGTGATGGAACAGTTCGTCCAAGGTTGGAAGTGGCGGCAGCTTCTCTACGACATCAAGCCGATATCAGCCGCGCGCCTGACTGGTGCATTTATAGCAGGATACGGCGTCAATATTCTTGTCCCGTTGGGGGTCAGTCCATTCGTGCGATCTTGGTTGGTCGCCAGGCTCGAGGATCTGAATATAGCGACTGTGCTCATGACCACGGCGATCTCCCGTTTCATTGACGGAATAGTCTTTGCGATCTTCGCAGGTGTCGTGGCCATCGCCGGCCAATTGCCCCGTGTGGAGGGAAATCTGACAATTGGATTGGGGATTGCCGGCGCCGCAAATCTAATAATTTTTGTCGGTATTTTGTGGCTATTGTTTCGGCACCATGGTCGTTTCTTGAACGAAGCCGGCTTAATCGGTCGTCTCATCGATTGGATTGCGGAAAAGGCTGGCAGCAAGCACGGTGATGTTCGCGCGGCACTTGCGCAAGGCATCATCTGGCCGCGCGAGCGAATGCGCCAGCAGGGCGTTATCGCTGCGAGCTTCGCCATGAAAGCCGTCTCGGCCACGCATTATCTCTGGGCAGGATTGGCGCTCGGCATAACGTTGAACTTTTTTGACTATCTGTTCCTAATGGTTTTCGCGGGCTTTGCCTTAGTCTTGTCGCGTTTCATTCGGGTGCCCGGAGGCTTTCTCATAGGTTCCGGCTTCGCCTTAAAATTGCTCGACGTGCCAGATGAGCAGGCACTGGCGATGATTCTTTTCAATCACATCATTAGTGTCGTTTTGATGGTCGTAATCGGCCTCATCGTATTTTGGCAAAGCGGCATCGATATGCGTGCCATCACAAGGGGCACGGAAAAGCGCGATGTCCGAGGTTGATGCAAAACGGAGATGGCTTACTGTCATTTTTGATCGCGTCCCATCAGGTGGTGTAACAGTGCCGGTCAGGTCCGTCGCAACGTTGTCCGGACGGTCAGTCAGCGGTTAGGGCCGCCGGTTCTGATGCACCATCATGGCTGATGCCGCCGAGAGTTTCCAGTGTCATGT
>CAJQQK010000321.1 GCA_905480435.1 uncultured Hyphomicrobiaceae bacterium | reverse complement strand
TGGAAGAACTGACAGTAACGGAATGGCCTTGTAAGTCATCTGACGCTTGTAGGCGACGTCTTTAGGAATGGTGATGTCTGCAAGATCTGGGTGCTTGAGCAATTGCGACGCCTTCAGCGCACGAACCGTTTTGCCGATTTTAATCGTCAGGATGGGATCCAGATCAGATGCATGAACTCTTGGCGCTATTGCCAATGCCATAAGGACGACTGAAAGAACCAATGCTCGGAACATGCGAACTCCATTTTTCATAGGTGGCCTAAACCACTCTCGTTGAACCGATCGAAAACCACTGCCGGAAAAGATCAAACCATTTTAAGCACGCTCATGCTCGAAGATCCTGTCCATCAGATCTGTAGACTTGCAAACGCAATAGTCCGAGCCGCAGACTGATTGAACAAGTTCGTGCTAACGGTTGTCAATTCTTACGCAGAACCGGAATCAAGTGCTCAAGATCGATAGGAAACTCGACTTTATGAAGCTCTTCGTGAAGGCGCTTTGTCGAATATCCGGTTCCATAGCTTGCCTGCACTGATCCATCTTCATGACCACAGATCGCATTTTGCACGGAACCATCGATGCCAGCTTCGCGCATTAGATCTTTGATCGTGTGACGAAAGGAATGGAAGACAAGCCGCTTATCCGTTTTAACGCCGCAACGTTCTAGATAACGCCCAAAACGCTTGGAAAACGCCGAACTCTCATATCCATCACTGGCCGATTTCATATCTGGAAACAACCGAACGTGGCCAGCATCCGCCACTGACTGGTGATACTTCAACAAACCAAGATGGATCAGTGTATCGTGTATTGGTACTTGCCGCTTGGATGACGCTGTCTTCAGTTGCTTGTCACCATGTTCGTGAACATCAAAAATCCAAACACCATGAACTTCACGCAGATCTTGAGCCTGAAGTCCGGCAACCTCGCCAAGACGCATTCCAGTATGCAAGGCAATGAGCGGAAGCCAGAAATTCTCAAGTACTTGCCATGATGCGCCAGATCCTCTGCTTTGATGGCCATCAGAGAATGCGCCATTGGAGAATATTTTCTTCAGATGATCAGCGTTAAATGGATCTCGCAGGCTGCGTGACGGCGGCTCTTTGACTGTTAATCCACTGAAGGGATTTGCTTCCACATAGCCCTGATCGACTAACCAGTTGAACAACGTGGAAACATTCGAGATCTTCTTGTTGATTGTCTTCGCTGAGATTGTTGGAAGGCCCGCTGCCTCGCATTCCTGAACGGCTTGCTGGAGCGTTTTTCCTGGAAACCGCTGTGTCATGTTCGTTGGTAATTTGAGCAGCAAACCCTTGAAATCACGCGCGGATGCCTTGTCAATTGACGTCACAGGACAATCGACACCCCAATGATCTTGCGCCAGTCGAAACGTTTGATCGTACTCACGCAGTGTTTTGTCACGCAATGTCGGTGCATGTTCCTTCAGGAAACCGTCAATCGCATCTTTCAACGCTGGTCCGGTTTCTTCGGAGGGCGTTGCTGAGGCTACAACACGTTCAGCCTTGATAGGCTCCAATGCCTCCCGAACCACCCGATCGTTGATCTCATCGGCGAAATTACCCTCCCGCCGTTGTGGGAAAATGTTCTCGCGCAGTTCGCGCAGACCATGGGAAATCAAGTTTGAAAGATAATCCAGATCCGTGTTGGCGCTAGTGTCCTCCCGAATGAGTTCAGCAATGTACCGTGCTTCACTCTCCAACTTGGATCGACCAAGGGCTTGATCGTTTCGCCATTGCGCACTCTCTAGGCCACCATTGGGATACTTGGCCCGATCAATGGTGCCCCTTCTGTCGGAAGTTAGCTGTCGAAAATTGCGATCAAGCAGCCTATCAAACCAGCTACGAAACAGTGCTCGAGCGGTATCAACATGTTCTGGTTCAGCATCTCTCAACAAAGCAATAGCTCTTCCAAGGGTTATCCCGGCCAGCCTACTGCGTTCAGCGGCGACGGACTCACAGCCTGTGCGAAGCGATCGCACAATTTCCTGCTTGTCGAGCATCTGTGCGATGTCGTCAGGCAGACGCTTGCGATAGTAGAAGATGCCTGATCGAATCTGAAGACTTGTATGATGATGCAAAATGCCTCCAGTGTGTACCACTTTGTGTACTAAACTGGCTGCAAGTCAGTTGTCTGGTAGGGATAAATCCCTTTAATATCAGCGTTTAAGCATGGGAAATAAACATGGCGGAGGGTGTGTCCGCCCAACTATTGTTCGATCGTGTTCGTAATTATTCGTTAAAGATCTTGTTTAGCAGTTGTTTGTGACGTGTGAACGAAAATAAATGTCCGTGAGTGTTCGCTTGCGTTCCCATAAAACCAGCTTACTATCGGGGAACGTTTATGGGAACAAACCGATTGGCGGATAAATTCGCTTGTTAGGCGGAGGCGTTCCCAAAATGGGGGCTGCCATGCCACGCAAACTTGTGAATGCTCTTACTCCGTTGGAGGTGAAGAACGCGAAGCCAGGTCGCCATGCGGACGGTGGCGGGCTTCATTTGCTGGTCAAGGGGAGTGGT
>CAJQQK010000320.1 GCA_905480435.1 uncultured Hyphomicrobiaceae bacterium | reverse complement strand
TGTGATAAAAGTTCCAGGAATTCTGATGCCATGAGTGCGCTCCTTTCGAATCAAACGCACTCCTATAGATTCAGATAAATCCCCGACCGTGAATCCCTTATCGCAGAGTTATGCAGCAGTCAGCGTTGAACAGCCCTGGGGGTGAAGTGCCCCAATGGCGAAATCGGACCCTGGACGAACATAGCGATCCATAACTGACGATGCGGTCACCAAATCGCACGTGGACCGAGCTATTTGTGGCTCTTAAGCTCATCCAACAGATCAGCCCACTCCTGCATCAACTGAACCCGCTGCTCCCAGTACGTCGTGCGGTTATACGTCCGCCTGATAGTATTGGTATCCTGATGAGCAAGCACCGCTTCAATCACATCGGGATTGTATTCACGGGCATTCAGGAAGGTGCTTGCCGTCACCCGAAAACCATGGGCCGACACTTCTTCACCAGAATAGCCAAGTCGTCTGAGCACCGTATTGAAGGCATTTTCAGACAACCATTTCCGCTTGGAATTGAGTGATGGGAAGATGAGCTCATAATCACCCTCTGGCCAATGCTCCATGACCAGTTCAAAGGCTTGTCGTGAGAGTGGTACCTGATGCGCCCGGCGCATTTTCATTCGTTCAGCCGGTATCGTCCAGGTGCGTTTATCAACGTCAAACTCCTGGTACTTCGCGCCACGGGTTTCACCTGGCCGGGTACAGGTGAGAATCTGAAGCTTCATCGCGGCCGGAATCACTGGCCAACCAGTGTATTCATCTAAGCGTCGCAAGAGCTCACCAAATTCCTTCTCATCGGTGATAGCAGCCCTGCCTTTGACCTTGGGTGGCAGCAGTGCATCCTTGAGAGCAGCCGACGGGTCAGCCTGCGCTCGCATCGTCACCATCGCCAATCTAAAGACAGCTGAGAAAGTGGCTCTCAGTTTCTTCGCGGTCTCACGGCGTCCACTCTTTTCAATCGCCTCCAGTAGATGCAACAACTCAGCGGCGGAGATTTGATCAATTGGACGGTTATGCAGCGGTTTGGAGAGATCATCGATTTGCCAACGTTTCTTGCGGAGCGTTACCGGGGCTAACTCTCGATCGACGAGGCTGGCGTAGTACTCATCAGCGACCTCCTTGAAGGTCATCCTGGCTTTGGTTTCAGCTGAGATGCGGTCCAGCTGCTTCTGGACACTGGGATCGATTCCATCAGATAGGAGTTGTTTGGCTTCATCCCGCTTCTTCCGTGCGTTGGCTAGGCCGACAATCGGATAGCTTCCGAGCGACAGCAGCTTCTCTTTGCCCATGAAATGGTAGCGAAACTGCCAAGCTTTGGAGCCACTGGGGCGCACCAAGAGATAGAGGCTCCAACCGTCACTCAAACGATAGGGTTTATCCTGTTGTTTTAGCTTGCGTATTTTGAGGTCTGATAGCCGCATGTTGGGTACGGTTTGCTCAAATGGGAAAGCGGGGATTCATACCCCATTTTGGTACCCGGGATAACGTGTGATTTCCTGGGTACCAGTGTTCATCTATGAGGAGGAGAATACGATAAAAGTCTGTGTGTTTAAAGGGTTTTGTTCGACTATGAGAAAGAAAGATGGTGCCCAGGAGAGGACTCGAACCTCCACGAGCGTACACTCGCTAGCACCTGAAGCTAGTGCGTCTACCAATTCCGCCACCTGGGCCCGTGCCGTGCAATCAGATCACACGAAAACGGAGCGCGTTAGTTAGTGGCCTCTTGCGTCAATGTCAATCATGGCAATCACTTCACAAGTGGGGCGTTGCCGATGTATGGCTTGGTTCGGCGTTATTTTTCGACATTCACGGCTTGGCATTCGCAACTAGGTCGTGGGTTGGTTAACGGATAAAGATCACGATATGTTCGATCATAGATGGGGCGGAGCACATGGGGCCATCTAAATTAGGGCGCGGCGCGCTCATTACAGTATTTGGCGGTTCCGGTTTTGTCGGCCGGCATACTGTTCGTGCCCTGGCACGGCAGGGCTATCGCGTGCGCGCAGCTGTTCGCCGCCCGGACCTTGCGGGTCATCTGCAGCCAATGGGCAACGTCGGCCAGATACACGCTGTGCAGGCCAATGTGCGTTATCCTGTTTCAGTTCGAGCAGCCGTCGAGGGCGCGGATGCGGTTGTCAATTTGGTCGCGGTCGCGAGCCCGTCAGGACGCCAGACATTTGACGCCGTGCACATCAAAGGCGCCGCAGCTGTCGCCCGCGCCACAGCCGATGCCGGCGTGCCTCGCCTCATCCATATGTCGGCGCTGGGTGCAGATCCTAAAGCGACAGCCGATTTTGCGCGCTCAAGAGGGCTGGGTGAGAAGGCGGTCCGCGACGCATTCGAAGACGCGATCATTTTGCGTCCTTCGGTTGTGTTTGGCCCGGAAGACGACTTCTTCAACAGATTTGGTGGCATGGCCGCCGCGTTTTCGTTCCTGCCTTTGATTGGCGGCGGTAAGACCCGGTTCCAACCTGTTTTCGTTGGTGACGTGGCCGAATCGATCAGAAATGCCTGTGCGGGCGCAGGTGCGCCTGGCACGGTATACGAAATCGGAGGCCCGGAGGCCTTCACGTTCCGCCAGCTTATGGAGCGCACGCGGGAGTGGACGGGCCGCGAGAGTAGCTATCTGCACATGCCGTTTGCACTGGCAAAATTGTTAGCTGTGATGACATGGCCGCTGCCCAATGCCGTACGACCGATAACTGTTGATCAAGTCCGCATGCTGCAGCGCGATTGTGTGCTCAGCCAGGAGGCGATCGAAGAAGGTCGCTTGATAGAGGCTTTAGGAGTGACCAATCCTCAATCAATCTCGGCCGTAGTGCCGGCTTACTTGGAGCGCTTCAGGCCTCGTGGTCAGTTCTCGCATTACCGCGGTTAGTCGCACTATCTCAACAGACCGTTTCGCTCAGCCAGACACTGCCAGCTAAGGCTCAATCTTGATTGCGCCCGCGGCCGCATCAGAGTAGCTCAGCTCTATTGCAGCGTGGCCAATTCCAGATCATCGCCGATGGCGTGGCTGATTGCTGTGCCTTCATCGTCGGTCAGCACGAGAGGCGTACCGTCAGCGGCGAGCAATGCAAACAGGTCAATACCGGTTGGCAGGTCGTCAACCACCGGAAAGGCAACTTGCGCTTCCTCAGATGTCAGCGTTTTAATATAAGCCCACTCGCCTGCACCAAGATCAGCGAATTCTTCGTCGCTCATAATTGGGCCATTGAGATGATCCATCAACTCAAGTTGAGTACTGTTGTTGTATTCCGATGACATGCTGCAATTCCTTTCGGTTGGAAGGCCGATCAGAGCGAGACCATGAACGGTTGAGGAGGCCGGTGTGCCGACCTCGATACATCGTCGATACTCTGAGCAACGATACCAACTGCAACGCAAGCACGCTATATACGCCCTCGCAATTACTACGGCAGTTAAAGGCTATAAATACGAATGGTCAGCTGATTCGAAGCCTTTGGCGAGAAAATTCAATCCTGGGAGGCTTTCTGGCCGATCTCGATGTGGCGCACCAGGCGGTCCGGTATCAGCCGTACAAGGTCAATGGCGAGCATGCCATTCTGCAGGTCGGCGGTACGCACTTCCATGCCGTCAGCTAAAACGAAGGAGCGCTGAAATTGTCGCGCTGCAATGCCACGGTAAATGTATTCGCGCTCGGATTCGTCGGATTGCCGCCCGCGAATGAGAAGCTTGCGGTCCTCAACAGTGACTTCCAGATCAACTTCCGTGAACCCCGCAACTGCAAGCGTGATACGCAACCGCTCCGGCTCATCCCCGGCACTGGCCAGACGCTCAATATTGTAAGGCGGGTAACCGTCTCCGGCAGCCTTCTGGCCGGCACGATTGATGAGGCTTTCGATTTCTTCGAAACCGAGTAGCAAGGGGCTTGAAAGCCGAGTAACACGTACCATGGCGCGATCAGTCCTTGAGCCAAGCGACTAATTCCGATCGTGCGATGCGACAGGCGTGTCCACGCCGCACGGTTTTATCTTCAACACGTGCCCGCTCTGTATTCAGACGCGGTTGCCTCGTGCGTTACAGTGATATGGTGTTTGTCCGGGTGCGTTCAAGCGATCATCGCCTGAGTCGCTTATTGCAATCGATTGGAGCGGGCTGTTGGAGCTGTCATGGCTGCTGGTATTTGCCGGCGCATTCGTTGGTGGATTTGTCAGTGGCCTGAGCGGCTTCGGGACAGGCCTGGCTGGCATGCCGCTCTGGTTGCTGGCCGTTCATCCGGTCGTTGCGGCGCAGCTTGCAGCTTTGAGCGCGGTCATTAGCCAAGCGCAAACACTTGGAACCGTTCGACATTCTCTGTCCTGGCAGCATCTCGGCCCGATAACTCTAGCTGGCCTCATTGGCGTGCCGATCGGCGTCTGGCTGCTGCCATCAATTCCAGTCAGTGCATTCAAGCTCAGCATCGGATGCACGCTGATTGTTTTCTGTTTGTTTCTTTTGGTGGTGCCAGCTGATTGGCGCTTCAAGGTCCGCAACCGCCCAATTGAATTGATCATGGGGTTTGCTGGCGGATTCATGGGCGGGCTGACCGGCGTTCCAGGCCCACCAGTGATCATGTGGGGCACGTTGCAGAGCTGGACCCGGCAAGAGAAACGCGCGCTTTATCAAGTGTTTATTTTAGTCATTCTAGCCATGATGCTGGCGGCTTCAGCAGTGTCCGGATTAATGAGCTGGGATTTCGCTTGGGGTGCACTGATCATCACACCCGGGACGATCATCGGTGCGTATTGCGGCGCCTGGTTATACCGCCGCGTCGATGATCGCCGGTTTGACCGAATCGTATTGGCAATTCTATTGGTCTCCGGAATAGGCCTGGTGGCCAGCAGCTAATAACAGTTTCACGCTGTGGTGACGGTGATCGTTTGTGAGCGACGAGTTCTATCGCGAGTCCTGACGCAATTTCCAGTCACTCACACCTGAATTTAACAGTTACGTCACATTCTCGTGCGACCAGCCTGCCACGTGATGATCACAGTCGATGATCAGGGGCAATTCCAAGAGCAACGTAGGCCAATGAACGTAGGCCACAACCGAACAGGAACTTCACACTATGATCTTGCGCAAGGGACTTATTGGCTTGGCGACAGCTGCCGTTTTGACCGGATCATTTGTTGTTGCAGCTCATGCAGCCGATGATGTGAAGGTGGCACCGCTCAAGCTAACGCCGGCAGAAGTGGCAGAAAAGGCCGCTCGCAAAGGTTGCAAGGTGAACATCTGCTCGGCATTCCTGCTCAAGAAGCCAGGTGATGACATTTCCTGCAACGTTATCAAATCTTGGCGCAAATCGCAGCTCGACGCGATGGTCAAAAAAGCCCGTGTCTCGTGGCCATGGGGGCCGGTCAAATGCACCGCTGACCTCAAGTTGCCGCGCGATCAGATGATCAAGGCGATGGATGAGCCAAGCTTCGAATTGAAACTCGAAAAGCACACCGTGTCATGCGTCGTACAACGCGAGAAAGAGCCAGCGACAATCAAGTTTTCGTTCGCGCCGAAGGTCAAATTCAAGGATGGCAAGGCCGTCAAGGCAGCCCTCAACTGGGGCAAGATCGAAGCACCGACGTTGATCAAGGGCGCCATGTGGACCGCAACCGCAACTGACAACACGTTCGGCGTGCTGCAATCGACATTGGTTGAAGACATCAACGAGTTTGTTGGCAAGAAGTGCCCTGCGATTAAAAGCGAGCTCAAGTAAAACGTAATTCTCTGAGCTGCTTCAAAACTCAACAATGGGGTCTCGGCAGAGGGTGCCGGGATCCTTTCGCTACCTGGCCAGCTACCCTTCCAGTTCTTCGCGTCGCATTTCCAGCTCCATCCAGCGTTCTTCCGCAACGGCTTTTTGCGCTTCAAGCTCGCCGATCTTTTTTGAGCTGGCATGAAACTGGTTCGGGTCGCGCGTGAAGAGTTTCGGGTCGGCCAGCTTTGAGGTCAGTTTGCCGATCTCGGCGCTGAGCTTCTCGACGGTTTTCGGCAGCGTCTCAAGTTCATGCTTGTCCTTGAACGAGAGTTTGCCCTTTCGTGCTGGCGGGCTAACTGACGAGCCTTTACCAGTCGACTTTGACGACGCACTGCTTTGCGAGCGCGTACTTTCACCGCCGCCGATGATGCCCCGTTGCGCCAGCATGTCGGTATAGCCGCCCGCGTATTCATGCCACTGGCCACTGGCGTCCTGGGTGATCAGACTGGTTGCGGTACGGTCGAGAAAATCACGGTCGTGGCTGACGAGCAGCACGGTCCCCGGATAGTCAGCAACCAATTCCTGCAACAGATCCAGTGTTTCAAGGTCAAGGTCATTGGTCGGCTCATCGAGCACCAACACATTTGACGGTTTGGCAAGGGCGCGTGCGAGCATCAAACGGGCGCGTTCGCCACCGGAAAGCGCGCTGACGGCTGAGCGCATCTGCTCGGGTGCGAACAGAAAATCCTTCAGGTAACTCGCGACATGGCGTGACGCACCGTTGACAACAACGCTGTCGCCGCCCCCGCCGGTCAGTGTATCGCTGACGGACGTATTGAGGTCGAGCGACTCGCGTGTTTGCTCCAGTGTGATGATCTCAAGATTGGCGCCGTGCCGGATGCTGCCACTGTCTGGCTCGAGTTCACCGGTTAGCATCTTCAGCATCGTGGTCTTGCCAGAGCCGTTCGGGCCGGCCAATGCCACCCGGTCACGACGCGCAATACGGGTCGAAAAGTCGTCAATCAGCGTGCGGCCGTCATAGCCCTTCGAGATGCCTTTCGCTTCGACGACGAGCTTGCCCGTGATGCCAGCGGACGTGACTTCCATTTTAACCGTGCCCTGCTGCGCGCGTGCATCGCGGCGCTGGGATCTCAAATTGTCGAGCTCGGCAACACGCCGCATGTTACGTTTGCGCCGGGCGGTGACACCCCCGTCATGCATCCAAGACAGTTCGCGCGCGATTTTGCGGTCGAGTTTATGACGTTCGAGCACTTCCTGTTCAAACACGGTATCGCGCCACTCTTCGAAGGCACCAAAACCCTGGTTGAGTTCGCGCGATTGGCCGCGGTCGATCCAGACGGTTTTGGCGGTCAGACCGCGCAGGAACGCTCGATCATGGCTAATGAGAACGAGCGCCGCACGCGTTTTTGCGAGTTCCCGTTCAAGCCACTCAATAGCTGGCAGATCGAGATGGTTGGTTGGCTCGTCGAGTAGCAGCACGTCGGGCCCGGGCGCGAGTGCCGCGGCAAGCGCTGCTCGGCGGCCCTGTCCGCCGGAGATTTGACCGGGTTTCTCGTCGCCGGAAAGGCCGAGTTCATTGAGCAGCAATCGAGCCTTGTAGGGATCCTCACCGTCAGAAAAGGCGTCCTCGGCATAGTCAAGCACGGTCGCATAGCCGGAAAGATCAGGCTCTTGGTGCAGATATGCGATCTTGGCGCCCGGTTGCGTGAAAATTTCGCCATCGTCGGGTTGGACCATGCCGGCTGCGATCTTGAGCAGTGTGGATTTGCCCGAGCCGTTGCGCCCGACTAGGCCGATGCGGTCGCCGGGCAGGACCTGCAGGTCGCAGCCTTCGAACAGCGGTGTGCCGCCGAACGTCAGTTCGATATTTTTGAGCGCGAGTACGGGCGGCGCCATGGTGAGGTGTCCTTAGCGAAGTGGGCAAGCCTCGCGACCTAGCATCTTAGCTGGAGCGGCGCCACAGGCATGGTCGAGTGTGAAGCGACTGTTGGGCTCAGTCTTCGCGTAGCAGCCGCGTCGCGACCGGATAGAGGCCTTCGTGGCCCATCATGCAGACGTTGAAGCCATCGTTGCCAAATATCGGCTGAAACGCCTTGTCGAGCACGTTCAGCCCGCCTGTGAAAGCCCCAAACGCCGGCAGAACCATACGCCGGCCATTGCCAGCGAAACAGGGCCGTCTGAGCGCGTGACCATAGAGCGAGATCTTGGCAGCCGGATGCAAATGCCCGGCGAGTTCATGCGTTGCCGGGCCGGCAGCCGGCTCGTGGCGCAGTTTCAAGCCGCCAACCGAGAGCTCATTGACAACGTGTCCGCGTAGCGTCTCCGGCAAAATGGCATCGTGGTTACCGGTGATCCAACACCAGTCGCGGTCTTCCTGCAGGAGGCTCAGAATTTCGCGGTCTTCCGGCTGCATCCGCGACGGGCCCTCAATGTCATGAAAGCTGTCACCGAGCGCAATGATGTTTTCGGCTTCAAATTTGTCGATCGCCTCGGCCAGCGCCATCAGCGTCGCGCGGGTATCGTAAGGCGGCAGCATCTGCCCTTTGCGTGCAAAATGCGAACTTTTCTCGAGGTGCATATCGGCGATAATCAGCGCGTCTTCGCTTGGCCAATAGAGCGCACCTGAGCGGTCCGCGATCATCGAGCGTCCGCTGATCGTCACGCGCTGCTCGTTATAGTCGCGCAGATCAAATCGCTCCGGCTTCAGCTCAAGCATCTGAATGTCCTGTCCTGCAGCATCGGTTGAACGCCAGAGGTCGCCTCATGTGGTGCCCGATCGCTGATCGCCATATTACGTAAGCGGCCGGGCGACGAAAGTAAGTTACAGCTCATCAATAAGCTCGTCCGCGTCTGTGAGCAGATCAAAATTTGCCCTCAGCAGGTCATCAGCAGTCTGCCGGCCGACTGACACGGCGCCAATTTCCAGCAAGAGTGGCACCGCAAGCGGCGACACTCGTTCGAGGCCAACATGCCTGATTCGGCCTTGAATTCGTTGTAAAAAGTCGCCTAACCGCTTGATGTCGAGCAGTCCTGATGCGGTATCTGCCCACGCAGCCTCGAGCAGGATGTGTCCTGGATCGTGCTGTCTCAGCACATCGAAGATTAGATCCGAAGACGCTGTCATCTGCCGTCCGCTCTTTTCTTTGCCGGGATGGCGTCGCTCGATCAGCCCGGCGATGGTCGCACAGCCCCGGAACGTGCGCTTCATAAGCATCGATTCCGACAGCCACGCATCCAGATCGTCGCCGAGCATGTCCTCTTCGAACAGCTCGTTAAGATCAATTGTGCCGTCTTGGAGATGAGCACCGATATCCCGGCCGCACCAGATCGCGATGCCATAGTCGTTCGCGACAAACCCAAGCGGCAGTGCCTTGGCCCGTTGCAGGCGACGCGTGAGCAACATGCCAAGCGTCTGATGCGCAAGCCGTCCCTCAAACGGATAAACAATCAGATAGTATTTATCGTTGCGCGGAAAAGTTTCGACCAGAACGCCTAGCGCATCCGGCAGCAGTGACTGTTCGTCCTGAAGCTGCAGCCAATTCTGCACGGGTTGCGGCAGCCCGCGCCAGCTCTCGCGGTCTTCCAGTAATGCCCGGACGCGCACTGCCAGATGTGTCGACAGAGGAAACTTGCCGCCAAGATAGCTTGGAACAGTTGGATTGGATGACGTGGTTCGTGTCACATAGGCTTCGGTTTCGAACATGCCCTCAAAACGCAGGACCTGACCTGAGAACAGAAACGTGTCGCCGTATTTAAGCTCACCGATGAAGTATTCATCCAGCTCGCCAAGCACTTTGCCGCCACGAAACGAGGTGCGTTTGCTGTCTTTCCCTCGGGCGCGCACCACCCGGACTTTAATCCTTGGGGCTTCGACGATGGTGCCTGAGTTGAGGCGATGCTGGCTGGCAAGGCGCGGATGTGACAGACGCCAGCGGCCATCGTCGGTGAGCCGCAGCCGAGCATACCGCTCATAGGCACGTAGCGCGTAGCCGCCGGTTGCGACAAAATCGATGATCCGCTCGAAGGTTTGCCGGTCGAGCTCGCAATAAGGAGCAGCCGATCGCACCTCGTGGAACAGCTCATCGGCCCCAAAAGGCCCGGCGCAGGCTGTTGCCATGACGTGCTGCGCGAGCACATCGAGTGTGCCGGTCCGATTGAGCACAGCATCCTGGCTGCCTTCCCGTGCAGCATCGAGCGCTGCACGGCACTCCAATACCTCAAACCGGTTGGACGGCACGAGCAGCGCTTTGGAGGGTTCGTCGAGCCGGTGATTGGCGCGCCCAATCCGCTGCAGCAAGCGGCTCGCACCTTTCGGCGCACCAACATTGATGACCAGATCGATGTCACCCCAGTCGATGCCAAGATCCAGTGTCGAGGTCGCCACCACGGCTTTCAGCTGACCGGCCGCCATCGCCGCTTCCACTTTGCGCCGCTGGCCAGCATCGAGCGAACCGTGATGCAGTGCGATCGGCAGCGTATCGTCGTTGATCCGCCACAACTCGTGGAACAGCATCTCGGCCTGGCTGCGGGTATTAACGAACAGCAACGATAACCGGTGGCCCTTGATGGCCTGATACATTGCACCAACGGCGTAGCGCGCCGTATGTCCCGACCAGGGCAGAGAGTCGTCACCTTCCAGTATCGAAATATCCGGTTCAACGCCGCCGCCGGTTGCCAACACGTCGGCAAGTGCGACGTGGTCGTCAGGGGTTGGTTGGCGCGCGATGTAAGCGCGCAGTTCGCTTGGCCGCGCAACCGTTGCTGAGAGACCAGTGACCCGTACACCGGGCGCCAGTTTGCGTAGGCGTGCAAGGTTGAGTGCCAACAAGTCACCGCGTTTTGAGGCGACCAAAGCGTGCAGCTCGTCCAGCACAATCGCTTTCAGTGTCGAGAACAATCGTGGTGCATCTTCGTGCGATAGCAGTAATGCGATTTGCTCGGGCGTTGTCAGCAGGATGTTTGGTGGTTTGGTGCGTTGCCGCGTACGCTTGGCAACAGAAGTATCGGCGCTCCGCGTTTCGATCGTCACATCGAGGCCCATTTCGTCAACCGGCCCCGTCAGGTTGCGCGCGACATCGACGGCAAGTGCCTTCAGAGGTGAAACGTACAGTGTGTGCAGCTCCTGAGCATAGCCATCCTGCGCACGCCAATCTTCAGATAGCAAATCGATCAAGCTCGGCAGAAAACCGGCAAGCGTTTTGCCGGCGCCGGTTGGCGCGATCAGCAACGTATCGCGGCCCGTCTGTGCTTTTTCGAGCAACGCGAGCTGGTGCCGCCGCAGCGACCATCCGCGCGCGTCAAACCAGTCGGCAATCGGCTGCGGCAGAACACTCGCAGCTGTCGCCGGTTTCCGTCTTGATCGTCGTTTCGTGGCGGCCTTCGCCATACGGATGTCTCGGTTGGAGAGAGCTTTGTTGGTAACGGGCTGGGCAAGATGCAAACCATCAAGTCCTGTATGGACCGTAGCTGGTGTGCACCGGCAAACGCACTCTATCCTGTCCGCAACAAAGAATGCGAGTTCGCGCCGGACGTTTGCCCGAACAATCGCCAGAAGTTGCCCCGGCCAGGTCGCACACTCAAACAGCAGCGGCCAAGGTCGCTGTGCGTCATTGGGAAATTGGCGTTAACAGCCGTTATTGTGCAAAGTACGCAGACCGAATTCAACTATTTAGGAAAAAGCATTTCTCTGTCTAGGCCATTATGTTTTCTGACGTTTCCCAGTAGTTTGTCACGAAATTGACATATTGCGGGCCGTGCTGCATTGGGAGCTCCAGCACGGCGTTATTGACGCAACGGGAAACTGACAACTGAAACCCAATCTGAGCGGATTGCTATTGCGGTCCGGATCGGTAGCGCGACGTCTTTGCCCTGTGCGAAGATCAAGGGCGCCTGCTGCCAACTGCGAGTTGAGCCGATTTACTGAGTAACGGAAGTATGTATGCCGGATGATAAGTCTATCATGGGCCCGCCGAAGGAAGGCCTCACGGTTTCGTTTCTGACCGTGGAAGAGCTGTATGCTGGCTCGCTCACCTTCAATTTGCCTTGGTATCAGCGCGCTTACGCGTGGTCTGAGGACTTGGCGCTGCGTCTCCTGAACGACATTATCCAGGCACACGATGAGAGGGCACAGCGTTACTTCATCGGCCATGTGCGCCTTGCTCGGCAGATCGGCGAAGAGCGCCACGTTCTGGTCGATGGCCAACAACGTGCCGTCACACTGATGATCTTATTTGCCTTGTTGCGCCGCAAGCTGGGGACAGTCGAATGGGATGCACGAATGTCCCTGCTGCTCGACGCGGATGCAGGTGTCGAAGGTAAACAGCCGCGCTACCGTCTCGCGCCGCAGCCGACGGTAGCAAAGTTCTTTCTTGATCAGATCCAGCTACCGGATGCCATGTCGAAGCCAGCCGATGAATTCGGCCTGTCCGAGGTTGAGGGCAATATTCTGCGCAACCGCATTCGACTGGAAGAGCGCATAGATGAGTATATCGACGACAAACACGACTTGACGAGCCTTGCTGAATTCTTGCTGACGCGATGTCTGCTGGTTCTTGAGGTCATTGATGGCGAGGCTGAAAACGAAGCCTGGAAGATGCTTCAGACTGAGGAGAATACCGGGCTACCCTTCCATCATAGTGCGCGCGCCAAAGTGACCCTGATCGAGGCGATGCCGCCGGACGAGCGTGAAGACGCCGGCAAGATGTGGGAGAAGTGTCAGGCCAAACTTGGTGACGATGGCATGCAGCAGCTCATCACGCATGTTCGAGATTTGTCGCGCAGCAAGCGATCATCGCAGCCGGTCGAGAAAGATATCGTGACGCGCTATCAGCTTGACGCGCATGGCCTCGTCTTTATGCGCGAGCAACTGGTGCCAGCCGCGGATCGTCTGGCAGCACTGCGCAATACTCAGGTTGGTGCGCAAGAACAGCGCGGGTTGATATCTCGCTATCTGCGTCATTTGGAATGGGTCGGCCACGTTTATTGGTGTCCGGCCGGGATGCGTTGGCTTGAGATCCGTGGAGACAGCGCCCCTGACACGGTAGAGTTCTTTCGCTTGCTGGCACGCAAAGCTTGGCTGTTGCTCATTTCCGGTGCGGATCAGGTTGAGCTGGAGCGCCGCTTTATCGGACTGTCAAATGAGATCAAAAAAGGCGCTGCGCTCGATAAGATGGAAGAGCTGTCGGTGGCGCCAAAGTGGTACGGAAAAGCCCGCGCAAATCTGTTGAGCCGAACGTTCTATGACAAGCGCTATAGCCGTCCGGTGCTGCGATATCTAAGTGACCTGCTCGGTTCTGATCCTGGCGAGATTGATGGTGATCTCGTCACGATTGAGCATGTCCTGCCACGCCATCCGAGTGAGCGGTCAGATTGGGCGCGGAGTTTCGGTGGTGCCAAAGAGATCACCAACTACGCACATCGCATTGGCAACCTGGCGTTCCTATCGTTCAAAGACAATCAGCTCGTCGGCAACCGCGAGTACGTCGAGAAGCGTAGCGTATTGGCGAACTCCGGGTTCATTCTCTCGCAGGATGCAGCCGAAGTTGAGCAATGGGCACCGGAGCACGTCATGCAACGCAGTGACCGCCTAGTGCGCCACATCTTCGACCACTGGCAGCTGGAATTCTAGCTGTCAGTGTTAAAGTGCAGGGTGTTTCAAGGCGTGCCAGCGTGTTCTGGGCTCGCGGTGAGAAGCAGCACTACCCGTGTGTGAGGTTCCACATTTCTTCTCGCACGCGGATGTCCGCGAGCATACGGTCGAGCAGCAGGCATGTGCGCTTGTATAATTCCTCGCCCTCGCGGTAGTCCGCGACCGCAAAGAAATCACACCTGCCAGCCTCGAATAGTTTGGTGCATTTCTCTTGCGCCTTGCCCGGCGGGTGAACAGCCATCGCGTAACCGCCATTCTTGCGCGTTACCGCCATCGACGGCACATCGGTATCGCCGTCTCCGAAATAGATCATATTTGAGAACGGCACCGGCCTCTGCGCTTCGGGCATGTGCTCATTGATCGACGCACCAAGGTCTTCAACGCCTTTGTTGATCCGAAACAGATATTGCGTCTTACCGGTGTCAGTAATGACGCGCTTCGGATACGGCAGTTCGTAGGCTTCGAACCAATATTCACTGGCGAATACGTTGTGAAAGTTGCTGTAGATCGATGTGCCTTCGACAATCTCTGTCAAGCCGGATGAAATCAGGTAGTGCCGTATAGATACGCCGTCGCTGTCCGGGCTCGCCGCAATGTAATTATTGATCAGGTCGAACCATTGCTCGACACCGGGAAAGAACTCAACAGCGGCGCCTTGCTTGACCAGCGCTTCACGATTGATCGTGACATTCCGTGCCTTGGCTTTCTTGTACAGCAGATGCATGTACGTGATCATGGGATCGGCTTTTTGCTCAGACGCTATGCGGTTGGATTCCTTCCAGAAATCGGCCGAGCTTTCTCCGATAGTCGGCAGAAATGCATATTCCTGCATCGGTTTCGGCGACAGTGTGCCATCGAAATCATAAACCAGGGCAATTGTCTTTTTGCCAAACGTTTCGGCAGGAGGCCTGCTGCCAGTTTTGGTTTTCCGCTTTGGCGCTGCCTTTGCTTTCGCTTTCGCAGACTTCGCCTTCGTGCCTGTTGCACCGGACGTATTCGCCCGCGCCGCCATCCGCTCCGCCATCGAAGTCGCTCCGTCTTCTCAACAATTTAGATTGCCGCTGCAAGTTGAACTGATTCGGCGCTAGAGAGAAGGCAGCCCTTATCAAACGTTAGAATTGCTGCAAATTCTGGTAAATATTGAGAGCCCAGGAATTGTTGAGAGCCCAGTAAATGCTGTGAGAATGCATCGAGCTGGATTACCGTCTAACGGGTGCAAACTGCTTTAGGGATGATTTGCCATGCCCGACCACATCGACACAGTTGAATTCCGCGCATTGCTGCTGGATCGCCAAACGGAGCTGCACGAGTTGAGCGACATCAGTGCCCAATCGCGCGGTGCAGTTGAGCTTGATCAGGCCAGCGTCGGCCGGGTGTCGCGCATTGATGCAATCCAACAGCAATCCATGGCGCTTGCGAGCGAGCGCCGCCGTGAGCAGGAGCAGCAGCGCATCAAGTCAGCGCTGGCTCGCATGGATGACGAAGAATATGGCTATTGCATCGCATGCGGCGAGGCGATACCGGAAGCCCGGCTCCGCTTTGATCCCTCAATCGCAACGTGCGTTTCTTGCGCCAAATAGTCGGCGTCAAGCCGTAGCATGAACCGCGGATTGTTGCCGCTCTAAGAATCCAGAACCGTCTGGTGTCGTGCCAGAGCTGCGCGTTCCAAGGCGGCCACCGTCAATCGGTCAAGCCGTAATCTTTGCGCAAGCAACTGCAGAAAGCGCCGTTCTTCGGGCCGGGATGACAAATCGGAAGCGGCTATTTCGGCGGCGAGAATATAAGCCGTCTCGCGCAGGTTGTCGGGTAGCGCGGCGCCGATCAGTTCAAGCACTGTGGTCAAGCCGTCAGGACCCGATGCGATCTGCCCCCAACGTTTCGCTTCATTAATGAGTTCGTTTTCATTGTAATTGCGGAAGGCTGGCAGGTTGCGCACGATTGACCCAATGCGCCGCATTTCAGCGTCGTTCATGGAATTGTCCGCAGCCGACGTTGTGAACATCGCGTAGATCAGCGCCTGTGCGGCGCTAATAGTGTCTGTCATCGAAAATCTCGCAATACGCTATGGTTAAGGCGCGCGCATCTGGTCCATGGCGCATCGCAATCCTGGGGCGGACACTACAGCATGTCGCGTCTTCAAGGGTTCACAATGCGCCTTAAAACGGCCAATCTTCGGGCGATTTAAGGCTCCTATTAAACGCGACATGCTTTAGATACCTTATTCGGCCCCAAGTTCAACCAGCTCGGTGAGAGACCCGATCAGGTAATGCCTCTGTAACCATTATGCTCTTCGGCGATTGAAGTACGATGATGCGGCAAGCCCGGCCCCAGCTGCAACAATAACCGCAGTGATGCCGTAGAGAAGCGGATAGCCGAAGGCAAAGTCATGCAGATACCGTTCAATGCCTTGACGCTGCATGCGCACTTGGCTTTTGAACTGGCTCAGCATCTGGCCTTTACGAAACAGCATCACGCGCGCATTCAGGTTGCCGACGGGCACGTTGGCTGGCAGATCGATTGTTGTCCGAAACAGGCTCGCTCCGCCCACGAACACGACGCCATAGTCAGACTGGACATAAAGCCCGGAGCTGTTCTTCAGTCGAATGACGGCTTCTTTGAACTTGCGCAGATCAGCGGTTGTTATCCCGGACTCCCAACCACCGACGGGCAGCATCCGTACCTTATCGAAGCCAATGTCATGGTTGCGAAGCACAAGCGGGCTCGCGATCTCATCCAGAGGGCGGGTCGACGAAATCGCGTAATAACTCGGCACGCTTTCAAACGTCATCGACTGCGTATTGATCCATAGGCCGACAACATTGCTCTTGCGCCGGGCAACTAGTTTTTCCGGCGTGCCTTCAAGCACGACAACGACGTCGTAAAGATCTTCGCTGGCGGCATGCTCAGGTCGGCCGTGCTCGATGGAGCCAAACACGATGATCTCCGTGCCGGTAAAACTGGATGTTACTTGAACACTACGCGTTGAAATGTCCGCATGAACGATTTCGCGCAGTCGTTTTGGTGTGGCAGCAGGTGGTTGCACTACGTTGGCGCCACCGCTGACGCTGCTTTGCGCCATGGCGGTGTCGGTGACAGCACCTTGGGCAATACCAAGTCCCGCAGCGACGGACCCGATCATCAGCAATCTAGCCGCCATCGTGAGAACTGTCGGTTTCATGCGTGTTCCAGTCGCTCGCAATAACAAAGCCATCAGTGCCCTCCTCCAATCGCGCGGCCGATCGAGTAAAATTCGTCAGGCGTGCCAATCAGGCCCCACGCCATTTTGATACATACAGCGATCACGAGGCCGGCGAGCAGGAACCGCAGCTGCTCGCCTTTGAGTTTTTCACCGGCAACGGCGCCAAACTGTGCGCCGATAACGCCGCCAATCATCAACAACAGTGCCAGTACGATATCGACCGTATGGTTCTGATAGGCATGCAGGATGGTCGTCGCAGCCGTGACAAACATGATCTGAAACAGCGAGGTGCCGACCACAACATTGGTTGGCACGCGCAGCAAATAGATCATCGCGGGTACCATGATAAACCCACCGCCGACCCCCATGATGGCAGCCAACACGCCAACCAGGCCACCTATTATCAGCGGCGGAATAGCGGAAATGTAGAGTTTCGAGCGGTGAAATCGCATCTTCAGCGGCAAGCCGTGTATCCAACTGTGCTGGCCGGGACGCCGACCAGAGGTGGATTTGCCGCTACGCGATTTGCGTATCGAGTTGATGCTCTCGATCATCATCAGCGAGCCGATGATGCCGAGGAACGTCACGTAACTGAGTGCAACGACCATATCAAATTGACCGGCAGCCCGGAGCAACACGACGAGCTGCACACCAAACACGGAGCCAACCAGGCCACCAGCCAGCAATACGGTGCCCATCTTGAAGTCAACATTGTTGCGTCGCCACTGGGCGATGGCGCCGGAAACCGATGAGGCAACGATCTGGGCTGCCTCGGTGCCGACGGCAACAGCCGGGGGGATGCCTGAAAAGATCAACAGCGGTGTCATCAGGAAGCCGCCGCCAACCCCGAACATGCCTGACAGAAAACCAACCGCACCACCCATGCCAAGGAAGATAAAGATGTTGGCGGACATCTCGGCAATGGGAAGGTAGAAGTGCATCAGCGCATCCAGCTCGCCGCAATCTTGCGGTCTCTATGTCAGGTCGAGGAAAACGCTCTGGTAACACGCACTGGCCTTCGCGGCCATGAGCGTCTGCGATCACAGCAAACGCGTCCCGTTATCCAGAGCAACTCGGATGCAGACCTCTTAAGACCCGGGTCCATCTACTGGTCAATCAAATTGGTGGAGGATGCAACATTTTGCCGGAGTGTGTGGCCTTAACCGTCGTCTGATATGGTGGCTATAGAAGCGTGATCGCAAAGTGCATGTCTGCTATGCAGTTTCGCGGACGCTGGCTTCAGGCGCGAAGGACGTTCTGAAACGTTGAAGCGTGGAGCGGGGCGTATCGGACGTCGAAAACAGGCTCGTACGGCACACGCGAGGTGTTGCTCCAACGGGTCGATTCAATCAGTGTCACGCGGTTGCTTGCCTTGATCGAAATGAGATTTGCGAACTTATGAGACCAATGATGGATCCACCTGATATGCCCAACGTGGCGATTTCCGACACGTCGGCTGACAAGCGGGTAGGGCTCTATCCATCAATTGCCCCTTATAGTCAGGGCCGGTTGCGGGTCTCCGATCTCCATGAGCTTTATTACGAACAAGCCGGCAACCCCAAGGGGATACCGGTCTTGACTGTGCACGGTGGGCCGGGCGGCGGCTCCAGTCCGACCATGCGGCGCTTTCACGATCCAGATCGGTACCGCATCATTTTGTTCGATCAGCGCGGCTGTGGACGCTCGACGCCGCACGCGGAACTCAAGGACAACACCACCTGGCATCTCGTCGATGACATAGAGCGTTTGCGGGTCCATCTCGGCATTGAGGCTTGGCACTTGTTCGGCGGCTCATGGGGATCGACTCTGTCACTGGCTTACGCTCAACGCTATCCCGAGCGTGTGACAGCGATGGTATTGCGCGGCATATTCTTGATGCGCCGGCGCGAAGTGCAGTGGTTCTATCAAGAAGGCAGCAACAGGATCTATCCGGATGCCTATGAAGCATTTGCAGCCCAGATCGACCCTGAGGATCGTGGCGACATGGTCACGGCTTACTATGCCAAGCTGACCCACGAAGACGAAGCCATTCGGCTCGCGGCTGCGCGTGCATGGAGTATGTGGGAGGGCACCACGCTTTCGATTGCCGAAAATCCAAACCGTGCCAGGATGTTTGGTAGCGACGCTTTCGCCTTGGCGTTCGCGCGCATCGAATGCCATTACTTCATCAATGGCGGCTTCTTTGATCGCGACGATCTGCTGTTGGCAGGCGTTGATCAGATCCGCCACATACCGACAACAATCGTTAACGGCCGATATGATGTAATCACGCCGGTGCAGAACGCCTGGGACCTGATCAAGAGATGGCCGGAGGCTCAGCTGCGGATTGTGCCCCTGTCCGGCCATGCCATGACGGAGCCTGGCACCGTTCACGAATTGATCACAGCAACACGCGGTATGAGCCGAAAGTAGCGGGCTTTGTAACGCCGTCGTACGATGCTTGTTGGCTACTCACCAACATAATGGGCGATAATCTCACGGTCGTGCGGAGCCGCGCGGTGTTCGATGAGGTAAATCGCCTGCCATGTACCGAGCATCATCCGACCCGCCGCGACCGGCACAGTGACCGATACATTGGTCAGCATCGTCTTGATATGCGCTGGCATATCGTCGGGACCCTCACTGCTATGGCGATAAGCGTGCTCCTGCGGCGCAAAGCCTGCCAGGCTGTCAGTGAGGTCGCGCAGCACATCAGGGTCGGCGTTCTCTTGTATCGTAAGGGATGCCGAGGTGTGACGGATAAACAGTGTCACGCATCCTTCACCTGCATCAATTGACGACAGCCAATTGGCAATTTCACGGCTGAGGTCATGGAAACCGGGGCCGCGAGTATGGCAATAGATCGATGTTCGTTGCTGTCGCATATGCACTCTAAAGTTGGCGTTCAGGTGCTTCGGGGCGTTGCTCAAGCCGTTTCAAGCGATCCTGGAACTTTCGTAGCATTCGCTCAAAATAGTTCAACGCCTGATCGACTTCCTGCTCGCTCGGCAGTTTGAAATTCCGCTTGTTACTGGCCGACTTACCGTTGTTGCCGTTGAGGCCGAGGCTATCTTCCATGCGTTTGATTTCAGCCTTCAATTCAGCGTTCTCGCGGCGCAGCTTCGCCGCCTCGCTGGGCCCTGAGGTCGTGCCGGCCATCGGCTGACATCGCCAGTCCTGTTCAATTTTTTGACAAAGCGAAACCGCACCGGTTTCCGTGTCGAGGCGTACCAAACCGTCATCCGTTTTATGCATCGTGTAACGACCGGCCCGATTGTCCTGGGCAGCGGCTGCCGGCCTTGAAGTCGATCCGGATATCGAGGCGGCGATTGTCGGTGTCGAAGTTTGATGATGCGACGAACCATGGCGACGTGACGCCGAGGGCGAGTTGAAAGAGATCATTGTCACGCATGCAGCTACCTGGAGTTGGGTTGATCCTGGCACCCAGTATGCCGCCGTGCCAGCCAGCCCTCAAGGACAAGCCCTCGCG
>CAJQQK010000319.1 GCA_905480435.1 uncultured Hyphomicrobiaceae bacterium | reverse complement strand
GAGGGCATCAATTCTCTCGTCCAGGCCGCAAAAGCCAAGGCACGCGGCTACCGAAACAGCAAGACCTTGAAGGCCGTCACCTACCTCATAGCTGGCAAACTCGACCTCAGGCTACCCACTTGAAACGTCGGGTAGCCATATGCCTTCTCAACAATTCTTTGACAATTTGAACCAATTTATTGCGTAAGTAATTCGTAAACAATCAATCCAGAATGGCGCAATGATCGAGACGCCGGCGAGGCGTTGAGTGTTGTCGAGAATGTTGCCGGCGCCCCTTGATCGATCTATTGCAGGATCGACATCCGCGTTGCCGTCAGGCGCTGGACATTGATGGCTTCGCGATCAATCAATTTGCCGACACGTGGTGACACATCGTTTTTCCAATAGTCGCTTTCATAAACGGCCGCATAAAGCTGTTCGCGTTGGGCCTCGCTTTCGAAGCGCCGGATCCACACGTAGACCGACTCGTCCTCTTCGCCCTGGAAGCTGCCGCAAATGATCATGCCCTTGGAGACTTGGAACGGTATGATTTCGTTCTCCATAACCTCCAGCCATTCAACCATTTTTCCAGGACGAATCTTGTATTGACGTAGTTCATAAAAGGCCATCAGTGTGCTCCTAGATATTTGGATATTGGTATCTTGTCTGCGTTCCCGGCGTGCATTTCCGTGCAACATCAATCTAACCTATTTCATTGTCTTGAGCATCGGCTGCGGGGACAACAGTGTGATTGATCTGCCTGGAAGCCATCCATCATCCCTCAAATAGACGACAGGTCGCGTTCAGCTAGAATAACAATGGAATTTTCGTAACGAGGAGTGGAGTCCGTTGGGCGACATAGACACATTCGACTTCATTGTTGTCGGCGCAGGTTCGGCAGGGGCTGTCGTTGCCAATCGGTTGTCGGCTGATCCAAGATACCGGGTGCTGCTGCTCGAAGCCGGGCCAACGTCGCATCATTGGTCGCCGATCCCGCTTGGCTACTCGAAGCTGCTGCACAATCCGGCGGTCAACTGGTGTTATTCCGCCGAGCCCGAGACCAACACAAACGGCCGCCGATTACCGGTGCCGCGCGGGCGCATGCTGGGCGGCTCCAGTTCAATCAACGGATGCGCTTTCGTACGCGGTCAGGCGCAAGACTTCGATACCTGGGCGCAGATGGGCAACCGAGGTTGGAGCTACCGAGACGTGCTGCCGTTCTTCAAGCGCATGGAGACTTACGAAGGCAGTGGCGACGCCACGTTTCGCGGGCGCGATGGCCCATTACGGATCACCAATCCAGAGCCGGATCTCCCACTCTATAAAACACTGATAAAGGCGGCAGGCGAAGTCGGCATCCAGCACAGCGCCGACTACAATGGTACCAGTCAGGATGGCATCGCGATGAGCCAGGCAACGATCGCTAATGGTCGCCGCCAAAGTACCGCTGAATGCTATCTTTCGCCCATTCGGAAACGGGCTAATCTAACTATTGAAACTGGCGCGTTGGCCGAAAAGCTGTTGTTTGATGGCGATCGCTGTACGGGTGTTCGTTATCGCATCGACGGCGTGGAACGTGAAGCCCGTGTCGGGCACGATGTGATCGTCAGCGCTGGCTCGATCAATTCACCGCAACTCCTTGAACTCTCAGGCATTGGGCAACCGGAACGCTTGCAAAGCTTCGGCATCAATGTGCGTCATGCTTTGCCAGGTGTTGGCGAAAATTTGCGGGATCACTTTGCACCAAGAACGCGTTGGGCGATTGGCAAGAAAGGGGTCACGTACAATGATCGCGGCCGCGGACTCGGGCTCATAAACCAGGTACTGCGCTATACACTGCTACGCGAGGGTATGCTTGGTATGGTGGCGGCCCCGATGCGCGCGTTCGTGCGCTCGCGTGACGGGCTCGACGCACCTGATCTGTTGCTTGGATGGATACCGATGCTCTATGAGCCCGGCCCGAAGCTATCAGAGCAATCCGGCATGACGTGTTACGCGCATCCGATGCGGCCTGAGAGCAAGGGGCACATCCATATCACGTCATCTGATCCCTCTGCGCCGCCGGCCATCAACTTCAATTTTCTATCCGATCCAATTGACGCACAATTGACCGTCGCAGCGATACGCATGGTGCGCCGGATTATGACGGCCCCCGCGATGGCTGAAATGCAGGTATCAGAACTGGCGCCCGGTGACACGCAAGCTTCAGACGACGAGATCATCGCCTGGGTCAAGCAAGCAGCCGAGACGACCTATCACCCGGTCGGCACATGCAAGATGGGCTCAGACGCGATGGCGGTGGTGGACGATCAATTGCGCGTGCACGGCGTCGCGGGCCTGCGCGTGGCTGATGCCTCGATCATGCCGCAGCTGACGTCGGGCAACACCAATGCGCCAGCGATCATGATTGGCGAAAAGGCCGCCGACATGGTCCTCAAGAACGCAGGATCGCCGACGCTGCTGTAGCGCTGCCGGTGGATGCCTTGCAGGGCCGAGGGGCGACACACAGTTGCCACTTGTCGATTCGGCGCGCTATGCAAAGCTATGGCTTCGCAATCAATCAAAGAGACGGATCTATATGCGCCGATCAAAGCACTGCTCGAAGGGCAGGGCTACGTCGTCAAAGGCGAGATTGGTGCCGCCGATGTTATGGCCTGCCGAGATGGCGAAGAACCGGTCATTGTCGAGCTGAAGACCGGGTTCTCATTGTCGCTGTTTCATCAAGCTGTCGAGCGTCAGGCGATATCTGATGTGGTCTATGTGGCGGTGCCGCGAGGCAGTGGTCGTCAGTTTCAGAAATCGCTGACCAACAACATGACGCTATGCCGGCGCCTCGGGGTTGGCTTGATGACGGTGCGTCTAAAAGATGGCCGGGTCGAAGTGCACGTCGATCCAGCGCCTTACCGGCCGCGCAAATCAAAACGCAAGAGTGCGCGGCTGCTGAAAGAATTTGCGAGGCGCGTTGGCGATCCAAACACGGGCGGCGCGACGCGCAAGGGCCTGATGACGGCCTACCGGCAGGATGCGCTGCGTTGCGTCCGAATGTTGCACGAAAATGGCGCGACTAAAGCGTCGGAGGTTGCGAAGATAGCGGGCGTTGATCGGGCGCGTCGATTGATGGCGGACGATCATTACGGATGGTTCGAGAAGATCGCGACGGGCATCTATCAGCTGACACCTAAGGGCACGCAGGCCGTTGTTGATTTCGCTGATGCGCTGGCACTGCTGACTGAGGCGACGGCGGCTCCACCGAAAGCGAAAAAGAAAAAGAAAAAGCCCGCTTCAACCGCCGCAGTGGTTGATGCCGAAGCTGCTTAAAACGTCTGCTTGCCGCCCTGTTTAAGCCACTAGTCGGAACATCAGGATTCCGGCGACTGTTACGGCCAGACCGCTCAATTCCAGAAGCGTCATGCGCTCGCGGAAATAGAACCATGCGATAAGCAGCGTGAACACCACCTCGATCTGGCCGACGGCGCGGACGTAACTGGCGTTCTGCATCGCGAAGGCGGTGTACCAGCCCATGGAACCAAGTGCGCTCGTAAAACCGATAAACGATGCGATCCTGGCATTCGGGCGCATCTGAGCAAACACCGTTGGTTCCGTGCGCCACAACCAAACCCCGACAACCACGATCTGCATCAAAGTCGCAATCACGATCGTCCAGGCTGCTTTCCAGAACATACCTCCAACGCCCGCTGGCACGGCGCCAACTTCAGGCTCCATCAACAGCAGCCCTTCGCGCAACAGCAGATATGAAAACGTAAACAGGAGCGCACAAAGAAACGCGATCTGAGTGGATTTACCGAACAATGACTCGACCAGCGTCACGCCCCCGCCTGCCAGCGACCTGACGCCCATCCGACCAATGGTCATCAACAGCACACCGCCCACCACGACAAGCAGCGCAATCACGCCATCGTAGGATAAGTTTTCCGAGAAAAGTGCGGTGCCGATGATGGCCGTCATGAGAACATCGACTTTGGTCAGCATCGTTCCAACGGCAAAGTTGCGCAACTTGAACATGTATATGAGCGCCATCGTGGCGAAAATCTGAGCTGCCGCTCCGCCTGCAAGATACAACAGATAGTCGAGCCGCATCTTCGGCCAGCCGCCACCGTAAATCATGAGCACGAAGACTAGAAATGCCAGCATGAGCGGCAACCCGAACGCTGAGCGCACATAGGTCGTACCAAGGTTTGACATACGCTGATTGAGATCTTTTTGGGCTGCCGTGCGCACCGCCTGCATCAGTGCTGCGAAGATGCAGATGATAATCCAGAGATAGTCCATGCTGCGGGCGTGCTCCTAAAGTGGCGTGAAAGTTTAAAAAGCTGTGGGTGGCGACGGGACAATCATCGACAGTTCGCAGCGAAGCCGCGACTCAGACTAGAGTCGCACTAGGATTCGTACATGCGTTGGATGACTTAATCGATATAGCCCCGCCTGGAAACGCACCATGAACCTTCTTTTCCGGATCGTCTATGCCGCCCACGCGAACGGCACACACCATAAGCTGGCGCTTGATGCCTTACGGCATTTGGAGAACCCAGATGCACAGCGCTGGCAACGCCTGTTTCTATCGCACTCCGAGATTTATCTCGAGGGCTCCAAGGCACCAGACAAAGAGTTCAAAGATTTTAAGAATCATGTGCTGCACGTGGGCGATAGTTTTTGGGGCGGTGCACCTGAGAAGGTTGAGAGCTGGTACAATAAGTTCGTCGAAGCGCTGAAGGCGCAATCGTGGCATGAGGCTGTCTATGCAGCCGGCATTATGAGCCATTACTACACCGACCCGATCCACCCGTTTCACACGGCCCAGTCGAAGGCTGAGAATAATATCCATCGCGCGGTCGAATGGAGCATCAATAAATCATACGACGCTTTGTTTGGGCTTGCACAGTTAAAGCCGATACCTGAAATCGAGGTTGGGCGCGACGCCACGTGGATCAAAGACCATGTGATTGCCGGTGCTGAAAAATCAAACGCTCATTACGAGACGCTGATTGCGCATTACAACTTTGACCGTGGGGTCGTTGAGCCGCCGGAAGGGCTGGACGACGTTTGTAAAGATCTGGTGAGCGACCTCATTGCTTACGCGGCTGTTGGGCACGCCAAACTGCTTGATCGAGCTTTTGAGGAAGCCGGCGTGACGCCGCCTGATGTTAGCCTGACAGCCCAAGCATTCGTTGCGTCTCTCAAGACGCCGTTGAAATGGGTCACGCGCAAGCTTGATGATGCCGCCGATCGCAAACAGGTCGAGGCGATGTTCGATGAGCTGGCGGCGACAGGTACTGTTGAGGAAAATTTACCAGCAGACGATCGCCAGGTTCGCGAGCTGCACAACCGGGAAGTTGTGTCGAAACGCAATACGAGACGGCGCGAACAGCGCGATAAACGACGCGGACAATCGCCGTTGCCGCAAGGTCAGATCCCGAAACTTGCTTCGGCTCAGCCGTCCGCTGTGAAATGGCCATCAAATGACCGACCAGCCGTCGTTGCCGCGTCCAGCGTGGCCAGCATCAGCGGTTCAACTGACAGTCAGTCGGCAGCTCCACCCGCAGACCAGGTTACGGGACAGTCAACAGAACAGGCCACTTCAGACGAAAATTATGAAGGGCCAGCCGGCAAGCAACTTGCACGTTTGCGCGATCGTGTCCGCGGCGGTGGCGTGCCGCAGCCAGCACCTGTGCGCGTTGCACCGTCGACGACAGATAAGTCGCACGCCCCACGCCTCTATCTAGCACCCACCGATGACATTGAAGCTGCTCCATCGATTGGACCGAAGACAGCTGCTCGCTTCGAAACGATTGGCATTTCAACTGTTGCCGGTTTTTTGGAGGCTGATCCGGTGGAAACCGCCGATGAACTCAAGACACGGCACATCACAGCGAAGACCATCGTCGAATGGCAGCATCAAGCCCGCCTAGTATGTACGCTGCCGGGAATTCGAGGAGGGCATGCACAATTACTTGTAGGTGCAGGGCTAACATCGGTCGAAGCGATCGCCGAGACTGATCCAGGCGAAGCAATGGCTGCCATTCTCAAGTTTGCACAGACATCAGCCGGGCAAAGTGTTCTGCGTGATGGTCAGCCGCCTGATCTGGAAAAGATCCATGCGTGGGTGCAGAACGCAAGGGATGCTCGTCAGGCGGCGTGAAGTCAGCCGCCTGAGCTGTTAGACCTAGCATTGTGGATCTACGATGTGCTCAGCATCTTCGATTTGAGCAGCTATCGAAGCGGTATGGCTGGCAAATTCCAGAGACGCGACCATCGTGGCCGATGTGCCGGCAGACCTCCTCTTTGCGTGCCGGACTGCGACGAATTGCAGAACCAGATACGCGGACGCCATAGCCGCGTGCGACACGAGCTAGATATTCATCTTCGCAATAGGGTGTTGCGATTTGACCTTGACCGCGCACCACTTGATAGGCGCCGTTGCATTTGATACGCGCCTCGGCTGGCTGGATGGCTGAAATCGACATGATGGCGGCGCAGCCGGCTAATGCGGCGAGATGCAAAATCTTAAACATGACTGTCTCCTGGCTCCTCGACGAACTGAGTGGGTAACCTCGGTCTCAGTGCCTTCTGCTACCCTGAGGGATTGGCTTTTTTGTTCGACCCCCTGCTGAGCCCGCTTTTCCGTCCCGACCCACATGTAATCTGCGCCGACGTGTGGAGTG
>CAJQQK010000318.1 GCA_905480435.1 uncultured Hyphomicrobiaceae bacterium | reverse complement strand
CCTCGCGGGCGCGCTATAGAGCGCGTCCTTGACCGCCGCCCGTCACATCGACGGGGAATGCTCTGCCAACAGGATTAAGCAGAAAACCGACCACCCAAAAACACCTGATCCACCCACTCAATTCGTCGAGGAGCCTGGATCTCAATAAGAACTGAGATCCCGACGCAGTGGAAACCGCACAGTCAAACACGCGATATAGATTTGATTTTGGAGTTTCTGACCGGACCGGGAATTGTCGCTCAATATGAAACAATTGAGTGGTTATTATCGGTAAAGCTGCAGCAATGAATATGCGTCGTAAAACCAAACATAATAGTATCGCGTTTGTATCGAACGGCTGTTTCGATGGCTACGAAACTGGTTGCTTCGAATTGTGTACCCGATTTGTATCGGGATGATCATCGGAAGATGACGACCCCACCGCTTGCCCTCGGCTCGGTGGGGTTATTTTTTGCGAGTGCGCGTCTATGGCTAGCAGCTGCGCTGCGTGACATTCGACCAAGCGTCAGAACCAATGATATTCTCGCATCTTGGCTTTCTTGTTAGGCCGCCATTTTAAGCCTTTGTGATGCCAGCATTTCCACTGCTTGGTTCCTGAATCCAGCTCGGCAAGTTTCATGCGCTGGCAAATCAGTGGCCCACGTTGGCATTTCTGGCCCTCATCCCAAATACCAAAACCGCATTTGCGGTATGCTGCATCGGCGCCCTGAGTGCTGATGAGTAGCAGGGAAAGCGTGCTGGTGACGATACAAAAATTTCTTATATGTCTATCTCCCACGATAATATAGTTTCCTGTGGAGCAGACATTCTCATGAGGTATGAGGGGTGGCTACCTGTAATCATCTAGTTTGCACACAATCGGATGCTTCGATCCGATTGTGTGCCTGTCTGTTAAATGACCGTCACATTTAGATCTGGGAGACCGTCGACGTGGCCGGTGAATTTGTCGCCGCGTTTGCAGGCGGATACGCCGGCGGGTGTGCCGGTTAGGATGACATCGCCGGCGTGGAGCTCGAAGTGGCTGGAGAGATAGGCGATCTGTTCGGGTATGCTCCAGATCATCTGGGCAAGGTCGCCGTCCTGTTTGCGGTCGCCGTTGACGTCGAGCCAGATGGCGCCTTTTGCGAGGTGCCCAGTTTCGGTTGCGGGCACGAGGCTGGTGCAGGGGGCTGAGCGGTCGAATGCTTTGCCGATTTCCCAAGGCCGGCCCATCTTTTTGGCTTCGCCTTGCAGATCACGGCGCGTCATGTCGAGGGCGATGCCGTAGCCGAAGACGTGGTTGAGGGCATCTGCTTCGGCGATGTCTTTGCCGCCGGATTTGAGGGCGGCCATCATTTCGATTTCCCAATGGACGTCTTGGGATTTGACGGGATAGGGGAATTCGCCGCTGGTATCGAGGTTGTGAGGGTTCTTCTGGAAGAAAAACGGTGGTTCGCGGTCAGGATCGTGGCCCATTTCGCGGGCGTGCTCGGCGTAGTTGCGGCCAACGCAATAGACCCGGTTGACGGGGAAGTGTTTGTCACTGCCGGCGACGGGTAGGGATGCCTGTGGCCGCGGGGGGATTACGAAGTTCATTGGGTCGTTCCTCTGGGATGGAATGCTTGCTGGCGACGGTTCTAACCGTCGTCGGGTTGTTCGACAACTTGACTCGTGGCGGGGCTCTTGATGGGGGTTTGATTGTACATGGGAATATATGGCCGGGCGATTGTGAGCCCCAATGTGAAAGCGACCGGGATTGCGAGGCCAACAGACAGCGCAATCGTTGAGCCGTGTGAAACGATGAGCATGTGAACGGCTGCCAATCCGAGCCCGAAACCGATCATCGGGACAATGCCGTTTGCGAGTACGGCTGAACAGGTGGCGCGGCCCTGGCGTCCGTAAATGACGGCTGCCATGCTGATCCATACGACCGGGGTCAACGCGACAACGCCGGCGGCTTTTGGGCCGAGGAGTCGTCCGACGATAACAGCTGACCCGACAACCGTGACGACGGTGATGACGCGTAAAGGTATGTCGAGCCAACCGCTTTTGGCGGGCTTGCTTGCTATGTCGGCTAGCAATGGTTTCGACAAGTAAATGGCTACGATGAAAACGACCGCGTTCAAGAGGCAGGCTTGCGGCAGAGTGAGCGGCAATTGGGTGATGATCATTGCGCCGGCCAACCAGCCGCTGATGCCGGCGATGAGGCTGATCAGGATGCCGAAGCGTTTGACCAGCACGGATGCGATCAACAGAAACACCACGGTTAGCGGGTTGATGGCGACGCTGGTCAACGCGCTTTGGGCAACGAACTCGGCGTCGTTTTCCATGGAGATGAAGAGATATGATGGGCCAGCGGAAATTGGGATGGCGGCAATCATGGCGCCAATGAACGCGCCAAAGCGCGCGGCAAAACCGGTTGCGACGACGACAAGTAGTGCCGTCGAGGCCAGCTTGATGGCCAGCCCCGCGTCAATGTGTTGAAGCAACTCCAATTAGGTTCCCTTCGCTGCGCAATCAGTAGAAGTGCTGTTTCGGAGTGTTTGGCGTTGCTGTTCGCTTGATATCAAGATCGTCGTTTTAATGTGCCCGCCCTCAACCGCTCCGTCATTCCCGCGCAGGCGGGAACCTAAGTAAACCTCTGCAAACTGGACATTTGCGGTTGCTCGCTTGGTTCCCCACCTTCGTGGGGATGACGGACGTATTGGTGGGGCTGCCAAGCGTCGACCGTGAAGCCTGAGAATGACGGGTCGCGAAAAAGTATGCTGCTGAAGATCTTTTTGCAATTCTTCGACCCGGGAACGGACAGTCATGCGTTTGTTACCTGGTCCCCTGTCTTGTCTGGGAGACGCGCTTTTCATGGCATTATCACTCGCCGCGCGGCACGGTATGCCACGTTCGCAAGGTTTATGCCCGTTGCACGATGGGCCCCGGTGACCAGGGCTGTTCAACGCTAACTACATGAAGCGATAATTGAGCGGCCGTGTGATGTCGAGGACGTTGTGCCACATGGCCTGCGAGATATTGTTTTCGCCGTTGGCACGCAGGATATTGAGGGCGAAGCTA
>CAJQQK010000317.1 GCA_905480435.1 uncultured Hyphomicrobiaceae bacterium | reverse complement strand
TTCCAGGAATTCTGATGCCATGAGTGCGCTCCTTTCGAATCAAACGCACTCCTATAGATTCAGATAAATCCCCGACCGTGAATCCCTTATCGCAGAGTTATGCAGCAGTCAGCGTTGAACAGCCCTGGCCCACCAGCCGACCTCTCCCTCAGCGACGCGATACGGGTAGTCATCCGTATAGGCGACCTGCCAACCCTCGGCGATGAGCTTGGGGATGGCTTGGGTGGAGAATCCGAGAAAGCGATCTGGATCATCGAACTCAGTCAGGAAATCATAAGGATTGCTGGTTTTCTCGGGAGCAAAATAGAGATTCTTGTCATGCTCTGCACCGCCATGGATGGGGCTGTTCTTCTATGGCCTCAGCCCATAATCTCCGAGCCGATCGAGCGCATTGAGTTCAAGCAAGCCATTGCGGGGAGTGAGGATCAACAGGTCGTTGTCCAGCCGTTCAAGCGTCTCGGATCTGTCATGGAACGGTACGACCTCGCCATCGTAGTCAAACGCAAGTCGCGCGAGCGGCAGCTTGAACGCGCCGTGATGCTGAGGTTCCTTGATGTACCAGGAATATTGCTGCTCGATGCGCACTTCGCCGACGCAGAGCTCGATCCGTGGGACCGGGAGGATATTGCGCAACTCTGATTCCTGCGGTGGCTCCGGCAGCGGCAACTTGGCATTGATCCCGATCGCGGTCACACGCTGGTCCAGTGCAACTGTCAGCTGTGTAGCCTCGGATGGGAGCACTTCGGGCGCCTCGGCGAGACGCGCTGCAAGTGCTGGCGGCAAACCGAGATCGAGCGGCCCCACAAGGCCGGTCTTGGTATCCACATAGTACGGAGGCGCGAGGGGCAGCACAGCATCGAGCGTTGCAATGACACCGTCTGAATCGGGTTCTGGATCCATGATGAGCCGCTGGCGGCCGGTCGCGCCGTCGACACGAAGCCAGCGCAATGTGGCGTTCTGCGTCATCCCCTCTTGGAGAATAGGCCCCTGTACGCCGCCCAGACGGCAGCGCCCGGTCGATAGAAGCTTTGGCATCAACCGAGCGATTTGCGGATGGGAATTGAGCTGCAGCCCCAACCTTCCCGGCGAAGCATTGCGACGCATGAGTGTATCCAATTCAGCCAGTATCTCATGATCGATCGGTCGCAAGTGTTTGGCTGGCTGATGTTTGAAAATATTACTCGGGGTGTAGGAATTAGCGTTCAATCCCAGGTCGCCACCCTTGCGCAGCATGGCAACCATTGGTCTCAGAAAAGCCCGTCCAGGAAATCCATTTCTGGCCTGCTCAATATCTATGACGTAGATCAGCCGGTGTTTGATCTCGGACGGATATTCGTTGCCGTCGGCACACAGCTTGGCTGTCTCGTCGATGTCACCGAGCCATCTCTGCACTTGCGGTGAAAGTCCGCCCTGTTGTGATTAATCGGGTAAAGCCACCACATTTTTCGACAGTACTGTCTCGGCAAATTGTTCGGATACTCGGCTCTCCACCTCGATGCCCCCGCAGCTCAGTCTCCCATATCTCCAGGGCGGCTCACTTCTCCGTCCAAAATTCATGCTGGTTGTAAATAGCATCGGTGAGACTGCCGGCATACGCGAAGCTGCTCCCGAAATAGTGCCGTAGCGCTCAACCTTTCTGTCGTGAGACGGGTTGCGTATGCTGAATGATGGCCCCTCAACCACCGGTCGAGGGGCCATCATGTGTCGAAATCCTTTTACGCAACACGCATCAGTGATGCCGGCGTTTTCTTGCCTCTCACTTCGGCTTCTTCGAACTCAGCAGCTGCGATGGCACGGTCGAGGGCGGCGCGGAGCTCTTTGGCTGTGTCGAGCGTTAACTCGACTGCTGCGCGGGCGCCCGGCTCCATTTCGCTGTTGACGAAGTCGAGGGTGATGACGTCGCCCAGAGGGGCGTGTCGAGCGTGATCATATGCGACCACGCTTTGAGTTAACGGGAACCACGCGTCGCCGCGTTTGGCCATGCCTTCGGCGGCTGCGATCTCAACAATTGATGTGCACATGATCCCACCTCATTTTGACAGATGCTTGCCGAAGAAATCGAAAACTTTGCCCCAGCCATCCATGGCCTGCTCGGGTCGGTACAGTGGCCGGTGTCAGTAAAAAATGCCATGGCCGGCATCGTCATAGCGGTGGAACTCATGGTCCTTGCCGTGCTTCTTTAATTCAGCTTCGTGTTGATCGACCTGTTCTGGGCTCGGTGCGCGGTCGTCGTTGCCGAATATGCCAAGCAACGGACACGACAGATCCTTGGTCATGTCAATCGGGGCAACTGGCGTTTTGTCGTTGAGCTCGTCGGCTGCCATAACAACGCGGCCGCCCCAGAGTTCGACGCAAGCATCAACGTCGTTCTCCTGGCAGGCATAGATGAATGCGTGTCGTCCGCCCGAACATGAACCAAACAGGCCAACGCGGTCGTTGTGTTCTGGCTGATCGCGCATCCATCTGACTGCTGCTTGCGTGTCGCCAACCATCTGGGCATCTGGTATGCCGCCGTCAGCGCGGACCTTGGCTGCGACGTCGTCTGGGTGGCCTTCGCCGGAGCGCTCATAAAGATTGTGGCAGATTGCCATGTAGCCGTGATGGGCGAAGCGGCGTGTTGTTTCGATGTAGTGTTCGCTCCAACCGGGCAAATGATGGATCAGCACGACGCCCGGAAACGGCCCGGGGCCCTCAGGTTTTGCGACATACGCGGTGATCGGCGTTCCGGAATCACCGTGAATGGTAATGTTCTCGCACGTCATGCCTCTGTAAAAGGACATGGTTGTTTCCTCCATTTTTTTGTTTTTTGCAACGCTCGATTGGCGTTACTTGATCAGATTAGCCAGCTGATGAATACCATCTTCGATCACGGCTGGGGTTGGAAGCGAATACGATAGCCGCAGCGTGTTGGCGCCGCTGCCATCATGATAGAACGCTGCGCCTGGCACAAAAGCAACATTCGCCTCGGCGATCGCGCGTTGCAAAAGTTCAGCGGCGTTCATGCCGAGCGGCAACGTCAACCAAACGAAGAGACCACCCTTAGGTTTCGTCCAACTTACACCGTCCGGCATATGTGTTTCCAGGGCCGCCAGCATGGCGTCGCGTTTTGTTCGATAGTGCTGGCGGGCGGTTTCGATCAACTCGATGTGGCGATCTTCGACGATGCGATGCATGACCATCTGATTGAGCACTGGAGAATTCAGGTCGCTTGCCTGTTTAACCAGGACAAGCCGCTCGATCAGAGTTTCGGATGCGCAAATCCAGCCAACGCGCAATCCCGGGGCAATTGTCTTTGAGAATGTGCCAAGGTAGATGACACTTGATGCGTTCAAAGATCCCTTGTCTTTGACGTCGAGTGCTTGCAGTGACGGTAGATCTTCTCCTTCGAAGCGCAATGCGCGATAGGCAGAGTCTTCGAGAATTGGAACGTCGATTTCGCGCGCGAGTTTTAGGAGATCCTTGCGCTCGTCGAGTGTTAGCGTTTCACCGGTTGGGTTTGCGAAGTCCGGAACGATATAGGCGAATTTAGCTTGTGCGCCGCTCGCGGCAGCTGCTGCGGTCTTGGCATACGACTGCGGCGTTCGGTTGCCTTTGCCTGGATCTATTGTGTCGTAACGCGGCTCATACGCGGAGAATGCCTGCAGTGCGCCGAGATAGGTTGGCGTTGTCACCAGTGCGGTATCATCTGGCGTCAGCAGCAATTTGCCGAGAAAGTCTAACGCTTGTTGCGACCCTGAGGTGATGATGATGTTGTCTGTTGTCGCAGGCACGCCCAAATCTGTCATGTGCTGTGCGATCCAGCCTGTCAAAGGCGCATAACCTTCGCTTACAGAATACTGCATTGGGTGGCTGGCAGCTGCCGGGGCGGAGAGTGCTTCGCTGTATGCTGTTGCTGCAAACTCGGATGGAAAGAGCACGGGATCGGGAATGCCGCCGGCAAAAGAAATGATGCCTGGCTTGCCGAGGAGTTTGAGAAGCTCGCGGATCTCCGAGGCTTTCATATTGTCGGCCCGGCGCGCGTAGCGCGGCTGCCAACTGGATTCTGCGGTGCCGGCCATGATTGCCTCCGTTGATACGATGCAATTAATAAGACAGCATTGCTGACCTAATTGCAATCACGAAGTCAATCCATCACCCAACTACCTGTTTCTCTCAGTCCAGCTCAGGGCGATCGACGAAATGGAACAGGATGCCGCCGGTGCTTGACGGATGTATGAACCCTATGTGCGCGCGTCTTGATCCGCGGCGGCCAACTATGTCGATCATCTGATGTCCGCAGTCCTGCATGCGCTGCAGTTTGTCATCGATGTCGTCGACGTTAAACGCGATATGATGCAACCCACCGCCGCGCTTTTCAACGAAGCGACCAATCGCGCTTTGGTCCTGCTTGGTGTTACCGGGTGTGCCGTGCTCGATATTGAGGCCCATTGCCGGGTCGAAGTTTTGCAGGAACTCCAATTCGAGATCGCCAACGGTCAGGAATGAAACACGAAGGCCGCCTACGATTTTGGGTGCTCGGGTGTGGTAGACCGCACCGTACTTGTCGGAGGTGAAACTCTCCATCGCGGTCGCGACTTCCATGTCGGTCTGACGGCTCTCGTAGATTGCGCCAAGCTTGCTGCAGAAGACCGTTTCTGCCGTCGCATTGTCAGCTGAGGCGATGCCGAGATGGTCGATCCGGTTGACCATCTGACTCTGGTTTTGGGGCAAGTTCAGCGGCCTAGCGAAACGTGTGTCGACGCCGCAGGTATCTTGGCGGTTGAGTGCTGTTTGAATTGTCCCGTCGAGGCCGGCATCGTCGATCTGCTGTGATGCCAGGCCGCACGTGTTACGTGCCGCCACCGGATCAGCAGCTGCGATCGCGATGTGATCCACACCTGGTTTGCCGCTTGTCAGAAATGCATGTCCTTCGGGCAACAACAGCAGCGCGGTTTCGCCAACTCGAAAGGCCTGGGCATTCTCGCCTGTTGGCAGCGTCACGGTAAAATTCGACAACTCTAGATCGTCGCCAAGGAATTTCGCCGTGCGCTCGGTGTCACGGCTGGCAAGCGCGACATATGCGAGGTCAGGTTTTGCTATTGCGTTCATTGTGTCGATCTTTCGAGAAGAGGGACCGGCTTCGGTTTTCATCAATTGAGACGGGCTTCCGGTGTCTGTCCATCAACAATGCAATATCGGGTCCTGAAGATGCATAGTCGTGCTAGCTTCACGACGAGATTGGTACGAGGAGAACGTGTTATGGCGACTAAGGTTGCATTGGTAATCGGGGCTGGGGATGCGACAGGCGGCGCCGTCGCGAAACGGTTTGCACGAGAAGGTTTTGTGACCTGCGTCGTGCGCCGCAGTGGTGGCAAACTACAGCCGCTGGTTGATGAGATTGAGGCTGCCGGTGGCATCGCGCACGCGTTCGGCGTTGATGCACGCCGCGAAGAGCAGATGGTCGATCTGTTTGACCGCATCGAGCGTGATATAGGCCCGATCGAAGTCTGCATGCACAATGTTGGCGGCAACGTGCGTTTTTCGATTTTGGACGAGGAACTAACCGGCAAGAAGTTTTTCAAAATATGGGAGATGGCTTGCTTTTCAGGATTCCTGTCAGGGCGTGAAGCTGCCAAACGAATGGCAACGCGTGGTCGTGGCACAATCCTGTTCACCGGGGCTACAGCGTCTGTCAGGGGGGGCGTCGGGTACAGCGGGTTTTCAGCCGGTAAGGCTGGCTTGCGGATGCTCGCACAAAGCATGGCGCGCGAGCTTGGGCCGAAGAACATTCACGTCGCGCATGTCATCGTTGATGGTGCCATCGATACGCCATTTATTCGCGACACGTTCCCGGCGCGTTATGCGCTCAAAGAACAAGATGGCATTCTCAACCCGGATCACATCGCCGACAACTATTGGCATCTGCATTGCCAACCGCGCGACTCTTGGACATTCGAACTCGATCTGCGGCCCTGGATGGAGAAGTTCTGAGGTGCAGCTCTGTCCCTAAACCTGGGGTCGGTCAGAGATCAGCAACCACATCGGGCCGCTGATCGGATCCTGCCAGATGGCACTCCAGCGAAAGCCGGCTTTCTCATAGGCGCGCACGGCTAGTTCGTTCTCGACAGACGTGAATACACAAACAGCCGTCGCAAGTGTTGTCGCGAACACTTCGCTGCGTAATTCAGCAAGCGCGACAGGGCCAAGGCCGCATCCGCGCGCGGCCGGTTCGGCGATGAACAGATCCATGTCCCAGGTGCCGGCTTCGAGGTTTTCCGGGAGCGCGTCGCCCCAGGTCATCGCATCAACCGCGTGGGCGTAGCCGACAGGCTTGCCATGCCACTCGATGATGCGTGCGATTGAATGGTTGGCGCCAAGCGCGCGGATCACTTCGGCTTCCGTTGATGATACGGGGCCGAGCCATTTTTCGACGGCTGGCATGCGCAGCCATTTGCGCACCATGCTCCAGTCATTATCGGTTGCTAAGCGCAACTGACAGCCCGCTGCGACTTGATCGTCGAACACCGTATCCTCCATCACAACCTCTGCGAAGTCGTCACCACGCATTCAGCAATGCGGAGTGATTCGTTCAATCTTGTGGCGGAGCGTTTGATGTTTTGCGTGGGATCAATGCCTGAAATGACGGGTGCCCGTGAAGATCATGGCAAGACCCTTGTCGTTGGCAGCTTTGATGACTTCGTCATCGCGCATTGAGCCACCCGGTTGGATGATAGCAGTTGCGCCGGCTTCGGCTGCTGCCAGCAGGCCATCGGCAAACGGAAAGAATGCGTCGGAAGCGACCACTGATCCAATGGCAAGGGATTGATCGAGGCCGACTGCTTCTGCTGCATCAAGTGCCTTACGGGCGGCAATCCGCGATGAATCCAACCGGCTCATCTGACCGGCGCCAACGCCGACGGTTGCGCCATCCTTGGCATATACGATGGCGTTCGATTTGACGTGCTTGGCGACCATGAATGCAAATTTGAGGTCGGCCAGTTCCTGCTCTGATGGCTGACGCTCAGTGACGACTTTCAATTCCAGATCGTCGATGACAGAGTTGTCGCGAGACTGAACAAGCAGGCCGCCTGCGACTGACTTGATGGTCATGCCAGCCTGGCGTGGATCTGCCAGTTCCGGGGTAACCAGCAGGCGCAGGTTTTTCTTTGATTGGAAGACGCGCTCTGCATCCTCGCTGACGCCGGGTGCGACGACGATCTCTGTGAAGATTTTTGTGATTTCCTCGGCAGCCTCAGCGTCGATCCAGCTGTTAAGCGCAATGATGCCGCCAAAGGCGCTGACCGGATCGCAGCGCAGTGCCAGTTGATAGGCTTCCGTCAACGTCTGGCCGCGTGCGACGCCGCATGGGTTGGCGTGCTTGATGATGGCTACTGCTGGTCCTGCGGCTTGGTCAAACTCGCAGATCAGTTCAAGTGCTGCATCGGTGTCGTTGAGGTTGTTGTAAGAGAGCTCCTTGCCTTGCAGCTGGTTTGCCGTAGCAATGCCGGGGCGGCCATCGCCCGTGCGATAGAAGGCTGCTTTCTGGTGCGGGTTTTCGCCGTAGCGTAATGACTGGCCGATTTTGCCGGCAACCGCGCGATATGTTGGCGTTTGGTCGTCAATCTGTCCGGCGAACCAGTTCGAAATCGCGGCATCGTAATGAGATGTCCGGGCGTAGGCCTTGGCGGCCAAGCTGCGCCGCAGGTCACTTGAAATCGCACCACCGTATTGTTGCATGTCAGCAATCACCGCTTCGTAGTCATCCGTGTCAACGACGACCGTGACGGCTGCGTGGTTCTTGGCGGCAGCACGGATCATGGCTGGCCCGCCAATGTCGATGTTTTCAATGCACTCATCGAAACTGCCACCGCGCGCAACTGTCTGCTCGAACGGATAGAGGTTGACGATTAGCAGATCGATCGGCGGAATATTGTGCGCTTCAGCTGCGGCCTCATGCTCGGCATTGCCACGCACCGCGAGAAGACCGCCATGGACAACCGGGTGCAGCGTCTTTAGGCGGCCTCCCATCATTTCGGGAAAGCCAGTGTGCTCGCTGACATCGATGACGGGAATGCTGGCATCTTGGAGCGTTTTGGCTGTGCCGCCTGTTGACAGAATTTCAATGCCGCGCTCATGCAGATCTTGAGCGAAGTCGGTCAGCCCGGCTTTGTTCAATACCGAAATCAGGGCGCGTTTGATTTTTATATTGTCTGTCATGTTGCTGTCTGTCATGGCTGGCGTTCCGCTCTAGCTGCTTGGCCCGCCTGACTTTTCGGTTGGCGGACGGGAATCATGTTTTCAGCAACTGGCTTAGAGGAAATGGCCGCAAGATTGAACCGGGGCGAGAGGTTATGCCGGCTCAAGCGCCCAATTGACGCGGGTTTCGCCAAATGAAGCGCCGCGCAGCACAATCTGTGACGAGCGCGTCGGCCCGGCGAGGTCGGCGAAATTGATGCTATCTTCGATCGACAGCGTCGTGCCACGGGCCGTGAAACGCCACATCTCACCATTGCGAAGTTCGAGAATTGCTGCTGCCGGATCACTGTCATGGCGGCAGATGATATCGTTGTCGAGGTGAAAATGGATGGCGTAAGGCAGATCGCGGGCAAACCGTACGCTGCCGGTGCCAGCTCCAATGATGTCCTCGCCGGTTACGCGGCTGCCGTCACGGGCCATGAACAATTCGCGTTTATGCGTCAGCGAAAACTTGCGGACATAACCGTCATGCGTACATTTCAGAATGGCGCCGTCACGCTCTTTGTTCAGCTCAACGGCCACCTTGTTAGGATAGCGAATCGGCGAGGCGCGCACCAGCCGGTTGAGCATCTTATTGCGCAACAGTTTTGATGACGACGAGGTGTTGAGGCACAGCGTGTTGTGGCTCGCCGTTGAGCGTGAGGTTGCGAGCCAGTCCTGATCGGAGGGGCCTGGAGAACCGGCGTTAACGAACACGGCTTCGTCGCCAATGCTCAACTCAAACGAGAGGGCGCCAGCACAAGCAGTGCCGGCATGCTCAAGCGAGGGCGGCGTGCCGACATCAACCACCATGATCATGTCGCCGGATGCTAGGCGGGCGTAGCCGGAATTTGGCGCGCTGGCCAGATTGGACTCCGGTGCCGGATCGTAGGCGAGCAACGTCGCGAGGCTGTCGAACGGCGTTGCACCCATGCCATTGAAGCGGGTGAGGCTGCCATCGCCAAGGCGCATATACCGTAAAAATCGGAGCAAGCGTGCGATCGCAGCTGACAGTTCCGGATGGAACTTGCGATCACGTGCGGTGAAGCAAGTTTGCAGTGGCAATAGATCGAGCAGCAGTTCGATGACAAGATTTGTGTTACGGCAGATGTGGCCACCATCAGCGAGGACCTGCGCTTGGATTTCGCCTACAATGGCACGCTCGAATTCTAGGACATTGTTATCGCGGCCAGCGATGCACAAAGATCCGGTCAACAGACCGATTAGCGCTTCCAGCCGAGGATAGCCATCTGGTGCGTCACGCCAGCGCGTTGCCAGTTGCACCAACTGCAGGCCGAGACTGTCGGCGATCCGGTCATAGGTACTGCTGTCTATTCCCTCGAAAACGAACGGCACGTTGGCAAGCCAGGATTGGAGTCGGCGTCCAACAACATCAGGCTGCCAGGCAACACCCCCTGCACGCGGTGGATATCTTTCAATCCAGGTCAGGATCGCGTCGCGTGCCATTTCGCGGTCTTCATCGCTGCCGGCCGCGCTCAGATTTCGGAGCCAGCCAAAGCCATGCAGCGAGCGGGACCAAACTTCGCTTGGGGGGGCGACATCGAAAATCGAGCCATCGCCGATGGAGGCAACTGCCCCACCAAGACCCAACTGGCCTTGGGCCAATTCTCCGGCAAAGCTCGGGTCGGCGGTGCGCAATTCTTGAGGTACAATAAGGAGTTCGTCGACGGTCGGGGCGCCGTAACGCCATTTCAGAACCGGGGAACGCAGCGCACGGGCGACCAGCGATCGCCGCGTGCGGTCAACCGCGATGCGTGCGAGGCGGGAGCGTTCTGTCAGCGTCAATGATGGAGGCATCAGAAATTTCCAAGAATGCTGATGCGAGACTATCGCGATTCGGACAAGGGCTTATCTCTCAATCATTGCTATTGGAGCGGTCGCTGATGGCGCCAATGCGGCCAATCGATGGTTTTCCTGGTAGCCGTTCGCCGCACATCGGTTCGATGTGCGGGTTTTCTCTCTCACGGCTATTCCTCGCGAAGGCTTGGGCCTGCGAGGGCGCGGCGCTAAGCGCCGGGTCGCATGCGCTCCCTTGAGCGACTTCCGTTTAGAGCATGTCGCGTTTAAAGGGATTCGCAGTGCGTTCTAAAGCACCCAATCTTTGGGCGATTTATGGCTCCTATTAAACGCGACGTGCCTTAGGTCAGATGTAAAGAACTCTAAGCCAAACGTTTTAGACGAGCTGCATAAAAACCATCGATGCCGGCAAGGGCGGGGTTTTCGGCGGGTAAATGGAATGGGAACGTGCGCAGATCACCGGCTTCGGTAATCCAATCGGCCTGACCGCCGACTTCTGTTGCCTCGATCGGCACGCGCTCAAACTGCAGGCGTTCGGCGCCTGGATCAGCGAGGAATTGCTCGATGCGCTCTTCACATTCGACACGCTCAAGTGAGCAGGTGCAGTAAACAATCGTGCCACCCACTTCGACGAGAGTGGCGGCGTTCTTTAATAATCGCAGCTGGATATCGCCAAGACGTTCGAGATCGCCAGGGCGTTTTAGATGCATGATGTCGGGATGGCGTCGGATTGTACCCGTCGACGAGCATGGTGCATCGATCAGGACGCCATCGAAAAGTTCCGTGCTGCGCCATGTGGCGGCGTCGGCTGCAATGGTTATCGCGTCAACTTCGAGCCGATCGAGATTTTCCCGCAGGCGATCCATTCGGGTAACTGACACATCAACAGCGGTCACATCGGCACCAGCTGCACACAATTGCGCAGTCTTGCCGCCAGGCGCTGCGCACAGATCCAGCATTTTCGAGCCCGGTTTGGCCCCGAGTAGTTGCACCGGTAGACTGGCCGCTGTGTCCTGCACCCACCAGCCGCCTTCGTTGTAGCCTTCGAGATCCTCAATGCGGCCGCCAGCTGCGCGGCGCAGAGAACCTGTCGGTAACGCGATTGCTTCGAGGCGTGTCGCCCATTCCAGCGGCGAGTCCTTGACCGTCAGATCAAGGGCTGCTTCCTGCAGGCAAGCGGTTGCGATGCGGTCTGTGACTTCAGGACCATAAGCTTCGCGCCAGCCGGCAATCATCCAATCCGGGAAATTGTCGGCAGCGGTGGCGGTTTCTTCAAACACTTTCGTGCCGGTTTCCGACACCCGGCGCAGGATCGCATTGGCAAGCTTATCGAAATGCAGTGTCTTGGCGCTTAAGCGCGTCAGCTCAACGGTCGTTGAGATTGTGGCGTGCGGTGCGATTTTGAGCAGGATCAGCTCGGCGGCACCTGCCATCAGAATAATGCGAATGCGTTCTGCGTTGGCGGCCAGTGGTTTGGCCAGGTATGTGCCGACAACAGCCAACAGGCTGGCGTGGTGGCGCAGCACGGTCATGGCAAGGAGGCGTGCGAAAGCTTTATCGCGTGGAGCGAGATCAACGAAGCGTTCGTCGGCCAGCGCTTCTGGAATGGCGGTATCGAGGCTGGTCTGATCGCGTAATACGGATTCGAGGATCGTGAGGGCGAGGTAACGTGAAAGGAGGCCGGCTTTAGCTTTGCCGCCGCCTCTGTTGCCGCCCCCATTGTTGCCGCCGCCTTTATTGCGGTGCCCGTTGCTACGAGATTGGCCGTCACGGTTGGCGGCAGGCTTTGAGGGTGACTTTTGATCCGCCGTGCGGGCATTACTGTCAGGCTTGTGGCCAGGTTTTCTGTCAGGGTTTTTGGGGCTGTGCTTGTTGACCGGTCGTTTTGCGCCAAGCGTTGGTTCGGCACTACGGCCAAAGCGTTGCGGTTTTTTATCTGTCAATTACCAGTCCCACAATTTTCAATTCCACAATTGTTAGTCGCACCATTTTCAACCCCACCAATTTTAGCCCCATGGTCCGCGCCGGTGCTGCTTGCGCGGTGGAATGCGGCTGCCCCGCCCAAGGAAGCGGCCGCGTGTTGGTTTGCCGTCTCTATCTTCACGCTCACCTGAGTCCCCCGCATCAGAAGGGGCCTCGATCGCACCAGTCCCCATTTCCTCGGCAAGCTCTCGCAATGCTTCGACGCGGTTTTCTGTGTTCGGGTGGGTTGAAAACAGATTGTCAAACGTGCCGCCAAACAGCGGGTTGATGATGAACAGATGTGCCGTTGCAGGTGCGCGTTCGGCAGATTCCATGTGTACGTTGCGCGCAGCTGCCTGAATGCGCTGCAATGCAGATGCCAGCCAGGCCGGGTTGCCGCAAATTTCTGCGCCGATCCGGTCCGCGTTGTACTCGCGTGATCGTGATATTGCCATCTGTACCAGCATGGCTGCCATCGGAGCAAGCAGAGCTGCCGCCAGCGTACCGATAATGCCGCCTGGGCCACTGCGGCCGCGCCCAAACAACATCGAATACTGCAGCATCGTTGCCATCATCGAGATCGCGCCGGCGATGGTCGCTGAAACCGTCATGATTAGTGTGTCGCGGTTCTTGATATGCGCCAGCTCGTGCGCCATGACGGCTGCAACCTCGTTGGGTGACAGCATTTCCAATAGTCCGGTTGAGGCACATACGGCTGAATTATCTGGATTGCGGCCTGTCGCAAAGGCATTCGGCTGGCTTGAATGCATGATGTAGACATCCGGCATCGGCAGCTCGGCCTTATGGGCAAGATCGGCGACCATGCGATAGTAATCAGGCGCCGTGCGCTCATCAACTTTCTGAGCGCCATGCATACGCAACACAATTGTGTGTGCATTCCAATAACTGAAGGCGTTGGTGGCAAGCGCAATGACAAATGCGATGACCATGCCTGATTGGCCACCAATGAATGCGCCCATGGCCACCATGATGACGGTTAGGAAGGCAAGCAGAGCGCCGGTCTTCAACATACTAAAGGACATGCAATAATCCGCTTCGATAGATTGGTCGTCGTGTTTTGGCGCTCAGCAAGCCGCGGCCTAAGGCCATCAGGTCTCGACATGTTGCCCGGTTGGCTCCATGTGGCTTCCAGTTATATCATGTCGCGGGGCCACTGGTTCCAGGTTCATTGGCTAAATAATGTGTCATTTCCAGAACATGGTACATAAACACCGGCAGTCGTTACGAACTGTCACAAGAGGCTATTCCAGCATGTCGCAAACTGAAACGCCGGCGAACGATCAAACCGGGAACGTGTCCGACAGTGGGAATACTGAAGAGCAGCGGGAGTTGCCAGCAGCTGCAAAACGTGCGCTTGCTGAAGCCGAGGCCCGCCGAACGGCCCGAGCGGAGGCGGCTGAGGCCGCGCCGAAGGAAATCGGCGGCAAACGAGGGCCTGATCCCGCCCGCTACGGCGACTGGGAGAAAGACGGCATCGTTTCTGATTTTTGATTGTCTGTCGTTGTTTTCGTTTTAATTCTCGACTTTGGTTCTTGAGGGACTTCGAGAAGCGTTCTCGTTCCGGTGAGATCATTTCATTGCGGGGCCATTGTTTACCAAGCTTTAACCAGGAGTTTCATCGCACGACGTGCCAAAAGGCCCGTGTGCTGATTCCGGCATCCAAGTTGCTTCTCTTGTCGTCATACCCGTTGGCGCACAAGGAAATGGCACGATGTTTAAGGTCCCACAGAACCTTCTCCAAGATTTCAAACAAGATACGCGCGGTGCAATCGCGATCCTGTTCTCGCTTTCATTGGTTGTCGTAATAACAACAGTCGGTCTTGCCGTGGATGTCAGCCGCGGAGTGCGCGTTGGAACAACAATCGGTGCGGCTGCTGATGCAGCGGTGCTTGCTGGTGCCAAGGGGCTTCGCCTGCAAAATATGACTGATGCTCAAGTCACAGCCCTTGTGCAGACAATGTTTGACGAAAATGTCAAAGCGTCGGGGTTCGACATACCGACGATTAATGCCTTCACCGTCACCATCAATCGTGCCGACAGCAGCGTTGAGCTCAATGTTGATGCTGAGATCCCAACAGTCCTCGGCCAACTTGCGGGGGTCCACAAACTGTCACTGCCGCGCCGCAGCGTCGCAATCTATGAGCAAAAAGACATTGAAGTCGCGTTGCAGCTCGATGTGACTGGGTCTATGTCCGGCGGCAAGCTGGCAGCTCTTAAAACGGCAACGAAAGATCTGATTGATATCCTGATCCCGGATGATCTGACATTACTTGCAGGCCAGAAGGTCCGCATCGGCTATGCCCCATGCGCAGCAGGTATCAATGCCGGTCCTTATGCGAGCGCCATCAATGGTGGTGTTTCAGCTCCTAACAACTGCGTTTACGAACGAGCCAACACCAGCAATCAAGCGACTGAGAATTTCCCAGCGGGCGCATCGGTTCTGAAGACCAAATTGGATCTGCCATCTAGCAATAACTGCTCAGGTGCTCAGGTTCTGCCAATGACGTCTGACAAGAGCCTGCTGAAGACCACGGTCGACAGCTACTGGACGAACGGTTCGACGGCTGGCCACCTTGGCACTGCGTTCGCCTGGTATCTGCTCTCGCCACAGTGGGCGACGATCTGGCCGGCAGCCAGTCAGCCTGTTGCTTACAACACTGGCAACACGGCCAAGATCGCGATCCTCATGACTGACGGCGAATACAATACAGTTGGCGGTTCATATAACGGTTCGAATGTTTCCAAATCGCAGAACTTCGCCAAAGACACCTGCGCTGCCATGAAAGCTCAGGGCATCCGGGTTTATACCGTTGGGTTCAAGTTGAAGCAGGCGAATGCAACTGAAACTCTAACGACATGTGCATCCGACTCGAGCAAGTTTTATCCTGCCGAAGATGCTGATGGGCTGCGCCTGGCCTTTCAGGCGATCGCGCAAGACATCGCGACCCTGCGTATTTCCGAGTAAGACATCGCGCCAGATGTAATTTGGAACTTGCGGGCTTGTGTGCAGCGGGAGGCTTCGGCCTCCCGCTTTTGCGTTTGCGCAGATTTCTACTGCCCGGTTTGTTGCGGTTTACCCGGTATACTGTTCGTCGCTCCCTTGCCGGAGGAGGTCGGTGACGGTTAACGTGCCTCCGGAATTGGGGATCAGAGCTGTTTGCAGCTTTGAACAGGCTGGGGGAAGCATATGCGCCGTTTCTTGATCAGGGCGTTTTTTGCAAGTTTGATCATCGGTGCTGTTTGCCTTGTGTTCAGACAGGGACTGCTGCCGGCTCACCTGACGCCGTTGCCGCGGCTCGATCTTGAGAATCCATTGCCGCTGGTGGTTGATTGGCAAGTTGCCGAGCTTCGCTTTGATCGGCGGCTGTGCCGTGAGACGATTACTCAATCCGGTCTCATCAAGGCGCGGCAGATCCCTGACAAAGTCCGCAGAAATGGTTGCGGTTGGACCAATGCCGTCAAGATGAGCGAAGCCGGTGGTGCATCAATCGGAGTCAACCGCGTGTCGTGTCAGGCAGCGGCGGCTGTTGCACTTTGGATGCAGTATGTTGTGCAGCCTGCGGCGCAGCGGATATTCGGCAAGCGGGTTGTCAGTGTCGCAAATTATGGCACATATTCGTGCCGCAACATCGTCGGTAACAGTTTTTGGCAGGATCGGCGCAGCGAGCACGCATCGGCCAATGCTATTGATATCTCAAGCTTCCGTATCGAAGGTGGGAATACTGTATCAGTGCTCAAGCATTGGCGCACAAAGGGCAAGAAAGCTGAGTTTCTGCGCGCCGTTCACAGCGGTGCGTGTAGTTATTTCCGAGTCGCGCTCAGCCCCGACTTCAATGCGGCCCACAAAGATCATTTCCATTTCGACCGCGGCATTCTTTGGACATGCAAATAGGGACATGCCAAGAGTTGGTGCCATACGTTTTTCAGCTAAAATTATCTCTGGATCGGCCTGCGCCGGAGTGTCGGTTTTACAATCGTAACGCGTCGTTGTTGAATCACTTGTTTGCGCTTTGGCACTTCCTGAATTTTCTCGGACGTGAAAACGACGCCAATCTCACTATTGCTGCGCCAGACGACTTCGCAATCAACCCATATTCCATCGAGTTCAACGAATAGCTCAAACGCATCAGGGGCGTCGATCGATCCTGATACCCGAAGACGTGCGCCATGTTCGGATAGGTCGCGGACTGCGCACTCAAGTGTTGTGTGTCGTTCATTGTAGCAAATCTGCCCAGTTTTGAGCATGCGGCGCCGGGCGCCTGATCGCGGTTCTTCCGGTTCAACATCGAGTGTTGTGTTTCCGTCGAACAATGGAGCAATCTTAGTCATAGCTTGGTGCCACTCTTCTTACAGACTTCTACAGCATGTCGCGTTTTAACGGCTTCACAACGCGCCTTAGAACGCTCAGCCTTCGGGCGATTTGAGGATCCTATTAAACGCGACGCGCTTTAGTCAGTTTTCTTACTATGGATCAACGCCTACACCTTCAGATATTCCAAGACTAAACTGATGACATTTATTTTTAGTAATGCGCTGGACGCAGAGACTTTCTGATTTTTTTCCAAATATTAATCAGGCGCTTAAAGACGATTTTTATGATGTTGACGTATTCTGGCGCCATTGACCGGAGTTGGAGATGTCATCGTGGTTAACTACGACCTCAATCAAGAATTTATTTCACAAGTTGAATTACCGAAAACGTCTGCCGATTATCCGCAGATTCGTTATGTGGACGCCGCCAATGTTGACCGGGCGCTGTTCTCCCGTGTTGGTTGGTTTCCGGCGGCCGAAGGTATCAAGCGCAAGAGTATTTACGTGCTGTTCGTTGGCACCGCAGAGGCCATCGAGAAACACGCGCCAGCGATTGTCGATGTATGTGCCCGCGGCAATGATGTTATGGTGTTCGAATTCGCAGGGCAGGGCGGTAGTGGGCGATTTTTGGAAGATGTGCGCAAGGTCCATGCGATGCCGGATGGCTTTGATATGTGGACGGACAGCGTAAAGGAATTCTTGCGCAGTGACTTGTTCCGGGCCGCCCGTCAGCGCGGCTACGATAATGATATGAACGTCGTGGCGTTACCTTATTCGCTGGGCGGTCACATGTTCGGGCGTGTCATGCAGGAAGCACCGGCGCTCTCGAAACGTTTTACGCGCATTGTTTATGTGAATCCGGTGGTTGCAATGAATTCGGCAGGCAGCATGATCATGCGGCTTGGCCAGCAATTGGTAGCCCGCTTTTCCGTTATTGAGTCGGGCAAGTCAGATGCGTTCGTGCCAGGGCATGGCAAGCATCATCCGGGCGACCGGCCACTTGCAAAAAGCAGCATCGGCACTGATCAAGCGCGCCATGAGTGGATGTGCAAATTTTATCACACCAACGAACATCTTGGGATGTGGGGCATGACCTATCAGGCTGTTGAAAATCGTCGCTGACAGCGTAGGGCAAATCAGATTCGGTGTCGTCATCAGCAATGGGGGCGGCGATGCGCGGATCGGATGCAGTGACGGGGGCTTTGTTTTCGTATGTGGACCTGGAGGATCGGGTGCCGGCGGACCATCCGTTGCGCGTCA
>CAJQQK010000316.1 GCA_905480435.1 uncultured Hyphomicrobiaceae bacterium | reverse complement strand
ACGTGTGGCTCTACAATCAGCAGCTTCCTCAATCAGCCTTGGGCAGTAAGACGCCCTTGCAGACGATGAAAGAATGGCACAAAATCAAACCAGAGCTGTTCTGGAAACAGCCAAACTACCTTCCGGGATGTGACACTTAGGCGCTTGTTATCCATCGGAATGACTCATGCCGGAAAAATGGCGAGATCACAATTGAGGGCTTGATCTCGCATTTTGCAGATTGAGGCATCCTCAATTATGGACATCGGAATCATGCCCAACCTGTTGGAGTCTCACCGAATGCCGCTGCCCGATTTCAAAGAGTTTGTTCGAGCAACTCGCCGATCATGACAACCTCGCCTCGATCGTTCCGCGACTCAACCTCAAAGCGGATGCGCTTGCGCTCATCAATCTTCTCTACAAGGTGAATAGCCGTTGTGATCGAGTCACCGGCAACAACGGGGCGGATATACTTTGATGATGTGGACAGTAGAGCAGTGCGGATTTTAAAGCGCTCGCAGAATTGTACGAGAGGTTGGGACATCAACGCGGTTGTCATGACACCATGCGCAATCCGATCTGGAAACTGAGTATTGGCGCGTGTCCAATCACCGTCCATGTGTATCGGGTTGTAGCTCTTGATGGCATGTGCGAAAGCGTCAATCGCCGGACCGTCAATCAACTGCGTACTTTCTTCACGCGCACCGACTGGTAGCTCCTCGTACGTTCCCGTCCAAACTTCTGCTGTCGTCACCAACGATAAAATCCTCTCCTTGGGCTGCATTGCTTCAGTCTTCAGTGCAAGACGGTAGCCTACTCGACAAACGAGACAGTCGTTCTCTGCATTAGACGGCGATACTTTGCACCATCATATGGCGTCGCGCGATGCAGTACTGAGCGGTTGTCCCAGATTACGACATCGTTGGTTCGCCATTCATGCCGATAGCTATTCTCCGAAGACGTTGTTTGGGCCAAAAGATCATCGAGTAGTTCGCGGCTTCGATTTTCCGGCCAGCCAACAATACACTTCGCGTGCGCTCCGATCAGAACTGACTTCCGGCCTGTAATCGGATTTGTCTGCACGAGGCGATGACGAGCGCTTGGCATTGCAGCTGCTTCGACCTCGGTAAATTCGAAGCCAACGATACGTCGCGAATAAACGAGGTCGTGCTCGACTTCCAGACCTTCAAGTTCTTGTTTTAGGGCGGCAGGAAGCTCATCATATACAGCGCGCGTCGAGACGAATTCGGTCGCGCCCCCGACGGGTGGAACTTCTCTCGCAGACAGGATTGAACACAACGACTGAGTTTCTTTGAAGGTGCTGTCAGCGTGCCAAAGCATGTTGGCTTTTTGATACAGCATGCGCCGGTCGTTGACAGGTATGGTTTCGCCAGTTTTGATGTCGATATTTGATTGCCGGGCAAATGCCGAGCCGGCGGCCGGGTTTGAAGGCACTGTTCGTTCCAGCGGACCAAATTGCTCGCTCCACGAGATCTGCCGTGCGTCGTCCATCGGCTGATCTGTGAAAACCAAGACGGAATGGTTCTCAAAATCTGCTCGGATCTGAGCAATACTATCATCCGCAATGGTACTACGAATATCAACGCCGCCAACCAGTGCGCCAAAGCGTGCAGTCAGCGGTTTAATCTTGAGACTCATTCCAATTCTCCATGCGAACCAATTTCCAGAACCCGGCCAGTTAGTTCGCAAAGGCGCCGGTTACGGTTGCGGGTAGCCTACCCAAAACTTGCCTGATCTCCAGGAGCGGGCGTACCACCGAAACTGCCTCGCGCCACGACGGCCTCGCGGCCGCCATGCCGTTCAACGAGGGTGGCTTGGTCGGCCTTGGCTTTGCGGTCGACCTCTTCAGGCGAACAGATTTTGCGCAATTCGGTTTCAAGTTCGTTTAAGGTCGCCACACTCGATGCTCGATTGGCGATGTCTAGAAGTTCCTGCGGGTCTTCCTCAAGATTGAAAAGTTGAGGCGGCAGACCAGCATAATGCACGTATTTGTAGCCACCTTTGCGGATCATAAACGCTCCGCTCATTGCACCCATCGCGTGATACTCAGAAAAGATGACGCGGTTGGCATCGTCAGCCTCATTGGCGATATCAACCAGTGAACGGCCGGGCTTGATGGGCGAAGGTTTTAGCCCCACGCTTTGAAGGATCGTGGGATGGACATCAGTTAAATTGACGCCTGTTTCACAAACTCGTCCTTGCGGGATGCCCGGGCCTGCCAGAATTGCCGGCACGCCAACCGATTCCTCGAACATGTTCGATTTGCCCCATAGACCGCGCTCCCCGACATTATCTCCGTGATCTGAGAGATAGATAACGCGCGTCTGCCCATCGAGGCCAGTTGCTTCCAATGTGTCGAGAATAGATCCCAGATTATCGTCCACAAAACTGACGAGCCCATAGTATGAAGCTAGCGCGATACGCGTCTTTTCCGCGGTGAAATTGTCATACGGCATACAAGCCCGCTGTGCCTCGAACCATGGATGATCAGGTTCGGGTACGGGCTTGGTTGGCATCAATCCGCTATCGCCGTAGAGATTGTAAAATTCTTCCGGGGCAATCAGCGGAAAATGCGGCGCGACCATGGAAACAAAAACGGTCCATGGTTTTGACTGATCTTTCTCTTGAGCTCGATCTTCGAGCCATTTTACGGCAGCATCACGAATGTCCCGGTCATAACGTGTGTAACCGCTCTCGCCGGGACCAATTTTTTCAGCCATATCACGCGTCTTACTGCGCACAGGCAGCGGTTCGCGAACGGCACCCAGCACATCTCCAACACCGTTGACGACATGCAAAGGAATTTCCTGCACATCGAACCCGACAGGATCAGTCGGATTGCGATAATGAAGCTTACCAATCGAGTCGACGCGATGCCCGGCATGCTGCAACGCATTGCCCCATGATGGCAGTTCGCCATAGTAGGGAAACGCGTTATCCCAGTTGCCAATTCGGTGAACGTATTCCCCGGTTGCAAAACTAGCGGCTCCCCGACGTTTCAAGTGGGTAGTTTGAGGTCGAGCTTGCCAGCTATGAGGTAGGTGACGGCCTTCAAGGTCTTGCTGTTTCGGTAGCCGCGTGCCTTGGCTTTGGCGGCCTGAACGAGACTGTTGATTCCCTCGATGAGGCCGTTGCTGATGCCGCTGTCGAACCACGCGAGGATGCCGTCGCGGTGCTTTTCCATGGTGCGGGCAACAG
>CAJQQK010000315.1 GCA_905480435.1 uncultured Hyphomicrobiaceae bacterium | reverse complement strand
GCCACTTCTTGCCCTGCCCCCGTCGGGGATCGTTGATCTGTGATAAAAGTTCCAGGAATTCTGATGCCATGAGTGCGCTCCTTTCGAATCAAACGCACTCCTATAGATTCAGATAAATCCCCGACCGTGAATCCCTTATCGCAGAGTTATGCAGCAGTCAGCGTTGAACAGCCTTGAGGATAAGGGGCTTAATAGTTATCTCTCTGAACTGGCGCATTGGTGCCGACGCCAACTTCATGGGGCCGAGAAACGTCCTGAACGAATTGCTATTGCGGAACTGCTTCGAGCCCAGCGCCTAATGCCAGCAGCCGAACTGTGCGACTTGCTTGGTCGCTATCAAACGACGCTGGACAACCAGTTATACAAAGCTCTGCGCGCCTTTCGTGATGCGCAGGAATGGCGACTTGCTACAATGGCCGCCGTCGCGGGACAGGCTGCAACCTCATCCCTCTGAAACCGCAGGAGTTCGTTTCGCAAATTCACCGCTCCTGGCTTCACGCATCGATCCAACTAAGAGTGGTGCACTATCATTCGATGGGCTCGACAAGACGAGTTCGTTATGCCGGCGTTACTCACGGTTCACGGAACGTTTGCGACGGGCCGATTGCACGGTGAGAAATGGTGGTAGATCGAAAGTGAGTTCGAAGAGGGCATCCGCAAGTACGTACAATGCTGATCCAATACCCTCCCGAGTTTGACGACCTCGTCATGCGACAAGAACCTTTGACGCTTGTTCTCTTTGTACTTGGACACTAGCGGGGTCTCCGGACGCAACGAGCTGACCTTCACCTGTGTAGTTGCTGACCGTCAGAACGGTCCCCGTGTCGATTATGCCGGGGCGGCTCATGAAGGCCAATTCAACCGGATCTCCGGTCGACAGGTTTGCACGTCTCCCTCTGCGGAGATCAGTAATCGCAGTTCAGGAGGCGGCATACCTCGTTTAGGTGGTTTCTCTGGCGCAACCGCTGGCGACGTCATCCGCCACCCGGCATCAAGTGCTGTGCTGCGATGGTCTTCAAGGCGGTGCAACCGCAGTATCAACTCAATCGAACAGATCCGATTGAAATCCGAGATCACATGCGACTGCGCCACGAGGCCGGCTCAGATTATAAACGGTGATTCGGGGTCGCTTGGCGTCGCGTCGACGGGCGCTGACGAGGCCTTTTTCATGATCAGCGATGACGCGCATTCGTTTCGGAACCTGAAGCCTGGATAGCGCCTTCGAAAACGCCATATTCGTAATCGGGCGAATGCCTTCAATTTCAGAAAATTCGTATGCCAAAACTTGAAGACGTGGCAAGTCAACTTCACCTTGAACGCCAACGCTGGCACACCAGTCAAGAAAGCGTCGAACGAAACTTTCTGCTGCTGCCAGCGAAGACAGTGGCAGGTCAGCGCTGGCAGGCCGGGAACGGATGATGTCGCTTGATGGTAGCTCAGGCCTTGCCACCCACCCGCACCGGTCCACATCTCCTCCATACGTTATACTTTTTTTGAAAACTGTTTTGTTTTCCGCCACTTAATAGACTTTCACCAAACCATCTCGAAGTTGCTCTTTGGTGCGTTCAAGCACGTCATTCATCACCTGCCGCAATAGGTCTTTCTTCGAAGCTCCAACGACAAAGCTGTCGTGCACGGAGAGAACCGGGTGGCCGGCCTGGCGCATGGTTCGTTGAACATCCGAACACATATGAGAATCGATGCACTGCAGTCGAAGTCCGACGCCGGTGCACCAGGCGCCAGCGAACTGTGGATTGTGGGCTTTGATCGCTGCCGCCAGACGGATGGCTTCTTGTCGTGGGGCAGAAGCCCCTCGATCAACAAGTTCGTTTTGAATGGCCAGCACGGCTGATCGTTCGGTGCTGGCATTCAACATCGTGACGAAAACCATCTTGGCGATCGGGCGATCGACGCCGGTGACGAAATATGGATCGCATGACAGTTCAATTCCTGCTGCTGCTGCCAGCAGAGTTGGATGGAAGTATTCGTAGTCGGCTTCGAAGACGGGTTCACCGTTAATTCGGATGTGGGACCTCTCACTGAAACCGATACCCTGCCACCATGCTCCATAGAACCGCCCGCCATAGTTCCAGTCGCGATTAAACACACGATAGAGCGCGTCCTGCGATGGATTGAGGAGACGTCTGTCGTGCGTGAGTAGTCCGTGCGCGGTTGCCATCCAGCCAGGTAGCTCGCAAGTCAGGACCAGGCTGCCCAGCGCCTCGTTCTGTTGATTTACGTCGGTCCTCCAGGCACGCGTGTCACGGCAATCGCGATAAGACACGAGCTGACCGTCCGCGTTTTTCAAGGTTATTGGTTCCCTTGTCCTCCGACACAGCTGGCTCACATGCGTAATCGGTGACATTGCGAGCAACTTGTCAGTGGCGCGCAACGTGGACCGGAAGCGACGCTGCGAGCCAGGCTGTATTTTGCGATGCTCGACCAGACCGGCTACTTCGAGCGACTCTACGGCCCAGAGCATGCGCTTGTGGGATACGTCTGCTCCAAAATGACGACGCATGCGGGTATACGCATTGCGGTCTCGCGCGTATGCCGTCCATCTTTCAGGGTGTGCCCAACCGGTCAGGAGTAACGCTGCGATCAGCGCGTTTCTCAGATCCTGGTGCAGCTGTTTGGGAGCTGAATGCGCGCCAAGGTGGGCACCAAGATCGAGATTGTCGCGGATCGTAAAGTCGAGACGTAGGAGGTCGTCGCCAGAACACGCACGTGCGCCTGCCGTCCGACCAGGATTGCTCTTGGTCATTGGTTATACTTTCGCAAAATTTGAAGCGTTCTTACTCGGAAGACGTATGTCTCGGCGGGTCCACAGCCATGCTGTGTCCCAGATCAGACCTTGGTTTTTGACGCCGCACGGTGTTGCGTTACGTTCCAAAGTCGCGCCGAAAACTCCGCTGGACCTATCCCGTCAGGGCTTTCTTACGTGTCGGCCGCCCGTCCTTGATCGCGTCGCCGCAGATGTCACTCGGGGCCAGATCCGGCTTCTTATCGTTCTGTGCGTTGTTGCAGACCGGCTCATACTCCGAAGTCGAACTCACAAGATCGCTGACGCGCGCCAGCGCCCATTTATCAAGGTCGGCGACGTCGTATGCAGGGAAGCGACCGGCGAGTCGGTAAGCAGGCCCCCCTCCGAGGCTGGCGTACTTTGCAAGTGTCGCGGGCTTCGCGCGAAGTCCATAGCGCTTCAAGAGGTAGTCGGACGCCTCGCGGCGATTAAAGAGAGTAGTCGTCATATCCGTCATGCTCCGTCGTTGTCGGGAAACACGCAGAGATTGTCAGAAATGAATACGTCTTGGGGGACTCTAATTCGAGGCGTGCTCGATGCCACTATGAAGGCACGCGTATCCGTCGTTGGGCGGACAGTTCGACGGCGAAAACGAAGGGCCCGCTCAACTATTGTAGGAACGTCCATTTTGTTGCTGCCGGATACGGCGAGTTGCGTTTCAGTCGTTGTCGCCGTCCGGGCCGACCCGGACCACACTGCCATCCTTTAGTCGCTTGCTCCAATAAAGATCCCAGATCTTACCTTTGCTCGCCGGCTCGCTGAACACCTCGCCGGGCATGCGCCCGCCGACCTCGACCTGGGCAGTGACCTCAAGGTGGATATTCTCTGAGACGTCAGGTTTCAGAAATCCATGCTGCGGATTCCGCCGAAGCTGAAATACCCTGTGCGCGCCCCGGATCAACGCCCGTGGCGTTTGCAGGCGAATAACAGGATCGCTCGGCAGATGATCCCAGATAAGGTAGATAAATTTTCCAAATGGCGGCTTTGGTTCAGCCTGTGGATCGTTCTTGATGCGGAAATCGGCTTTTCCGCCAGCCGCTTCAAAAAAGCGAGTCAGCGCGCCTGCCGTCACATCCGCTCGCGGAAGCACACGTCCACCGGCCCCCCGAGGCCAACTTTCTTCCAGCTCCATTGGCTCAGTCCCAACCCACGGATTCGAGCCGTGACCACCAAACTGATTGAGCAGTTCCCAAAGATGCCGTTTATTCGCGGCCCGTCGGTTTACCCAATTCCAATCGATCGAGCGACGATAGCACCCCACCTTGATGCCGCAAGTGTCTTCGACACGATCCCAAAATGATGCACCCTCTGCAGCGCGCTTGCATTTTTCACAATCGTCAACTTCGCGCCAGTACTCGGGCCAACTTCGATATTTGGCGACATCCACATCCTCGTTGGTTTTGAAGAAACGCCGGATATCTTCGCGCTCCGAGACCGTCATCGAATAATCCCACCCGTGCCGAAGACAAACAGTGGGCATCGACCAGACGGGCTATGAGTCGTGAACTTGAATCGGCATGCTGGTTCCTCGTCGTCTGCCAGGCGGTCATCAGACAATCTCAAACGACCGCCTGCCCCGCTAATCATCTACGGGCCTTGAACGCAACCACGTTTGCATCGCCGGCGGCCGCCGAAACAATTCCGTCGACCCTATCTGCCCAATCGTTCAGCGCTTGTCGTCGTTCGGCTCGATAGTCGTGGCGTTGATAGACGCCGACCAATCCACCCTGAGCACCAGATAAGTGGTTCAAGATTCTTTCGATGACATGTGGCGGCACCCCGTCCGCCGCCATCCCGGACGATGCTGTGCGCCGGAGATCATGCGTTCGCCAAAGCGGGAGATCACCCGGAAGCGCATCTCGCATCAGGGCATCAAGACGCGCCTTGGCTTTCGAAAACCCACTCGGCGGCGTTCGACCGTTCGTGCTAAATACGAGGTCGGCGTCAGAGGCTGGCAGGGCTTTGAGAAGTTTCAGCGCGTGCGGTGAAAGGTCGACGACATGCGGGAGACTGTTCTTTGTGCGTGCGCCTGCAAGTGCCCAGGTTGCATCAGCAATATCCATTTCAGACCAGCGTAGTCCGGCAACCTCGGCTCGCCGCTGGCCCGTAAGCAATAGCATTTTGAAGATTGATTGGAACGGAAACCCGAGTTGCTCAGTAGCCAGCCAGAATGCCCGGATCTCTGCGTCTGAGAGTAGCCGGTCGCGTGCGCGGACCGGCGCCGGTCCGCGTACGTCAGCAAGCGGCGATACCGCAATGAGGCCCCGGGGCACGCACCACGTAAAGAAGGGTCGCAAGGCTGCGAACAGGACGCGCGCCGTGGCCGGGCTGCGCTGAGCAACCCGATCGACGATAGCGATCAATTCATGCGTTACAATCGTCTCAAACGGGCACTTTTTGAGCATGGCAAGATCTGCTGAAGTGAGAAGCCGCCGAACCTCGCGCCAATAGTAGGTGTCCTTGGCATTCAACGCGAGGTACCGCTCGACCACCTCGTCAAACCGCTCACCCGCCATCCGAGCGCGCGATGCATCGCGCTGCTGCAAAACGTCAATGCCGTCGGCGATCTCGACTTTACACCGCTGCGCCTTGCGGCGGGCGTCTTCGACTGTCATTTCACCGAACCGCCCGATGGTCATACGTCGATTGCGCCCTCGTCGTCCGCCGATACGATATTCAACGAAGAAGGCGACCCCACTTTTTGTCACCCGCGCGCCGAAGCCTCGCAGCGCCGTGTCGTAGATGAAAACTATCTTCTTCTCAGTACCCGCTTGACGCTGCAGGTCGTCGAGTGCGGTTTTCGTGATTTTCTTGCGCATGTGTCCCCGCTAAAGGATGGAAGCGTGTAGGCTCCTGGTAGGCTCGCGGGAGAAAGCGCGAGCCCGAGCGAGAAAACGTTATCCAATATGAAGCTGTTGATCTAGCTCTATTTTATACAGTTTGGGAAAGCTTCGGAAAGCCCGATAGCTCCTTATTTGTAATCAGCTGCGGACTATTTGCGGCGGTCGTTTGCAGCGCCCAGCATATTGATTGGTCATTCGCTGGGTGGGGCCGCAGTTCTCGCGGTGGCCGATGAGATACCTGAGGTTCAGGCCGTTGCGACGATCGGCGCGCCGAGTGATGTTGGCCATGTGCTGGCGCAGTTCAGCTCGCATGTTGATGAGATCAACGAGAATGGCGAGGCAGAAGTTGCGCTGGCCGGCCGGAATTTCACGATCAGACGTGAGTTTATTGAAGACGCGACGCGCCAGAAGCTCGAAGATAAGGTCTCGAAGCTTGGCCGCGCGTTGCTGGTAATGCATTCGCCGATTGATCAGACGGTCGGTGTTGAGAATGCCAGCCAGATATTTAAGGCAGCCAAGCACCCCAAGAGCTTTGTATCGCTCGACAAAGCAGACCACCTGCTTAGCCGCGAAGCTGATGCACGCTATGTTGCCGATATAATTGCTGCGTGGGCGGGCAGGTTTGTCGAGCAGGAGATGGCCGTCGATGCCGGACACGATGCTGTTGTGGTGAGTGAAACCGGGCTTGGACGGTTCCAGAACACGGTGTTGGCTGGCCGGCACCAGCTGTTGGCTGATGAGCCGACATCGGTTGGTGGGCTCGATACCGGGCCGACGCCGTATGATTATCTCTCGGCGGCGCTTGGGGCGTGCACGGCGATGACGCTTAGAATGTATGCGAGCCATAAGAAGCAGGCGCTTGGGCTGGTGACGGTCGCCGTCAGTCACGGCAAGGTTGCAGCCGACCATTGCTCAGACTGTGGTGAGGCCGCGAATGGCCGAGGTGGCAAGATTGATCGGTTCGAGCGGGTGATCTCAGTTGAAGGAGAGATCGATGAGGGTTTGCGCGACAAGCTCATCGAGATTGCAGGTAAATGTCCTGTGCATCGGACGCTGGAGCATGAATCAGCTGTCGTCACGCGCGTTGTTGGGCGAGAGGAAGTCGCTTAACTGCTGACAACTTGTGTGCGTCATCCGGGCGCAGGCTGATCGACTTCCGTGCTGCGCTATTCGACCAAGGTCTTGGGCAGTGTTTATGTGATGATCCGGTCAATTGCGCGGCATCATCTCGATGAGCACCCACTAAGACCGCGAAAACAGAGGGTTTCAAGATGTTCTGCTGCGTGCTGAAGCTTATTGAGTGGTCGGATATGTTCGACGCAGAGCAGGTTGGATGAGATCTGTTTTCCCCAGGTTCTGCGCCAGCCCGGCACAGATGATGGCAATGCGGCATTCAGGACCGGCGCAACCCGTTGATGGCACTGGCGGTGCGTGTTAGAGACAGCCCGATTTCGTGAGCGGATGTCGTATTGGACTTGAGGCCCCATTTGAGTGGCCTCTACGTAAAATTTGCTCTCAAAACTGACCTAATTGCTGTTTTCACATGTGGTGAAGCAGGAATGGGTCTTTGCCGTGCAGGCTGACCTGACGAGCAGGCGGCAACATCGAGGGAAGCGGGCAACGTGGCTGACAACGACGCAATGATGGCCGGAGTAGCAGGGCGGTATGCCTCGGCGCTGCTGGATACGGCTAATGAGGCCAATCAGTTGGCTGAGGTCGAACGGGATATGAAGGCGATCAGCGCCATGATCGACGACAGCGAAGACATGCGCCGCCTTGTGCGGTCGCCAGTGTTTTCAGCGGAAGATCAATCAAAGGCGATTGAAGCAGTGCTTGGCAAGGCAGATGCGGCACAGCTAACGACGAACTTTTTTAAGCTGCTGGCCCGCAACCGGCGGCTTTTTGCTACGCAGGATATCATTCGCGCATTCAAGGCGCTTGCAGCCAATGCGCGTGGCGAGGTGCAGGCTGAAGTGGCTTCCGCCGTCGCACTGAATGACGCGCAGCTCAATGAATTACGCGACACGCTCAAAGCCTCAGTTGGTAAAGACGTGATGCTGGAAACCAAAGTCGATCCGTCACTGCTTGGCGGGCTGGTTGTCAAAATCGGCAGCCGCATGATCGACTCATCACTTAAAACAAAAATCGCAACGCTCAAGACGCGCATGAAAGAGGTTGGCTAAATGGAAATTCGGGCCGCAGAGATCTCCTCCATTCTGAGAGATCAAATTAAGAATTTCGGGCAAGAGGCGGAAGTCTCTGAAATTGGTCAGGTGCTATCCGTTGGTGACGGCATCGCGCGCGTCTACGGGCTTGATAACGTGCAAGCCGGCGAGATGGTCGAATTTCCTGGAAGCATCCAGGGTATGGCGCTGAACCTCGAAGCTGACAACGTTGGCGTCGTGATTTTTGGCGATGACCGCAGTATTAAAGAAGGCGACACGGTCAAGCGGACCGGTTCGATCGTGGAAGTGCCAGTTGGCAAGGGGCTGCTTGGTCGCGTTGTTGACGGTCTTGGCAATCCAATCGACGGCAAGGGGCCGATCGAAGGCGCTACAATGAGCCGGGTTGATGTTAAGGCGCCGGGTATTCTGCCACGTAAGTCCGTGCATGAGCCGATGCAGACCGGTCTTAAGGCGATTGACGCGCTTATTCCTGTTGGCCGTGGCCAGCGCGAGTTGATCATTGGTGACCGCCAAACCGGCAAGACTGCGGTTATCCTGGATACATTCCTGAACCAAAAAGCAATCAACCAGAGCCCGAACGAAGGCGAGCGGTTGTACTGTGTGTACGTTGCGGTTGGCCAGAAGCGCTCAACTGTTGCGCAGTTCGTCAAGGTGCTCGAAGAAAACGGCGCACTTGAATATTCGATCGTGGTTGCTGCAACCGCGTCTGACCCAGCACCGATGCAGTTCCTGGCACCGTTCACCGGCTGTGCGATGGGCGAATACTTCCGCGATAACAGCATGCACGCCGTGATCGCATATGATGACCTTTCCAAACAGGCTGTTGCATATCGCCAGATGTCGCTGTTGCTGCGTCGTCCACCAGGACGTGAAGCGTATCCAGGTTATGTTTTCTATCTGCACTCGCGCTTGCTGGAGCGGGCTGCGAAGTTGAACGAAGACCACGGTTCCGGTTCGTTGACGGCGCTGCCTGTGATCGAAACGCAAGGCAATGACGTATCGGCGTTTATTCCGACGAACGTTATTTCGATTACGGACGGCCAGATCTTCCTTGAGACGGATCTCTTCTATCAAGGTGTCAGACCGGCTGTGAACGTCGGCCTTTCAGTGTCCCGGGTTGGTTCATCGGCACAAGTTAAGGCGATGAAGCAGGTTGCTGGCTCGATTAAGGGTGAGCTTGCGCAGTATCGCGAGATGGCAGCGTTCGCGCAGTTTGGTTCGGACCTTGATGTTGCAACTCAGCGTCTGCTGGCGCGCGGTGAGCGACTGACAGAGCTGCTGAAGCAAGGACAGTTTTCGCCACTTCAGGTCGAAGAGCAGGTCGTTGTGATTTATGCCGGCACCAAGGGGTATCTCGACAAGATCGCAACGTCGGCTGTTGGCAAGTTCGAAGCTGAATTCCTGCGTCACATGCGCAGTGATGGTGCTGCGTTGCTCGCGACGATCCGCGAAGACAAAGCGCTCTCTGACGAATCAGAAAAGAAGCTGGTCGATACTCTGGACTCGTTTGCAGCCGGTTTCTCGGAGTAGTTCCAATAGGACTTCCGACGCGTACTGCAACTGAGGCCGAAGGCGAGGAGCGGGTTACCGCATGGCGAGCTTAAAAGACTTACGAAACCGGATCGCTTCCGTTAAGGCGACACGGAAAATCACACAGGCCATGCAAATGGTGGCCGCTGCCAAGCTGCGCCGTGCGCAGGAAGCAGCATTGGCTGCACGGCCTTATGCCGAGCGCATGTCGAACGTGATGTCTAATTTGAATAAGGGCATGACCGATGGCGGCGGAGATTCGTCTCCTCTGCTTTCGGGCACCGGCAAAGAAGACGTGCATCTGCTTGTCGTGATGACGGCAAGTCGCGGTTTGTGTGGTGGTTTCAACTCGAACATTGCGCGTAAAGCACGAGCCGACATTATTCGCCTTCAGAATGAGGGCAAGACGGTCAAGCTCCTCTGCGTTGGCAGTAAAGGCGCGGACGCACTGAAGCGCGATTACGAGCAACTCATCCTGAAGAAAATTGATTTTAAGGCTGTGAAGCGGATCAGTTTTGCGGAGGCCGAAGGGGTTTCGAAAGAGCTGCTTGCCATGTTTGAAGCAGGCGAGTTTGACGTTTGCACGATGTACTTCTCGGAATTCAAATCCGTGATGGAGCAGATCCCGACAGGACTTCAGCTTATCCCTGCGAAATTTGAGGCAGCAGATGACGATGATGCGCCAAAATCCGCAAGTGCCGCTGCGATCTACGAATACGAGCCAAACCAGGAAGAGCTGTTAGACTTTCTCCTGCAACGCAATATCGGCGCGCAGGTGTTCCGCGGGCTGCTGGAAAATGGCGCCTCCGAGCAAGGCGCACGCATGACCGCGATGGACAGTGCGACACGAAATGCTGGTGATATGATCGACGACCTGACGATTTCCTACAACCGTCAGCGCCAGGCGCAGATCACCAAGGAACTTATCGAAATTATCTCCGGCGCTGAGGCGCTTTAGAGCACTATACAAAAGGACCGTATCTGATGGCTGGAAAAGCAACCGGACGCATTCGCCAGGTGATGGGCGCCGTCGTCGACGTTCAATTCGATGATGAACTGCCGGCAATTCTCAACGCGCTTGAGACAATGAGTGAATCGACGAAATCAAGCGATAACCCGGATGGGCGCTTGGTGCTTGAGGTTGCTCAGCACCTAGGTGAAAATACTGTCCGTACGATTGCGATGGATGCCAGTGAAGGTTTGGTTCGTGGCCAGGCTGTAACTGATACGGGGCTGCCAATCGCGGTGCCTGTTGGCGAAGCGACGCTTGGCCGGATCATGAATGTTATCGGTCAACCGGTGGATGAAGCCGGTCCGATCAACGCTACTGCGACGGCACCGATCCACGCCTCCGCGCCACCGCTGGTCGACCAGTCAACTGAAGCTGAAATTCTCGTCACAGGCATCAAGGTTGTTGATCTGCTCGCGCCTTATGCAAAGGGCGGTAAGATTGGTTTGTTCGGTGGTGCTGGTGTCGGCAAAACGGTTCTGATCATGGAACTCATCAACAACATCGCGAAAACGCACGGTGGTTATTCTGTGTTTGCCGGTGTTGGCGAGCGGACACGTGAAGGCAATGACCTTTACCACGAGATGATCGATTCTAATGTGAACGTCGACCCAACCAAGAACAATGGTTCGGCTGAGGGTTCGAAATGCGCACTGGTTTATGGCCAGATGAACGAGCCTCCAGGTGCACGTATGCGGGTCGCGTTGTCGGGTCTGACGGTTGCTGAAAATTTCCGCGACCAAGGCCAGGACGTGCTGTTCTTCGTCGATAACATCTTCCGCTTTACACAGGCGGGTTCTGAAGTTTCGGCGTTGCTTGGCCGTATTCCGTCGGCGGTGGGCTATCAGCCAACACTTGGTACCGACATGGGCGCGATGCAGGAGCGGATTACATCAACCACCAAAGGTTCGATTACATCGGTGCAGGCTGTTTACGTGCCAGCGGATGACTTGACTGACCCGGCTCCGGCTTCGACTTTTGCCCACTTGGATGCGACGACTGTGTTGTCTCGTTCGATTGCGGAAAAGGGCATCTACCCAGCTGTGGATCCATTGGATTCTACTTCACGTATGCTGGACCCACGCATTCTTGGTGATGAGCACTATGAAACAGCGCGTCGCGTGCAGGAAATCCTGCAGCGCTATAAGGGCCTGCAAGACATCATCGCGATCCTCGGCATGGACGAGCTGTCGGAAGAAGACCGCATTACCGTTGCCCGGGCACGTAAGATCGAGCGTTTCTTCTCGCAACCGTTTGACGTGGCGCAGGTGTTCACCGGTTCGCCAGGTGTGCAGGTGCCGCTCGAAGACACGATCAAGGGTTTTAAAGGCCTCATCGAAGGTGATTACGACCATCTGCCGGAGCCGGCATTCTACATGGTTGGCTCCATCGAAGATGCGATCGCCAAAGCTGAGAAACTCGCTGACGCTGCATAATTCATTCGCCGGGCTGTCAAGCCACCGGCAATTGATTGAATTTTGCCGGTGATAGGCCCGATTGAGGTCCCTCTGTATTCCCCTTGGGGACTTAAGGATAGATTATGAGTGAAGATGGAAATGGCGGCGGGCCGAGCACAGCTAAGTTCGGCGGTTGTTGTGAAGAGCTACGCGAAGCGATTGAGGGTGACGGCTTTGAGCCTTTGATCACGGTTGGCGAAGACGGCATTCTGTATTCGGCTGTCGGGCTGGTCGAACTGGAAGAAGACGAACCGGGGATGATTGATCACCCGATTTTCTTTTGCCCGTTCTGTGGCTCGAAGCTGCAAGACCCAGAAGTTGTTCGCGCTCAGATCACGAGTGAAGGCGAATTGCAGCAGTAAGTGGCGTTCGGCTTTGCCACCGATGCTGATGACTAAAGATATCGACGAGGATTGCCTTGATGGCCGGTACATTCAAATTTGAACTTGTCAGCCCGGAGCGGGTTCTGCTGTCGGAAGACGTGGAGCATGTCGTGCTGCCAGGTGTTGACGGTGACCTTGGCGTGTTGCCGGGGCACGCGCCGTTGGTGGTGACATTGCGGCCGGGCACGATATCAGTGATTGGTGGGGCTAAGACGCGCAAGATCTTTGTCAAACACGGTTTTGCGGAATTCACGCCGGATACGTTGAACGTGCTGGCGGAGCAGGCCGTTAGTCTTGATGGTGCAGAACGCAGCGAGATCGATGGCTTGATCGCAACGGCGGAGCAGGAACTCGCTGACGCTAGTGATGATGGCAAGCGGTTCATGGCCAATTCGGCGCTGGATGCTTTGCGGGCGCTGTAGATCCAACTGCGGGTTTATACGAATTCAAGCGGCTCCTTCGGGGGCCGTTTTTTGTTGGATGCTTCACGCTGGAATGATGAGTGGATCGAACTCTTCAAGGACGGCTGAGTAGATGGCGCGTTTGAAGTCGACGACGTTGTCGATCAGGGCCGTCTTGGGTGACCAGCGCCAGAGGCCGAACTCAGGTGGTAGATTGGGCTCGGGGGAGGAGATATCGATCTCGTCGTCGGGGCCGTTGAAGCGTAGGGCGAACCATTTTTGTTTTTGACCGCGGTATTTGCCGCCCCAGGCTTTGGTCGCGAAATGGGCGGGGAAATCGTAGTGGTGCCAGCTCTCGGTTTCGGCGATAATTTTAGCAGATGTGATGCCGGTTTCTTCGCGCAGTTCGCGCATGGCGGCGGTTATCGCATCTTCGCCTTCGTCGATGCCGCCTTGTGGCATCTGCCACCAGGTGCCGAGGCCTTCAGCGTCGTTACGCGCATCGAGCCGCTCGCCGAGCCAGATGTGGCCGTCGCGGTTGATCACCAGGAGACCAACGCACGGGCGATATTCGGTTGGGTAGGGGGTGGACATGGAGGTGAACCTACTGGTTGCAACCTCACGACGTCATTGTCCAACATTGCTCTTGGCAGAAGCTTGGTTGGGTTCCCGCCTGCGCGGGAATGACGGAGTGAGTGGAAGGGTGCGAGTCCAGACTAATTTGGACTGTGCCTAGATTGGGTTTCTATGGCTCATCAACCACCCGGAATGGCTGGCAGCAGCTGAACAGAGCTATTGGGTTTGATTTTGGCGATGATGGTTTCCTGGAAGATCTCGCCGTCAATTGCGACGGCGCAGCTTTCGTTTAGGTGTTCTTTGAGCTCAGGGAATTGCTCGCCGAGTTTGGCGAAGAGCTGGCGAATGTTTTCTGCTTCGACTTCAAGGTCGGTGACGCCGCCGGTATAGAGTTTTAGGTTGCCGACAAGAGTGACGCTGGCCATGGCGCGCTCCATTTTTGGTTCGAGTTTGAATTTCGATAAGAACTATACGCGATCTGGGTGGTCGCGTCGGTAGTTGTTTGCATAAAAAAGCCCTGACCGATTGGATCAGTCAGGGCTTTCGCATTTGTTCTTGTGTTAGCTAAGTGCTGCTACATCTTTAGGTCAGTGCTGCCAGCGGCCCGTGCTGCGTCGATAGCATGACGGATCTTTGGCGGCGACATTGGCAGGCTCTCGAAGCGGACGCCGGTGGCGCGTGAAACCGCGTTCGAGATAGCGCCCATTGGTGGCACGATCGGGGTCTCACCGACGCCGCGCACACCGTATGGGTGATTCGGGTTCGGTACTTCGACGATGATCGTGTCAATCATAGGCAGGTCAGATGCGACCGGGACGCGATAGTCGAGGAAGCTTGCGTTATCAAGAGCGCCCTTGTCGTTGTAGATGTATTCCTCGTTCAGTGCCCAGCCGATACCCTGGGCTGCGCCGCCCTGGAATTGGCCTTCAACGTAACCCGGGTGGATCGCGCGGCCGGCATCCTGGATGACGGTGTAGCGCTTGACGTCGACCTTGCCGGTTTCCGGATCAACTTCGACGTCGACCAGGTGGGTGCCGAGACTTGGGGCTGCGCCCTGGGCGTTGATCGAGCAGTTGCCAACGATTGGCCCGCCGGTTTTGCCGGCGATTGCAGCAATGTCCCGTAGGTTCATCGGCTCATGCGCGCCGGCATTGTCGCCAGCTGGACGGACCATGCCATCTTCGAACATCACTGCGTCTTCTGGGATTTCCCAAATCAGCGCAGCGCGTTTGCAGGCTTCCTGAGCGATTTCCCGACAGGCTTCGACGGTCGCCATGCCACTTGAGAAGCATGAACGGCTGCCACCAGTTAAGAAGTTGAAGCCCAATTGCTGGGTGTCACCGATGACCGGTTGAATGGCGTTATATTCAACGCCAAGTTCTTCGGCTGCCATCATCGCAAGCGATGCACGCAGGCCGCCGATGTCAGGTGTACCGGCTGTCAGGTTGACACTGCCGTCTTCGTTGAGAACAACGCTGACCGTGGTTTGGCCACCGATGTTGTACCAGAAGCCTGATGCGATGCCGCGGCCCTGGTTGGGGCCGAGTGGCGCCTTCCAGTGATCGGAGTTTTTCGCAGCTTCAAGCGTTTCGATGAGACCGATTGGGCCGAACTTCGGACCGTGCGCTGATTGCGTACCTTCTTTGGCGGCGTTCATCAGACGGAGTTCGATTGGATCGATGTTGAGTTTCAACGCGATTTCATCGACGACGCTTTCGACAGCGTATTCCGACATCGGAGCGCCTGGTGCGCGGTAGGCTGCGACTTTCGGGCGGTTCGAGACAACGTCGTGGCCAATCGCTTGGACATTTTCGACGTCATAAGGCGCGTAGGCCGCCATGCAGCCTTGGCTGACAGGTGAACCTGGCAGAGCGCCAGCCTGATACATCATCTCAGTGAAGCAGGCTGTCATTTTGCCGTTGTTCTTGACGCCGATCTTGACCTTGACGTGCGTGCCGGGTGCCGGGCCACTGGCGCGGAACACTTCTTCACGGCTCATGGTCATTTTGACCGGGCGGCGAGATTTTTCAGCAAGACGCAGTGCCAGCGGCTCAAGATAGACAACCGTCTTGCCGCCGAAGCCGCCGCCGATTTCAGCACAGACGACTTTGATCTGCGATGTTTCCCAGCCAAGCAGGCGGGCGCAGTGGGCACGTACAACCCAGTGGCCTTGGGTGGATACCCAAAGTTCAGCCTGGTTGTCTTGGTTGACGACGGCGAGGCAGGCATGCGGCTCGATGTAGGCCTGGTGGACCGGAGCTGTATCGAAGGAGCGTTCGAAGATTTGGTCTGCTTCCGCAAAACCTTTCTCCATGTCGCCCTTGTTGAGCTCGATCCGGTTGGCAACGTTTGATGCCTTGGTTGGCGCGGGAGATACGCCAGCGGTGATCAGGTCAGCATGAAGGACCGGTGCGTCTGGCTTCATCGCTTCAAGGACGTCGATGACGTGCGGCAGGACTTCGTATTCGACCTTGATCAGTTTCAGCGCCTTTTTGGCGATTGTCTGATTGGTGGCCGCAACGGCTGCAACGGGATGGCCTTCGAACAGCACCTTGTCAGTTGCCATCACGGTGGTGCGAATGTGGTTGTAGTTGACCATCATTTCGCCGGCGGGCGACATCTTTGATTCCTGCTCAGGGAAATCTGTGCCGGTGACAATCGCTTTGACGCCGTCGAGGGCTTCAGCCGCCGAGATGTCAATGCTTTTGATCCGAGCATGGGCGTGCGGCGCGCGCAGCACGCTGCCAACCAACTGACCTGACAGATTGTAGTCGGCACCAAAGCGTGCTTTGCCGGTTACTTTGTCCATGCCGTCTGGGCGGATCTGACGGGTACCGACCCATTTCAGGTCAGCATCCATCGGGACGTTTCCAACTTTTTCCTGCATTAGGCGGCTCCTCGCATTTCAGAGGCGGCGTCCATGACGGCGCGGACGATTTTGTCATAACCAGTGCAACGGCAAAGGTTGCCGGCGAGCCAGTAGCGGACTTCGGTCTCGGTTGGGTCAGGGTTGCGCTCAAGCAGCGATTTTGCTGCAACGATAACGCCCGGCGTGCAGATGCCGCACTGAAGGGCAGCGTGCTCGAGGAATTTCTGCTGCAGTGGGTGCAGCTTTTCGCCCTCAGCCATGCCTTCGATGGTGGTGATCTTCTTGCCATTGGCTTCAACGCCAAGCATCAGGCAAGAGCACACCAGACGATCATCAACGGTGACGGAACATGCGCCACAGTCGCCCGTTGAGCAGCCTTCTTTGGTGCCGATCAGTTGCATCTCGTCGCGGAGTACGTCGAGGACCGTCTGTTCGGATTCGCAGAGAACTTCAACCGGATCGCCGTTCAGTTCAAAAGATACGTGATGTTTCATGACTTAACCCTTTGCGCGGTCGTATGCTGTTTTTGCGGTACGCCGAGCAAGAACGCCGGCGACTTTGGTGCGGTACTCAATGGTGCCGCGCTTGTCGGTGATTGGTTTGCAGGCAGCTTGGGCTGCTGCGTCAAGCTTGGCCATGGCAGCTTCGTCAAGCGTTGAGCCGATGATGGCATCAGCACATTCTTTGACCAGCAATGGCCGGGCGGCAACGGCGCCGAGTGAGACACGAGCGTCGGTGATTTTGCCGCTGCCATCGAGAACCAGGCATGTTGCACAGCCGACGACTGCGATGTCCATTTCCGTGCGTGGTATGAAACGCAGGTAGCAGTCGGAGGCATTAGCCGGACGGGCTGGCAGGAAGAACGAGACGATGAACTCGTCTTTGGCGATGGCGAGCTGACGTGGCCCGGTCATGATGTCTTCGACAGCCATTTCGCGGGTGCCGTTCGGACCAGCGATGGTTGCTGTTGCAGCGGCTGCGATGAGGCCGGGAACGCTATCAGCGGCTGGTGAGCCGTTGCACAGGTTGCCGCCCATAGTGGCGCGACCCTGAACCTGCGTCGAGCCGATCAGGTTGGCGCCTTCAACGACACCTGGCCAGATTTTCGACAGCGTTGGATGCTCTTCAAGCTCAGCGCCTGTAATGGCAGCGCCAATGCGGAAGCCGCCGTTCTCTTCGCCAATGTGGCGCACTTCGCCGATGCCTTTGATATCGACAATCACTTCAGGCTCGACGACGTCTGTGCGCATTTGGACGAGGAGGTCGGTGCCGCCTGCTAATATTTTCGTCAGACCGGTTGCGCTCGACAACAGTCGCACAGCGGCATCAAGCGTTTCTGGCGCTTCGTATCTCATGCGGTTCCTCGGGTATGTCTAAGGGTGGTAACGTTAGTAGCAAAAATCACGGAGCTAAGACTTCGCCAATAGCCCAATCTTAGTTCGATTAGGGGAAGGGTACGGATGTGCGTCGGTTGGTGCCGGCGGTCTCACACTCGCGAGTGACTACGCTATAGTATAAGGCTGCTCTAGCTCAAGTGATATAAGTTGGCTCTCCGCCGTTTCAAGTGGGTAGATCAGCAGCAACGTAAAATTGTGATTGATGGGGTCTGCACGACTTGGTAGGCGCGTCGACGTGATCCCCGACACTTACCAGCATGCCACCGTGCTCGCAGCCGTCAAGAACAAGCCCTGCGGGACG
>CAJQQK010000314.1 GCA_905480435.1 uncultured Hyphomicrobiaceae bacterium | reverse complement strand
ATCTGTGATAAAAGTTCCAGGAATTCTGATGCCATGAGTGCGCTCCTTTCGAATCAAACGCACTCCTATAGATTCAGATAAATCCCCGACCGTGAATCCCTTATCGCAGAGTTATGCAGCAGTCAGCGTTGAACAGCCCTGAGAAATAGATGCTGCTGTCAGCTCACGTCAACACAGTGAAAAATCGGCATACCTTCGCGCGTTTGGTGCCTTGCTAAAGGAATCTGGAATAGGCCTTAGTCCGCCAATCAAGCGATCGATGGCAATAACGGCAAACGTTGTCATGGACGATGCGGACTTGTCAATTTCTGAGGACGATGTTCGTAAAGCCTTAGGAAGGAACAAGGCAAAACGGACGGCTAAAAATGAAAAGAAGCCTAGATTGCGGAAAACTCGCGCTTTCAAATCTGCCTGACTTGTCTTTGTCGTTCAGTATCGGACGGTGCAAGTCATCCTCGTCTCATAATAGAAGAGGATGGACAAATGGCACAACAAATTCCGGAGACAGGCTTTCTCCGCTTGTGGCAGATCATTGGCGATGACCGGCGCAAACCGCCAGCACTGCCACTTATCCCTGTCAAAAAGTCCACCTGGTGGGACGGAGTACGAAAAGGGCGTTTTCCCAAGCCCCTTAAGCTAGGACCACGCACGACCGTCTGGCGGGTGGAAGATATAAGGGATCTGATTAAGAACGGGGCATGTGATCGACGATGCTCCACCGTAGCAACTTGCAGCTCATCCGAACCTTCCCCAGCAGGGAGCGCCTTTAAAGATGAAGGATGACACTGAAAATCGAGCCGCCGCCACGGCATCCGAGGAGTTTGCCGACCTCGAACCTGGCGCGGAAGCGGCAACCAATCCGAGACCGCTGACAGTATTTTCAACACGCCCTTTGGAAGCCGGCAAAGGCGGCGAAGGCGGTGTTTTCCAGATCACGAATGCCGAATTTCTTGCTGCGGTTATTCCCTGGACACCTGAAGGGGCGTTTGTCGCAGTCTCCTCAAAGGGTGGCGACCCCAGTTTGGGCGGCTGGCCAGCCCGCCGCGCCGGTCTTGCCGCAGGCGGTCTTTCCGCGGAGACCAATAACTACTTCGGCTGTTCGAGCTTCTATCCCAGCGATGATGGATCTTTTAAGGCTCGCAAAACTCAATTTGCCGCCTGTCATTTCCTGATGCTGGATGACCTGGGCACAAAGGTGCCGCTGGAGCGTCTGGAAGGCTTTGAGTTATCATGGCTGATCGAGACAAGCCCGGGCAATTATCAAGGAGGGATCATCCTTGCGGAACCGCTCACCGACGGCGTTGTGGCCGTGCGCTTGCTCAATGCGGTGATTAAGGCTGGCTTATGTGATGCCGGTGCGGCAGGGCCACTGAGCCGCTGGGCGCGCCTGCCGGTGGCGACCAACGGCAAGCCAAAATATGCCGATGAAGTTGGCGCGCCGTTTCAGTGCCGCCTGCATGAATGGCGACCCGACAACCGTTACACGCCGCAGGAGATCGTGGATCGGTTGCAACTGGAACTCGCACCGGCTGGCAAGCCCAAGAGAACCGCGAAACCATCGGCGTCATCTGATGGTGCCTCGCCCGGCAGCGGAAATGATGCCGACGATGTGCTTGTGCCTCGTGCAGATGAGAATCCGGTCGTTGCGGCACTGAAGGCCCACGGGCTTTACAAGACGCCGCTAGGCTCTGGCAAGCATGACATCACTTGCCCGTGGGTGCATGAGCATACCGATGAACTGGACACCGGTGCGGCTTATTTCGAACCCGATGAGCTATATCCTGTGGGTGGCTTCTGCTGCCAACATTCCCATCGCGACAAGTATCGCATTCGGGCGCTCCTTGAATCCCTCGGCGTGCGCAATGCAGAGGCACGGCACAAGCCGCTAATTCGCGTGGTGGCCGGCGAGCTACATCGCGTCATAGATGCTGCGGAAAAAGAGCTGGCGAACCGTGGGCGGCATTATCAGGCCGGTGGTTTGATTGTTTCCGTTTCGACCGATCCGACCTGCGGTGATCCGTCGATTGTGCCCACCAGCGCACCCGCACTGACGCGTGAACTCTCAGTGGCGGCGACATGGGAAAAACACGACGCGCGTGCGAAAGACTGGGTCCGTTGTGATCCGCCAACGAAGCACGTCGGCATCTTGTTCGACGCGCAGACCTTCCGCTACTTGTCGCCTTTGGCTGGCGTGGCGCGGCAACCGTACTTTCGGGAGGCGGACAGAGAACTCATCACGCTGGCGGGCTACGATAAGACGGAACAGCGTTTCGGAGTGTTCAACGCGCGGGAGTTTGTAATCCCAGAGCCGACACCTGAAGCGGCGCGAGCGGCGCTATCCTTGCTCGAAGGTTTGCTCACGGAGTTTCACTTCGTGGCCGCCACCGATAAGGCTGCGACACTTGCGGCGATCTTCACCGCTGTTGTTCGCCCCACGCTGGCCCATGCACCCGGCTTTCACGTCCGAGCGCCGGTTTTCGGAAGCGGCAAGACCTATCTGTGCGAACTGATTGGTGCCTTTGCGGGGCCGGGCGGGAACGCCAAAGTGAGCTATCCGACCACTTCGGAAGAAGCCTCAAAGGTCATTCTTTCCCTGTTGCTGACCAGCCCGGCGGTCATCGAATTCGATGACATGGACACCGACTGGATACCGCACGGCATCATCAAGCGGATGCTGACGGCGGAATACATTACCGACCGGATTTTAGGGATCAGCAAGACCGCGACAGTCAGCACTCGAACATTGTTTCTTGGGTCAGGGAACAACGTCGGCCCAATACGCGATCTGCTTCGGCGCGTACTCACAATCCATATCGACCCCCGCTGTGCGACGCCGGCAACGATGTCCTACACAGGCTTCCCGGTTGACAAGGTTCGCCAGCAACGTGGTGTTTACGTGGCGGCGGTGCTGACGATCATTCAAGCATGGCGCAGGGCTGGTTCGCCGCGTCTTGCGGCGGACAGTATCGTCACTTTTGGTGGCGCATGGTCAGATTATTGCCGGTATCCGCTGATGTGGCTGGGACATCCAGATCCTGCGACAGCACTGCTAGAACAGGTTCGCCATGACCCCGACGGCGCTGCACTTAGTGGTTTGATGACGGAATGGCGTGCCGTATTCGGCTCGATTCCGACCACCGTGCGCAAGGCGGTTGATAGGGCTAAATCGGGGCAGGAAAACCTGCTCGATGCCATGTGCGAATTTCCGGTTGAGGAACGTGGTGAGATCAATCGCTCCAAACTGGGTTGGCTGCTGAAGAAGAACGCGAACCGGATCGTCGGTGGCTTCCAGTTCCAGCAGGCAGAAGCCGACGGGCGCAAGGCTTGGCGCGTTGTTGAAGTCAAAACACCGCCTTTAACGCCTTCGCCGCCTTCCACTCCCTTAAATGAGAAAACTGTCACTGGTTGATGCTGCGTTCAGAGGTGAATTGTCGAATTGCCAAACGATTTCGGAAAAAATGAGGAGATAATATATGGGTGGCTTTGGTTCGGGACGCCCGGGCAGCGGGAGAGCGACAGCGGATGCCTGCCGATCTCTGGATGTCAACCAACTGCGCAGGGCGGGTGTGCTGACTAACGGCTGGATGGGGAATTGGCAGTGGACGCGGGACGGGGAGCGGACCGGCTCCATTTCAATCAGCGGCGGTAAACAGCGGATTGCTCTGACTTATCGTTGGCAGCGAGGTGGCGAAGACTGGCAAGACGTCAAGGAGCCGATCGCAATTCGCTGGTCTGCGTGTCGCTTTGGCGGTGAGCGGCCTTATTTTGTCTGCCCCGGTGTCGTCAACGGCAACACCTGCACCCGCACCGTCACGAAGCTATTTTGCGCCGGACGCTATTATCTTTGTAGGCACTGCTATCGCCTGACGTATGCCAGTCAAGCCGAGGATCGATGGGATCGTGCTTTACGACGAGCCAATAAACTTCGCGGGCGACTGGGCGGTGAACCAGGGATGCTGTCGGACGTCCCTGAGCGCCCCAAAGGGATGTGGCACCGGACCCACCAGCGCTACTTGGCGGAGATCTTCGCGGCTGAAGACGCAGCACAAGAGCGGCTTGTGTTGCTTGCGGCGCGTTTGATGAAAACCAGTCAAAAGAAAACGGGATATTGGCGATGAAAGATGCGAAATCTGAATGTGACACTGGAACAGAATTGACGGCATCCGACGGTGCCTCACCTGGATATTCGGCCAGCCGTCTCAATGCCGTTCAGCACGGTATTCTATCGCGCCATGCTGTGCTGCCTTGGGAAGATGCGGACGAGTACGAGAAGCTTTTTCAGGCATTAGTCGCGGAGCACAAGCCAGCCGGTCCGACGGAGGAGCATCTAGTTGAAGAACTCGTTGGCGTACTATGGCGCAAAAACCGACTCCGGCTTGCGGAAGCCTCGACGTAGATCGCGTCCCAGGGCGTGGTGTAACAGTGCTCGATTTCGGCGGCTTCGGCTGAAGTGAGCCCACAGGGCGAACGCAAGGCGAAGCCGCTTATCCACAGCCCGTCAGGGCGGTCATGGTCCGACTCAATGTTTGTTTGG
>CAJQQK010000313.1 GCA_905480435.1 uncultured Hyphomicrobiaceae bacterium | reverse complement strand
GTCGGTCGCCTTGTCGCCCGCTCCCTCGAAAACATGCTCACACAGCCACCACTGACGATGCGACAACTCATTGATGATACATACGAATGCCGAAACTTCGAAGGCGTTTCATATTGAACCGGATTAAAGCAGAGAGGCATGCTCGATAAGTCTGGTTTTGCGACACCCACCAATAGGCCATATCCACCCCTCCCGTTTCAATCGGCACTCTCTTTAGCGACGCGTTCAAGTCTGCCAGACGATAGCTTCCCCTCCCCGATAGATACAGACTTCGATGGTCATGCCATCTTCGGTGATGAAGCCACTGAGCTTGGATTCGATGAGCGTGAATTCATCGTCGATTTTGGGCATCAGATTCCGTTCCATAATGATGAGATGCGACATCGTTGAAAATCAAATCGAACCAATAGATCCTATGTCATGGCCGTTTCGTGAAATCTTCTAACGGCAGCCACTGGGGAAAGCATCGCAACGAAACGATCATCTCCCTCAGGCGTGCCCTTTTCACCAAAGTTCTTCACGAACTCTCTGATGCTTAACTTCCGCCCTGATCGAAGTGATAGGGCTACCTCAGGATCGCTCAAAAGTGCCTGATAGATTTTCAGACCACCAATGGACATCGCTTGATCAGAAATGATGGCGTAGCCGTTCATCACTAGCGCCTTGTACATATCTGGTGCACTGATCGTACTGTCCGGGTGAGTGACGGCAAGCATAATGCGAAGTGTGTTAGGTACGTAATCCGTCTGATATTTGATCAGGCCGTGACACTCACCAGATCTCTTGCAACGAAAACGAACCTCCCCATCGAACTGGTCTTGTTCCCCGAGTGATATGATGTGTGTGGGATGATTGATCCTGATACTTCCATCAGTCGATCTCTTACATTCCGGAGAAGCCATCATATTGAGACGAATTTGGTCTCGCTGATCCGGTGTTTCATGAACTTGATCGTGCAGTCGGGGCATTGCTATCCGTTTCGGTGATTGCACCTCCCCAGCTACATGATTCAATGTTTACTGTGAACACCAGATCGAATGCCGGTGTTCGCTCAGCCCATCATCGCAAGTGAATTCAATAACGCTGATCCAATGAGCTAAGTATCGACAGTTATCCCAGTCTCCAACAATTCACTGGACTCAAGAACATAGCCATCGGTTATCGCCATAACCCGAACATGCTCAGGTGAAATGCCGAGTGCTGTAAATTTAAAATCGAACAGATTCTGCTTGCAATCCCACACTGTCCCGTGCGCGTCTGAGGTGACGATACGCCATGTGCGGTTTGGAACGGCTCTCTGAGCCACGATGATCCAGCCTCCACCTCGTAGCACACTCGCCGCTACCCATCCAGAATTATCGGATCTTATGGGGTAATCAAGAAATCCAAAGCGAACGTTAGAAATTCGCAGTAGCTTATTGCGTGCTCTCAAGTCAACAAAACTGTGGATGGGCTTTCTTTTGGGCAATGAAATATTCTGATCGCCAAACATTATTGATATTGTCGAACTTCTGATTCGGTTTCATTGGAAGGGAATTTCACTATGACGATCAATAGACCACGTTTCATAACTTGGCTGGTTGCGCTCTTGCTCGGCATTCTTGCACTCGCCGTTCAATATGGTGGCGTGAATGTACCCGTTGTCAGCGGTAACAGTATTATCGTAATGGCCGTTGCATGGGCCCTGCTAGTTCTCGGCTGCGCTTTGCCGGGACTATAATTTTGTGCTGAGTTGTCACGTCGCCCCTCATCAATCAGCGACCATCAGAATTCGCTGCGCGTTATGCAAGAAGGATAGTGCGCAGCGTGCAGCTCTTGGCTATGGCGTCTGCAAGTGAATAGATCTGATGGACAGGCTCTTTGAACATTAGCCCGATTGAGCCTGTGTGTTTCGAGCTGTTTGATCGCTTGAAAGGTGGAGGTGTGGTACGCAGATTGCTTCCCTGAAGCGTTGATCTAATCTGGTGAACATGTCCATCTCTGCAATGCGAGTATCGAAGATTGATCCCAGGGTGCTGGTCAATCCAGGGCTGTCGACCAGTGACCTGGGAAGGAGTCTTCTATGTTTTTCTGCAATGGCAGTGCTGACTTACATCCGCGAAAATGACTACATTGAGTTGACGAAGATCGGCGCCTTCAATCGAAGGTTTGTCAATTGGGCCGTCGATACATTTCTTTGGCCTGGTTGCACGAGAGATGAGCTTTTAAAGTACAACAAGGTTCTGAACGAGAAAGATGTACAGCCCGTGCACTTCCTCCATGATCTGCTGGTAGATGCGAGGCTGATACGGCACGCAGGTTCACGGGCAGTTTTGACAAAAAAAGGTGCTCAACACTTGCAGAACAGCGGCAGGCTTCAGGTCACGTTGTTCGATGCATTTCTTACGATCTTTGACTTTAGCGCCCACGAGGGATTTGAATTTAATATTGGTGATATTGACTATGCTCACTGCCTTGGCGTGGCCAGCAATCGAGCGGACGATTGGATCGGCGTCCCTGAGCTCACTAATTTGTGCTTGCCAGTCCCTTACTTGGTAAGCCAGGGACTGACGACAGAAGAATTCGCAATGTTCTGCATCTACAGCCGCATGGTACGCCCACTATTATGGCTGGGGTTAGTCGAAACAGATGAGCCCATGCGTTACCCACCCGTATCGACCATCAAGCTCCGAAAAACAAAACTATTTGATCGTTTCCTGGCGTTTGACTTTCCAGATCCTAGAAGCAAAACGAGACATTGATTCACTTGGCCAACCCCCATTTTACGCGGGCTTCCGACCAGCTGATCATGACTGTTTCGGCTTCGCTTTCGCATCTACTAGGCTTTGCTCCAAGCGAGCAAAATCAACATCTTTTGGATCAAGATTACCTACCGCCGCTCGATAAGCCTCATTGAACATATCGACAGGCAAGTCGTACGAAGTCTTTGTTCGATTGTCCTCCAACAGACGAGAAGTCGCAATCTCATAGGTTGGTGCAGGGTGCTTTGATCTTATTCCAGTGCCATCAACCAACCACTGGTCGTTCTCGAAAATGGTCATCATGTTCTCCCTACATGTTGGTGTAAATTGTAGAGGAATTCTGAATATGGAGCGATATGGGAGCCGTCATTTTTTCATACGAACTGTTGTCAGCATATTTGCTGTAGCAGACCATAGAGCCGACGATGGCCCAAACATCAAGTGTCCGACCATGAACACGTAGCCATCTTATGTGCTCGCGAAAATCTGGAGCCCGTGGCCAGATAGAAACGGTATGCTTGGTCGGATCAAATTGGAATCACCGGCCGGATGAGGCCTAAATGGGCAATCTAGTTCAAATCGTAGGTTTAGAAGATCACCAAGGCGTCATATCGTCAATTCGTTTC
>CAJQQK010000312.1 GCA_905480435.1 uncultured Hyphomicrobiaceae bacterium | reverse complement strand
CCTCGCGGGCGCGCTATAGAGCGCGTCCTTGACCGCCGCCCGTCACATCGACGGGGAATGCTCTGCCAACAGGATTAAGCAGAAAACCGACCACCCAAAAACACCTGATCCACCCACTCAATTCGTCGAGGAGCCCAATTACATCTGAAAATCCGCAAGCGGGCGCAGGGCGTTGTGCTCGTTTCTCCATATACTCCAGGTGTACGCATTTCACCGAAAGGCAGCGGTCATGAATGGCGCCACCGGAATTTGCGTGTCGCCAATGGTCAAACCACTCTCGACACTGCGAAGGCGATAGCAAGTCGAGCCGCCCGGCGGTTTGAGCAGATGCGTGACAAAATGGCGAACCTGGATGTCCGGCGGGCTAGCGGGTTTGGAGAAGGTGGGGCTCATTGTCGGGCGCTACTGCCGGTCGCACCGCAGCGCCCCCGGATTGCCGGAAATAGTGATGCCCACAGTGTCAGCAAGAGCGCTCGAAACTATGTCCGCGCAAGGCTTGTCCGGCGCCCCCTGGCTGGTGTCGCATCCTCGCAAACACGTACCAGTGGGGCATCCCGTGATCCTATTCCGACGAATGTCAATCGGCGCATCACCCGACCGCCAGTAAGCAACACCTCCAAATCTCGACAAGTTGCCCGCTTGACGCCGGTAGTGCGCCGTAAGATCAAGCGTTCGCGTCGGCCGATTGCACGTAATCGCACCAAGGTTAAGGCCAAACGATCGTATCAACGCAAGCGTCGCGTTGTTCGCCGCAAGGCTAAGATTCGGCATAGCCAACGTAGAAGACAGCCTCGCAGGGTCAACGGCTTTCGTCGTGGATTCCATCGCCAACTCGTCGCTTCCAATTTCTATGGCACCGGCAACTAAATGCCTGCCATCGCCGTGCGACGCGACAGCGATTCCATATGTTGCTTCGATCGCTTATGCTAAGGGCTGCTCAATATGAGATAGCCTTCAGGATAATTGATATGACTGACAACACAGGTGCGACGACGGCAAAGTGGGACTTCTGGATCGACCGTGGCGGTACGTTCACAGACGTTGTGGCTCGCCATCCTGACGGCCGCATTGAGGCGCGCAAGGTTCTATCAGAGAATCCAGAAGCTTACGAAGATGCTGCGCTTGAAGGAATTCGCCAATTCTTAGGTGTGAATTCCAACGATGTGATCCCGGCCGACCAAATCAATGCCGTCAAGATGGGCACGACCGTTGCTACCAACGCCTTGCTTGAGCGCAAGGGCGATCCAACTTTGCTTGTCATAACGGCAGGTCTGAAAGATCAACTTGAGATCGGTTATCAGGAACGCCCGGACATCTTCGCGAAAGAGATCATCAAGCCGGAGATGCTCTATTCGCGTGTGATCGAAGCAAATGAACGCGTGCTCGCCGATGGTGAAGTTGAAACACCTGTTGATCTTGAAGCTCTGCGCGGAGGGCTGACCCAGGCGCTTGCTGATGGAATGAAATCGATCGCAATCGTCTTGATGCACGCCTATGCATATCCCGAACACGAAACAGCCGTTGCCGGCCTCGCACGCGAAATTGGTTTTGAGCAAATCTCAATCAGCCACGAAGTCTCGCCGTTGATCAAGATTGTCGGTCGCGGCGACACCACCGTGGCGGACGCCTACCTATCCCCGATCCTATCGCGCTACGTAGAGCGGGTAACTAAGGCGCTTTCAGTGGCCGATGGCAGTGAAGCGCCACAAGTTATGTTCATGGCATCGTCGGGCGGACTTAAAGCGGCGCAGCTGTTCCAGGGTCGTGATGCGATTTTGTCAGGACCGGCAGGTGGCATCGTTGGCATGGCGGAGTCCGCCAAGATTGCCGGCTTCAAAAACGTCATCGGCTTCGACATGGGCGGAACGTCGACGGACGTGTCGCACTATGCTGGTGAGTACGAGCGTGCCTTCGAGACACAGGTTGCCGGCGTGCGCATGCGGGTGCCGATGATGCGCATTCATACCGTGGCTGCCGGTGGTGGTTCTATTCTGTTTTTCGACGGCTCACGGTTCCGGGTCGGCCCCGAAAGTGCAGGCGCCAATCCCGGTCCCAAGTGTTATCGCAATAACGGTCCTTTGACGGTGACCGATGCCAACCTCATGGTCGGTAAGTTGCAGCCATCTTTCTTCCCGGCCATTTTCGGGCCCAATCACGACCTGCCGTTGGATGCTGACGCCGTAAAGGTTGCATTTTCTGAGTTAGCCGAAGAAATCGGCGACGGTCGCAGTCCCGAAGAAGTCGCAGATGGATTTCTGCGCATTGCCGTTGAGAACATGGCCAATGCCATCAAGAAGATCTCCGTTCAGCGCGGCTATGACGTCACCGAGTATGCGCTCAACTGTTTCGGCTCTGCCGGCGGCCAGCACGCCTGCTTGATCGCAGACACGCTCGGCATGGAAACGGTACTGATCCATCCGCTGTCAGGCTTGCTTTCGGCCTACGGCATGGGGCTAGCAGATCTGCGCGCAAGCCGGGAACGATCAGTCGAGGCCGAACTCAATGCGGACACGATGCGTCGTGTCGAAGCGCTGGGCTTCGAGTTGACCGAAGAAGCGGTGAACGAAGTTACCGCTCAGGACGTGCCACACGAAGACATTGCTACCACAACCTGGCTTCATCTGCGCTACGATGGCACTGACAACGCACTCCCGATCGTTCTGGATGAGCCAGAGCTGATGCGCCGTGATTTCGAAACACAGCATCGTCAACGTTATGGTTTCGTGTCGCCCGAAAAGAAAGTTTTTGCAGCGGCCATTGAAGTTGAGGCATCCGGAGGCGGCGCCGGCATTCAATCGACTTTGCCAACCGAAACCGGCAGCCAACAGGTAACGGGCGAATTGCCGGCGACTGACAAACGTGTAAAATTTTTCTCAAACCGCGCCTGGCACGAAGGTCCGGTCTACACGCGCGCGCAATTGTTCAAAGGCGCTAGTGTGACGGGGCCGGCCTTGATCATTGAGCCGCACCAAACTGTCGTCATTGAGCCGGGTTGGCGGCTTAATGTTAGTGACGATGACAACCTTGTGATGCGCCGTATCGAGCTGCGGCAACGTGAGGTTCTCGGTAAGGAGGCAGATCCCGTTCTGCTCGAAGTATTCAACAATCTCTTTATGTCGATTGCTGAGCAAATGGGTGAAGCTCTGCGCAACACGGCGCAGTCCGTCAACATCAAGGAGCGTCTCGACTTCTCCTGTGCTGTGTTTGATGCCCAAGGCCAGCTGGTCGCCAACGCACCTCACATGCCGGTGCATCTTGGCAGCATGGACAAATCCGTTGAGACAATCGCGCGCCTGCGCGCCGGCACCATGAAGCCAGGCGACACATTCATGCTCAACGCCCCCTACAATGGCGGCACCCACCTGCCTGACATCACGGTCGTTACACCGGTGTTCGACACAGCGGGTGGCAGCAATGAGATCCTGTTCTATGTGGCAAGTCGCGGCCATCACGAGGATATCGGTGGCCTGACGCCGGGCTCCGCCTCTCCGCGCGCGACGCACATTGAGGAAGAAGGCGTCTACATCGATAATTTCAAACTCGTTGACGACGGCGTTTTCCTGGAGGCCGAGGCCTACAAACTGCTCACTGAAGCGCCTTGGCCGGCGCGCGCGCCAAACAAGAATATTGCCGACCTCAAAGCCCACGTCGCAGCCAATGCGAAAGGTTTTACCGAACTCGAAAAGATGGTCGCGCATTTCGGTCTTGAAGTCGTCAAGGCCTATATGGACCACGTCCAGGATAACGCCGAAGAAAGCGTCCGACGACTCCTCTCAAAAATGCCAGATGGCGAATTCCGCGTTGAGATGGACCAGGGCAGCCACGTCGAAGTGAAGATAACGGTCAATCAGGCAGCGCGTACCGCCAAAGTCGACTTCACCGGTACCAGCCCGATCCAGCCCAACAACTACAATGCGCCGCGTCCGGTTACGAGGGCCGCTGTGCTCTATGTCTTCCGAGTCATGGTCGACGAGCCAATCCCGATGAACGCCGGTTGCTTGAAGCCGATTGAAATCGTCGTGCCCGATGGTTCAATGCTCAGCCCTGAATACCCGGCAGCCGTCATCGCCGGAAACGTGGAGACCAGCCAGATTGTGACCAACTGTCTGTTCGGCGCGCTGAAGGCCATGGGCCCAAGCCAGGGCACGATGAACAATCTGATCTTTGGCGACGACCAGTATCAGTATTACGAAACCATTTGCTCTGGCTCTCCGGCCGGGCCGGGTTTCAATGGCACCGCGGCTGTGCATGTCCACATGACCAATACGCGTCTGACAGATCCGGAGATCCTGGAATTGAGATACCCCGTCGTGCTCGAGGAATTTTCAATCCGCCGTGGCTCCGGCGGCAAGGGAAAATGGACCGCTGGTGACGGCATCTATCGCCGTATCCGCTTTCTGCGCGAGATGACACTCACGCTCTTGACGAGCTACCGCGACGTCCAGCCATATGGCCTTGAGGGTGGCGAAGCAGGCGAGTGCGGCACGAACTGGGCCCGACGCCTCGACGGCACGCTGGAGCGCCTCAAGGGGTGCGATGAGACTGTCCTCAAAGTTGGCGAAGCAGTTGTCCTGACAACGCCAACCGGCGGTGGGTTTGGCAAGGCGTAAGTTCGCTGAGCCCAGTCACAATCGATATTAACGACCAGAAACGCAAGGTGCATGTCGCAATGCACCTTGCGTCTCAAGGCCTTATAACAGGCCTATCATCTGTAGCCTCCGCCTGGACAATTCCCGCCCGAGAGGTGTTGTTCTGCAATTGAGCTCAAACGCAGCCGCGGCCGCTCAAGCCATGTCTGCGGCGCAATGCTGCGATGCGGCAATAATCCTACCGCATCGCAATGATGAGCACTAAATAACTCATGAGCGAGCGGCAATGTACTGCTCGCCAATTGAGCAAATCGCTATCAGATATCGGAGATGATCATCATGGCGGCATCAACATACAATCCATCTTTCGGCACCGTCAGTGGCGCCGATCAATCAAAGCCCGGCATTTTTGCCAAGTTCGCGCAACGGTTCGTTGCTCAGCGCACGGCCAAAGCCCGTCAGATGACGGCTTGGTATTTGAGTAGCTATTCTGACGAACAACTCGCCGGGCTCGGCTGGAGCGCTGCTCACATCAAACGCCTGCGCGGCGTTACCTGAGGCAACTGAAGTCTCAGTCGTGACAACGGTATTAAACGAAATTTTGCAGCCGGATGCGATACGCGTCCGGCTGTTCCTGTATTCGGGCTGCGATCGTATTTAGCCGGCAGCGACACCGCGCTGGACACAATCAGCAAAGGCTTCGGTAGCAGGGCTACGGCTTTCGGCCTGATAGAGATTAATTTGAAACATTGGCAGCTTAGGCAAGTTAGCTTCGGACGCGACAATGTCGAGACTGTCAGGTATCGAGTGCCGCAGTAGTGGCGCGACAGCGAGATCGGCTTCCAAAGTTGCGCGCACTGGTTCCATGTTGCTCACCTCACAAATTGGTATCGAGTCTCGACGCGCCTTCTTGAGCGCTGCGAGTGCGATCGGTCGAAAGACACACGTTTCAGCTCCCAGAGACAACGGCAAAGGGTTGCGTTGATACGCACAACCGTTCTTCGCGCCGGCCCAGACAAGCCGGTCGCTTCGCAGTGTTTCGCCTTGCTTTCCAACTTTTGCTTCAGTCGTCAGTGCAATGTCGATCTCACCGGATTTAAGCCCCTCTAAAAGCACCAGCGTGTCTTTGCAAACGAGGGTGACGCGTACATTAGGAAATGATTGGCTAAAACGGCGAAGGATCGATGGTGCATAACTTCCGATGATATCGTACGGCGCGCCAAAGCGAACTTCTCCTTCAAACATTGGTCGGCGAAGAACAGCCAGAAGTTGGTCATTCGCCGCGAGAAAATGCTGAGTTGCCGGGACCAGACGTCGGCCTTCAGATGTCAATGCCAGGTTGCGGTCGATCCTGGTGAAGAGGGGTGTCTCCGAGAGATCTTCGAGCCGGCGTAGCTGTTGGCTGATAGCTCCTTGCGTCAGGTTGAGTTGTCGGGCGGCGTGCGTGACGCTGCCGGTTTCAACGACTGAAAGAAAGGCACGCGCGATAGCGACGTCGACGTCTCTGGGCATGGGGCCTCAAATCATCATGTAATCTAATGAGTGGGTTTAGATAGTTTAGATATATTTATCTATCAAGTTTGGATAGTCATCTTCCATCGAAATTTGAATGGAGATGGCTATGATCACCGGAGTCTGGGTTCCACTCGTAACTCCCTTCAAGGATGGTGTGATCGACTTCAAAAGCCTCCGACGTTTGATCGAGCATTACATTGCAAAAGGCGTCAACGGCTTTCTGCCATTGGGAACAACTGGCGAAGTTCCAACCTTGGACGACGACGAAATCGATGCCGTTGTGCGTGAAACCGTTGCGACTGTTCATAGTCGATTGCCAATTCTCGTTGGAGCTGGCGGCAATGCGACGCGCAAGGTCGCAAAGGCTGTGGAACGCATGAACCACTTTGAGATCAACGGATTTGTCTCGGTTTGTCCTTACTACAACAAGCCGACACAAGATGGTCTGAAGCAGCATTTCGCGGCGATTGCCGATGCGACTGATCTACCGATTGCGATCTACAACATTCCGTATCGCACAGGTATAAATCTGACGAATGACACGTTGCTGGAGCTGGCTGAGATCTCTAACATCGTCGGCGTCAAGGATAGCTCTGGCAGTATCGATCAATCGCTTGATCTGCTCGCTAGAAGGCCGTCCGGTTTTTCGGTGCTGACGGGTGAGGATCATATGTTCTTCACGATGCTGTGTAACGGCGCGCAAGGGGGCGTCCTCGCAGCGTCTCACATAGCAACAGAGGTGTTTGTCGATATTTCCAAGCTTGCTGCGGCCAATGATTATCAGGCAGCACTCGTATGTTGGAGACGGTTGCAGCGGATTGTGCCAATGCTCTTTCAAGAGGCCAACCCGATGCCTGTAAAGCACTGCTTGTGGAGGCAGGGTTTGATTGATTCACCAGAGTGTCGCCTGCCACTGAGCTCTGTATCGGATCAACTGGCAGGAAAGCTAGATCTTCTGTTGGCCGACCTGTAAGGCTTCACCGGTCGACTAGTCTCCGAGCGGCGAAATTGGATCGGTCGCGACTTGGTCCGTGAAGGTTGAACACCGATGCTTCTAGTCTGGCTTTCGCCGATCATTCTATTTCTCATCCTTAGTGCCACACGCTACGTGCCGGCAATGACGGCCGCATTGCTCGCATTGACGTTGTCCGCGTTCGTTGTCGTTGGCCCGCTTGCGGTGACGCCGCTACAGTTCTTATCGATCTTCGTCGCCGGGGCATGGATTGCCGTGCCGGCAGTTGCCGTTATCTTGGCGGGGCTCTATTTCACCGAAGTACTGGCCACAGCGGCAACGCGTTCCGATGTGCCGGATGCTGCATCGACAGTTTCGGCGCGCGAGCTTGGTACGACGTGCTTGTTTCTTGGGCCGTTCATTGAGACGGCAACAGGGTTCGGCGTCGGCTACGTGGTGGCTGTCAGTGGCGTTATGCGGGCAGGCATTGGACCAGCTGGCGCTCTCGCACTTGCAGCCTTCAGCCAGTGTCTCGTGCCATGGGGCGCCCTCGGTGTTGGAACCAAAATAAGCGCCGCCATCATTGCGATGCCACTCGAAGACATAACCTGGCGCATCGCAATCGTGGTGGCACCCGTCCTCTGGCTGATGGTTGTGTTCTATTGGCAGATAGCGCGCGCAGCCGGCGTAGAATTCAGCGTTGCTCAAAAAATCGAGGACTTGCTGTGCGTTACCACGCTCTCGCTGTTGCTGATCGCCACGAGCAAAATGTTGCCCATCGAATTGGCCGGACTGACTGCGATCGGACCGGTACTGCTGTTCAGGATATGGCGCAGGGAGGGGCGGCAACTTCTCACCACGATGGCCCTGCGTCGAGCGACACCGTATCTACTGCTGATCCTTTTGCTCGGCCTAACAAAGCTAGCGCCGGATGTCAGATCTTATCTGTCAGCACCGGCATTCACACCTGGTCAGGGCGCACCACTGTTTGCGCCATTGTCGAGCCCGGCCATCGCATTGGTGTTGGCCAGCATCTTGGGCTGCCTGGCACACGGGCATTGGAGTGGCCTATCAGACGGCATCGGACGGGCCGTTAGCAAAGGTATGCGCGCCTGCATCATGACAATCCTGCTGGTTGCTTTGGCCTGGATTGTTGTGCGTTCCGGTATCGCAGAAGCGTTTGCCAATGCAATACGAGAAAGCTTCGGTGACTTCGCAGCCTTGATTGTGCCAATGCTTGGCGCGCTTGGTGGATATCTGACGGGCAGCAACACCGGGGCGGGCAGTCTTGCTATGCCGGTTGCTGCATCACTCACGAGTAACGCCGGGTTGCTGGCCTGGATTGCGGCGGCCTCAATTATGGCTGGTAGCATCTTCACGGCATTTTCTCCCGTACGTTTTGCGATGGGACAGGCCATTTCAGGTGCCAACAATCACGATGCTGGAAAAGCGCTTCGATCATTAATACCGTTCGCGTTGGTAACCGTCGGGACTGCTGTGCTGACGGCGTTCTTGGCCGGACTTTGGGTTTCCTAACTGCACAACTAGTGCTGTCAGTCTTTGATATGCAGGTGCTGCATTGGGTGGATATTTATAATGATGGCTATACAAGTTATCGTATGATCTCCGGCGACGATGGATGACTGCATAAATTTCAGGGGTACGGGGCGACTGCCATCCGCTTTCTGAATTTTATATTATATGCGGCTGGCCGCCGCCCCACGCAGGGTTTTCCGCAGAACCGCCCAGCATTAAAGTACGGCTGCCTGGGATTTTCACCCAGGTGCGAGCGGGGAGCGTTGCTGTTAACGCGAACATGCGTCGTTCACGCGCAACCTGCACTCCGTCCCCTCTCGTGGTCGCCACCGGCAAGCGGCCCCTGATTGGACGGTATGGGAAGAGTGTAAGGCGACGGGAGACGGCGGGGATAACGGAGTGGTGTGGTTACATGGAAGTGGCCAAGGCAACTCTATCAGTCTGCACGAGTTATTGACCGTTCATGAAATCCGGCAACAGCACCTTCAACACGATTGAGCGCGAAATGATTTCAAAATCTAAAGCATGCCGCGTTTAATAGGATACCTAAATCGCCTGAAGGTTGGGCGTTTTAAGGCGCATTCTGAATCCGTTGAAACACGACATGCTGTAGAACTCGGACGCGTCGTACCTATCAGACACGTATGCTTACTCGACCAACCGCACAGGTTGGGCAACACCACGGATGCCCTCAGGAACTGGCACATCGGTCAATGCGTAGTCACTATTGAGAACCAACGATGACTTGTTCTTGATTTTGACTCTATGGGCAACAACCGCCGTATAGGCCGCCGCGCTCCCGACAGCAGCGCCCTCACTGTAAAACGATCCAATCTCCAACGTGCTCGTCGGGAAGTACAACGTCCCAACCATCTTCTGAGCTTTTTTGCTCTCGATCTTGTGCTTTGTGCCGTTAATTTGCTCCCGCGATGCAAAGATTAGCAAGCCTGGCATTTCCCCTGACTTGCTGGCTTCCAGGTCAATTGACGTGTCTTTGTCAAACTTCAATTTCGCGTTCTTGTCCAGAAAGATAGAAACATCCGAGCCTTTGACACCAGACTGCCCATGGGCATGCAGCTCACCGTCCTTGATGATGTATAAACCCGGCTCGAGAAAGACTTGCGAAGATCCGTCGATCCATATGCCGCCGCAATAGACTCCAGGCTGTAGGGTTCTATCTTCATTTTCGATTATGAGGTTCTTGACCATGCAGTCGCCCACATATGGTGCCTGTTGTGAGGCTAGCGGGTCTTCAAATTGCGGGCAGTCATACAGGGGGGCTGGATTGACCTTCCCATCCAAAACGAAGCCTCCGGCTGAGCACACGTTATTGGCCGTCACCTCAGCACCGTTTTTTACGGCAACCCCACTGCTTGAGACAGAGTTCGAGAATATGGCGCAATCATTTCCCTGCGTCCGTGACTCCCGGTCGACTTTGAGCGTTTCCGCTGAAGAACCGTCCAATGTCAGAAGACAAATATTGGACTGACCAACAACTTGGGCTGCAGAAAAGATCTGAATATCAATCGTCGGTTGCCCGAACGCAGTCAAAAAGTATGTTTGAACAGATTGCTGAAGTTTCATCTTTACGACAAGCGGATCAGTTTTGACGGACGTAACAGCTGTATAGCCTTCAATCTCCGCCTCTTTGGTGTTTTGAGAGAGGTAGTTTTTAGGCTCCTCGACGAATTGAGTGGGTGGATCAGGTGTTTTTGGGTGGTCGGTTTTCTGCTTAATCCTGTTGGCAGAGCATTCCCCGTCGATGTGACGGGCGGCGGTCAAGGACGCGCTCTATAGCGCGCCCGCGAGGGCT
>CAJQQK010000311.1 GCA_905480435.1 uncultured Hyphomicrobiaceae bacterium | reverse complement strand
CATCGAGGGCATCAATTCTCTCGTCCAGGCCGCAAAAGCCAAGGCGCGCGGCTACCGAAACAGCAAGACCTTGAAGGCCGTCACCTACCTTATAGCTGGCAAACTCGATCTCAGGCTACCCACTTGAAACGTCGGGGAGCCTTGATTAGCGCGTCAGTCCTTACCGAATTGAATTCAAAAACAAATGGGCCGTAGTTGGTCTACGGCCCATCAGAATGCTGAATGAATATTACGTTTTAAGCGCTTTTGCGTCCGAGCAAGCCCCAGGCGCCCGATACGACGAGTCCGGCAAGCAAAACCTTGACGGCATCAGGTAGCAGGAATGGGTAGAGGCCCCAGGCCAGGATCGGTTTGTCCCAACCGAGAAGCATGCCCAGCCAGAGCAGTCCTGGAATGTAAACGATGACCGCACCAACCAGAGCGGCTAAAATGGCGAGCATTGGGCTGCGTGAAAAACCTTTGTCGGCAAGCCAACCTGTTACGACGGCAGCCAGTAGGTAGCCGAGCAGATAGCCGCCGGTTGGGCCCATCATGTAGGCAATGCCGAGGCCCTTCTCCGGTGTGCCGGTAAACACTGGCATGCCCGATGCACCTTCAATCAGATAAAGCAGCACAGTCGCCCCGGCCAACCGCGCGCCGAGCGTCAAGCCCAATGCGAGTACAACAAATAGCCCCATAGTCATCTTGACCGGTAAAAGTGGTACGCTGATTTTCGCAGAGGCCCACAGCAGAACTGAGCCCGTCACCACGATCGCGGCTTTCAAAACAAGGCTGGAAGAGAGAGACGGCCAGAGCCGAGTGGCGAGTGTCCCGCCGTTGGCTGCGGAAAGGGAAGCGTTCATCAGAGAATGTCCTGTCAATTGGGTACCCGTTAGTACGCCATGATGCAGACCCAGTCGATTTTGGCAAGAGTGCGCGCGCTTAACGACGCCCGCGGCATGCAGGTATCATCCGTACGATCGGCCAGATGCGGAGAACCAGTTGCCGTGAGAACGACTGCTCAGGATACAATTTATGGCGCCAGAGCCAGCGCAACCTGCATTTGCTCCTAATAGCTCAAGCGGAGATATCGGATAGGACGGAAATCGACGACGCCATTTTTCCGGCCGTTCCCGAAACGCCTCCAAACATTGCCAAGTCCGAATTCACTAAAATAAGACGCTGTCTGACAATCGGTGTTAATCTCAGGTATCACAAAAGCGTTATCTGATTGGTTTGCTGTTCTCTAAACGTGTTGAAATATCAGAAGAATATATACTTTAACAAATTGCGAAAGACTGTTGTTCGTGGGCTGAGGAAATGGACCATTGCCAACATTTGCTAAGGATGAAAATCTGTTGGCTTGGGATACTGAACATTTATTGATGGTCGAGGCGTACAATGGGGAAATTCAACGACAACCGAGTAGTCGGAGCTGACGACGATGAGATTGTTGTGCTTCTGCATGAGGCGATGGATCAGTTGCGAAATGCACTTGACCGCGCTCTCGCGCAAGACAGTGAAGCAAAGGCGGGTCTGATCGTGTGGTCCATTCGAGATCTTGCAGACACGATCGATCTCATACAGCGATCAAAATCTGAAGATTGGGCATCAACCTCCGTCAGGTCAGCTGTGCCAAGAACGATCTGTGACTGACAACAATGCCTTCGCGGTTCGTTTGATGGCTATGTGTCACAGACCGCGGAAGAAATATGTTGTTGGGATATCGAATAATCGAGACAGCGTGAAGAGCGTTGGCGTCGGTATGCGCGTTCGGCCGTTTTTCATATTGTCGATTTCAGCTGTCGAAACGCCAATTCGTTCTGCAAGATCAACCGCCGATAGATTTCGTTGGATTCGGATCAATTGTAAGCGCCCTCCGATATGCACATTGGCTGTATCGCGCTTGGAATCGGTTTTCAGATCAATGATTTTTCTAATTTCATCATTGGCCTTATTGGCCAGAGACAACAGTTCAGCGCGTTGCGGGCCGGTAAACTCAGACCTTGGACTAGAATCCATGACGCACAACGCGCCGATCTGATGTCCATCCGGCGTCGTTAACGGTACGCCAGCGTAAAACCGTATGAATGGTACTCCGACGACCATAGCATTTACAACGAAGCGTTGGTCCAAACGAGCATCAAGCACCACCAAGACTTCATCGACAGGCAACACAATCGCATGAGCGCAAAGCGATGATTGTCGCGACATCCCACGAGCAGAAATACCCACTCTGGATTTGAACCAGATCTCTTGCCTATCAACGAGCGTGAGCAACGCCATTGGACAGTTCGTGAGCTCAGCTGCCTTGGCCGTAATAGCATCGAGCCGCTCATTGTGCTCAGCATCCAGCAGCTCAGTGGCATACAATGCCTCCAGGCGCTGCCGTTCCCGAATTGGTATCGGAGCCGTTGCGTCCTGAGTGGAACCGTTATTCATATGCGATTAGCTCTTTGTAGTTTCTTTGATGCCGCCCACATTGTCATCCAACAAGACTGTTGCACAAAAATGGCAACGCAGGCAGGTGGGGACAACCCACAAGACTGTGTGTCGATAAATTGCTAAGAACACATTCCATCTACGAGCGCCAGGCTTAGACGTCAGATATCGAGTTGGCTATCTGACGTAAAAAATTGAAAATCATCACAAATAGCATGAGCTATGCCGCAATTTGGGTGACGGGCTGATCAGGCGGTGTTTCGTGTCGGCTCAGTCACTTCGATGCCGTCAGAGAATTTGACGCCCTCGATGATTTTGGGCAAGTGGTTTCTTCCTTTCAATCGGCGCCACGTCTGGCTGGCTGCTATGACGAGCTTGAAAACCATCACGAGTGCGG
>CAJQQK010000310.1 GCA_905480435.1 uncultured Hyphomicrobiaceae bacterium | reverse complement strand
TCATCACCCCGCAATGCCCTCAAGGCCGTGCAGGATGCATTGTGTTGCGTCTGTTCCATGAAAGTTCCCTCTGGATAACTCGCCAAGAGGGTCACTTCCTCATGGCGTCAGAGGGTCAGTTTGTCGTGTCGCCTGACAGTGAGCGGCGTTGTGGGCGTCTTTGCGCCGAATACGCCCGTGACAAAACCGGTTTTAAGCCTGGATCGCCGCGACCAGTGCCGTAATGCCGATAATGTTCATGACACGCGTCAGGTTATAGCCGAGCACGTGCAGTGCCACTTCAGTGGCGACCTTCGGCAGCGTCTTCATCAGCAGGTGGTTATAACCCATACGCTCTTTAATCGTGCCGAAGGGATGCTCAACGGTCTCGCGGCGGGTGCGCATTGCTTGCGGGTTTTCATCGAGCCGACGTTGAACTTCTTCGAGGACACACTCATGTTCCCAGCGGGTGATGCGGCGCTGAACACCGGTCGTGCAGCGGTTTTTGATCTCACAGGTCTTGCAGGCGTTGGTCCAGTAGCGGCGAAGCGTTAAACCTCTTTCTTCGTTTGTATAATAATATTTCAGTTGCTCGTTGGCGGGGCAGACATAAACATCGTCTGCGGCAACATACCGAAAGTCCGCTTTGACAAATCGACCTTTGGCTTTGCTCCCAGAAGTCATAGGTTTTGGAAGCGTCACGGTGATCTTCGCGTTCTCACAAGCCAAGATTTCCTCGCTGCTGTAATAGCCGCGATCAGCAACAACTTCGAGTTCATCGACTTCCAGAACTTCCTTTGCCTTCTTTCCCATGTTGGCCAACTGCGCCCTGTCATTGCCGACATTGGTAACTTCATGCGCGACGATCAAATGGTTTTTCGTATCAACAGCAGCTTGCACATTGTAGCCAACAGTGCCTGATCCTCGACCACTAGTCGCCATCGAACGAGCATCAGGGTCGGTGAATGAAACTTGACCATCCGGCGACTTGGCCATCAGGCTCTCGATGTTTTCGAGGCGCTTCATTTCCTCTTTCAGTCTAGCAATCTTTTCGGTGAGACGCGTCTCTTTCATCTCAGTCGCGAGCGATGGATCCTGCCGGTCGTTACTGTCCAACTGATGTAAATAGCGTGCGACGCTCTCGTCTATCTGTGCCATCCGTCGCTTCAACTTCCCGCTCGTGAAGTTCCTGTCACGATTGTTGACGGCTTTGAATTTACTTCCGTCGATGGCGACGCTTGCCTTTGCCAGCAAGCCCAGACTACGACACAGACAGACGAACTTTGCGCAAACCTTTTGGATGGCAGAGCCGTTGTCCCGGCGGAAGTCGGCAATGGTTTTGTGATCGGGAACGAGGCGTCCTGTCAGCCACATTACTTCGACGTTCCGGCCTGCTTCACGCTCAAGCCGACGGCTCGATTGAACCCGATTGAGATAGCCGTAGACGTACAGCTTCAACAGCACTGATGGATGATAAGAAGGGCGGCCCGTGTCTTTCGGATTAACGCTGGTAAAGCCAACATCTGCCAAATCAAGTTCACCGACGAAAGCGTCGACAACGCGAACCGGATTATTCTCGTCGATCCAATCGTCCAGACATTCTGGAAATAAAGTAGATTGCTCGCGATCTGCCGCTTCAATAAAGCGCTTCATGTGATCTTCCCCAGTAAGGATCACAGAATCATATCATGCTTCGCGTTTCCACACAGTCTGGGTCATAACCAGCCATCGAAGCACTCGTGAAACCGTCTGAAGTACCCTCGGCAGCGGACATGAATATTGGGCCATGCCGGCCTCCGCGCCGGCTATGGCCATTTTGCACAGCGACGAGGTCACCGGGCCATAACAGCCCTACGTAGTCACACTCGTCGCCGCTTGTGTCCTTCAGGTGAATAGTTTCAAACGCTGAATGGAGAGCTGTCTGCGGTATTTCGATGGCACATGTCGAAAATTCGTTGCGGGGTCAGCATGGAGCCCAATTTTGTGTTGTCTGGTAGGCATGCACCAGCGAAGGTGTGTTTGGCCGCTGGCGGTGAAACGCCTACGCAACAAAGCGCATATCTGAGCTCTATGCTGCATCGGCAGCTTGATCGTAATTGGAGAAGACCGAAAACGGTCGCCACTGGCCTATGTGAAGTCCTGTACGATTATACTTGAGACCAATATATATCCGAGAAACCGCAGCAAAACGCTGCGCTTGACCTCTCCATATTAGGTGTAGAGTGAATAATGCATTTTCTGAATTATATCAGCGGACTAGCTGTCGAATTCGTGACCAACTTAAGCACCCAATTTCAAGCAGGATAAACAGCCTGATAACTGTCAGTGTGCACCTTTGGACTACTGCGCGGAAGCCGGGACGTGGCATGTTATCCCCATGCAGGGTGCGAGGTGCCGGCGCAAAGCCGATACCCATGGTTGCTTAGACTGCGGCCAGACGTGGGCCGTAGTCTCTCGAAAACAGCTCGTTCCAAACCTGCTCGGCGGTTTGCTTGCCTTCTAGGTTATCTTTGGGCACATGCAGCTTGAAACGGCAATCGTCTGCGAAGACGGCTACAGCACCGACTAAGTCATCGTTTTGCCTGGCTAGGAGCCATGATCGAAACTGGGTGACAGAATCTGAGAGAGGCGACGTATCGTGGCGGTTATCAAGACCAGCCATAAACTCCAAGAAGGAGCGATACGCCTATGTCGAACACTACAATCATTCCGTTGCGCCAGCCAGATACGATCGACGATCCTCTGACCGATGTCCTGCGATCTGGTGCCCGTGAGCTGCTGCCCAAGGCCGTCGAGGCTGAGGTTGCGGAGTTTTTGGCTGACCATGCGAGCCTGCGTACAGCCGACGGTCTGAAGCGCATCGTGCGCCATGGTCACGGCCCTGAGCGCCAAGTGCAAACCGGCATCGGCCCGGTTGCAGTCCGCCGCCCCAAGGTTCGTGACCGAGGCGGCGATGAGACAGCTGGCGACCGCATTCGCTTCAGCTCAGCGATCCTGCCGAAATGGGCTCGGCGTAGCGTCTCCTTAGATGCCCTGTTGCCATTGCCTGCGTAAAGCTCTCGATCCTGATGACACGACGTTCCTGCCCCCTCATATCCAGGAGTACATTGTCGGCATGTTCGAATGTGGTTGTAAGGCGGCTTCGAGCGTACGGTTACGTTGCAATGCACCCAATCGGGCCTTGTGAACGGGCTTAGCTTTTTCGGTTTGTGCCACTTATCACTACTCCACTGTTGCTACATACATGAACGAACTCCAACACTTCGCAGTGTATCTTTTTCAATTTATTTCAGTACTTTACACGCCTGCTTTCTGTTGTTTGTTGGCGCGCACGCCCTGCCCTTTCTGGCCAGGCGTCAGGCTCTATTCGCTACGCTCACAAGAGTTTTCAGCACGGGCCCTGTGGTTTGCATGACGACAACTCGAGCTGTCGAATTCAACCGAACATCGGTCGGCTAGGCGGCGTCGGTATTCTCATCGGCGGTGTCGTTAGCGTTGACGAAGTCGGCAAATGGCTGCCACTTGCCGACTTCGCCAAGGCTGCAACGCTGAGCACGAGCGAGTTTGACAAGGTCGGGCATTATCGTGTCACGCGTACTGACATCGACGCCAAGCGCCTCGAGTATCGCTTTCATCCTCATTGACCATTATTGATTGCCCTTAACGATTCTATCGTGTCGATCTCGTAATCAACCAGGTCCTTGGCCGAACCGTCGGCCATACGCTCAGCCAACATCTCTGCGGTATTGATCATCAGATTGCGAATTACACCCATGATAGGAGCGCAGTTCTCGTCGGGATATCTCAGCGCTTCGCTGGCCTCCGCTAACGGCGCCGCGTCCAATGTCGTCGGTGGATGACCATCGGCGATTAGCGCTTCCTGCAGATCGTATTCGATTTCGGCGGCGACTATCTCTTGAAGCCTGAATAATAGTGGGCGGCGCTGGGTCATGTTTTTCTCCTTACTGCTGTGCTGGTCAGTGTTAGTCCTTGACCTGGATGGTAATTGCGGCCGCGCGCATTGCTCCCGCGAATCGGCAGCCGCGTGCGATCATCGGTTTTGACCTTGGTCGAGCAATGCCGTTAGACAGAGATGGCCAAACGCAGGCGACAACTCATTCTCTTGCACAGTGCAACCTGACATTCTGCCTCAACATGCACAGTCGGCGCCCACGCCAACTGATCATGTTTGCCTTCAGCCACTCGCGTTTCCCAGCGTGATTGCAGGGTACGTTTTGGGCCGTTGATGCTCTCACCGGTCTAATTCCCCTGACGCATTGTGTTTGCCGCTAAACCGGCTCGTGGTGTCATTTTTTGAACCAAGGGTGGCCATTGAGTAGGGTGTCGGCGGTACAGTTTCACTGGGCAGGTCCCATTTTCTGTTTCGCATGCAGCTTACGGACCCGCTCCGCTGCCGCCGCGCGTTGCTCATTCGTGAGCTGGCGCGTGTGGCCGCTCTTGCCGGTTCGATAAGGATGGAGGTCGCAGTTCTTGATCATGCAAGCGCGAGCCTCAACCTTGGACCCGCCGGAGCAGTCGATGCAATTGGCGCCTATCGACTTCAGGGCTGAACGGCCAGCGACATCGGCACCGGTCTGTTCAGTCTCCAGCGGGTAGAGTTCGATATCAGCCACGGCTTCGCGTATTTCCGGTGTCGGCCCACGGCCAAAGCGGAATAGCCACAGCGGGCAGGCCTTGTTGGGGCACAGACTGACCCCATTTCTGGAGCCATTACAGCACCATAGGCAGTGACGGCGCAGCGCCTTGACCGGCGTTGGCCGCTCAGATGTGTCAGCGGCAGGTTCAGGGTTCTCGTCTTTCATCGGTTTTCCTTGTCGGGGCTAGAACTCGCAACGCACTTGGGTACTGATTGGGTGTGGCTGATCCGAACCTCAAAAAAGCGCATGCTTGAGTCTCAGGCAGCGCCTCTGCGTCTGTTCCGTGGATCTCGTCGGTTATCTGGCTTTTCGGCCTGAGCCATGGTTTTGACGATCTCGTCGGACCGAAGTCCGGCCTGTGCCGCCGCGTCCGCGAAATGTGTCGCGACCTGATGCGGCGTGTGGCCGTAGTCAAGGCACTGGGCATACAGGCGGTAGAGCACCTCGTTGCGCTGGCCCTCGGGCGCGTTGCTGATGGCCTCGAGGCGCCACTGGATGCGGTCGAGGTCATTGCCGAAGGTCTGGGTGGAGGAGGCTCGGCGATAGGTACGCGGCGGCGTTGGCGGCTGCATATCCTCCATTAGCCAACGCGGCACCAGGGGCAGCGTCTGCCCGTCGAATGGCGGCACGTTGATCCACACGTACTGCTTACCGTCCTCGCGTATCGTCGGCGGAAGATACAGCAGGCCGCCGTCCGCCCGGATGTCAATGTTTGACGGCTGACCCGGAAGGGCGCCCAACTTGCCGGCGGAGTTCTTCAACGGACCACGATAGCGGTAGTACCAGTGCGCGCCGCCTGATGGTGTTGCCACCACGGCAGTCGTTGGCGGGAAATGCTTTCCCTGAGCCGCGAGACGAGCGAGGGCATCCTGAGCCTGCGGGCCTTTGCCGAGGTCCAAGTCGATGCCGACGATGCCGGACGCGGCGCCGGTGGCGACCGCGAGGTTGCAATCAGGACCGAGGTCACACTGCCAACACTCGATCCAGGCCGGATCGCTCCTCGCCCAGTGAAACCCGCCTTTCGGGCCAAGCTCGGGGTAACGGATATTACCGTGGCGATCCTCCTTGGTGAAAAATTTGCGGCTGCGGGGCACGACGGGAAAAACCTTCCAACCCATGCCGATGTAGGGGGCTGCTCTTGTAATCAAGTCGGTCATTCTGCGGCCTCCTGCACTGGTTTGAGATCCTCACGGTCGCGGATAACGTTGTGAGCGAGGTCGCACCACAGCTCGACGTAGCCCGTCGCCCCCATGCGCTGCTTGCCAATGATGAGCTCCATCTGGTTGCGCACCATCGCCAACTGCGCTTGATCGTGGCCGTCCAGGTCGCTGCGGCACTCGAGATTGTAAGCCTCGCGGTACGTGAACCACACTGAATCGGCGTGCATTTCGATCTCGCCGCTGTCACGCAGGTGCGCCATGGTGGGGCGGTCGGCGCGGCCATCGCGATCGCTGGCGCCGCGATTGAGCTGAGCTAGAAGCAGCAGTGCCACCTGCTCGCGCTTGGCCATCGCCTTGAGGCCGCGCAGGATCTCGCCGATCTCAGCAACCTTGTTGCCCCGGTGCTGGCTGGATCCCTGCATCAGGTTCAGGTAGTCAACCACGAGCAGGTCGAGTGTTAGGCCCTTGCTCGCCAGCCATCGCCTCGCCTTGTCGACGGCGACCCGCACATCGGTGAGCGTGGCGCTGCTGCGCACGTCGAAGCATAATGGTTCCGAAAGATTTGCCATTAGATGACGCGTCACCTGCTCGTAATGGTCGTTGGGCAACTGATCGGCCATCGTCAGCTTCTGGTAGGGGGTCGCCTGATCTGTCTGCGAGAGCATCTCGCTCGCAATTCGTACCGAGAGCTGCATGCGGGACATTTCCAGGCTCACAACGAGCACGCCATGCCCAGCGCGGGCGGCGTTGGTTGCAACCTGCGTGGCGAAGGCCGTCTTACCCATCGAGGATGAGCCGCCCAACACGTGAAAGTCTCCGACCGTGAGGCCACCGGTGAACTGATCCAACTCGGTCAAGTCGGTTGGGATGCGCCGGGCAATATCTCCCTCGCCGAGCTTCTGGATCAGCTCGAGCTGTGCGTCTTCATGCGTGACGAACGTCTCCTCGCCCGGCAACAGGCTGGCCTCAATGTCGGACAGCTCCTGCGCGAGTTCGGCAACGACCGTGTCGGCGCGGGCACCCTGAGCGTAGATCTCGTGCTCAATGATCGCCTTCAGGTGGCCGAGCCGCCGCAGGCCGGCTTCGTTGCGCACGCCGTCGACGAGATCGAGAATCTCTGGCTTCTGACCAATCCTGGCCCGGTCCATCGCGATCGCAAACGGGTCGTCGTGCTCGTCCATTGAGACGCCAATGGCAGCGTAAAGCGTTACCGGGCTTATGCTGCGCCCGGCGGCGTGCATCTCGGTCATGGCGCGCCAGGCCCGCTTCGCGGTGGCGTCAGACAAATCCTCCGCGGGCAACATCGCGAGCTGGCTACGAAATTCGGGGTAGTACAACAGCGCACCGATCAGAGCCTGCTCGATGATTATGGTCGAAGGTCCATGCATGTTAAGCTCCTGCGCTAGATTTGAGTTGTTCCCAGGCCGCTCGGGCACGCTGCAGGTCCGGCCCGTCGTCGCCGGCGATCAGTTGATCAAAGGCCCGCTTGAACGGTCTTGAGGTGCTTGCGTTAGCTTCCAACCACGCATCAAAGGTCTCGGGCTTGGCGGAGATTGAATGCTTGATCTTGTGGTCGGGCCGGGCGTTTTGGACGAACGCATGAAACGCTTTCGGCATGTTGCGGATCAGGTCGCCGGCGCGGGCCTTGGCGGCCAGATCCTTGGCACCCTTGATCGTCTTTGCGGGGCCATGCGTCTTTGCCGCCGCTTCGGCCCAATCGCGAAGCTCGTCGTCGGTGCAATCCTTGTTCGTCGCCGAGGCCGCCTCACGCAGCCTCGTCATCACCAACTCACTCGAACCATTGAGACCACAAATATCAGCTGACGGAGTATCTGGTATGGAGGGGGGCTGGGGGGAGGCCTGCGATGCACCTCTTGCCTCTTGGCCTTGCGTGCCCGCGTCGTTAGACAACTGCCCGCTTGCATGCAGGCTTTTAGCTTGGCTTTTAGGCTTTGCTATTCTACTGGACTGGTGGTCCACACTAGTCTGGACTGATAGTCCAGGGTGCCTGGACTCCTGGTCTACACTGGTTGCGAGTCTGGACTGCCGGTCTAGGGTCCCGAGTGTGGAATCGTGGTCTACATTGGACGCAAATGTGGACTGCTGGTCTAGGTTGCCCGCAGCAGTTTCAAGCGTCTTCTTCGACTTTCTTTCCGCGTCCAGTTGCTGGCGGAGTTGTTCGACACCAACAGTGATTTCTGCGTCGGTGTACTTCCACGACCACTGTTTGATATTGCGGCCGCCGGGCTTCGGCAACGAGCTAAAGAACCCCCGCTTCCTGATCTGCTTGAAGCCGCGCGTTACTTGGCGATCCGAGATACTCCAATCCCGTGCGATGCGCTCGCGACTCGGGAACGCCTTGCCGTTTCGATCGCTACCGATGCGAAAAACGATGCTGATCGCGACCATCTTTGCTTCCGTGGATAATGTTGTATCGAGCCAAATGAGGTCGAAACGCTTGTGGATTGGCGGTAGAGTGTTCGATCGACCTGCGAACTTGTCGGACATGGGTTGAGCCCTCACTCACGACATTCCTTAGCTTCGCGACGACGTAGCTGCAGATCTTCTGCAGCCAACGAGGCAGCACTGGCCTTTAGAGGAATTTTCTGGATGCGCAGACGGAGTGGCGCGTCGACGGACACGTTCGCACTAGCAAGCCGGCGTCGTTTTAGTTTGGTCTGATGCCTGGATGCTTCGCCTCAGCGGTGCTCACGTAACTGTGCTCGCGCAGCCACGTTTCCACGTCATCGCTGCGGTAAAGAATGCGCTTGCCGGCTCTCGAAAACCGCGGCCCTGAGCCATCGGTACGCATGCGCTCGAGCGTTCGCTGACTAATATCAAGGTGATTGGCGACCTGTTTCTGGGTCAGCCAATGACCCAAAGGTTGTTCGTCGATAGCGAATGTACAGTTTTGTGATGCGGTGTTCATGTTGTCTCCTGTCCGTCACCGTCGCTCGATGACGGCGGATGAAGACAAACAACACTCCATAAGCGGGGGAACTCCATCCCCTCGTCTCCCCCGGTATGGCGCGAGTAGCACTAGCTCAACAATTCGTTACGGCGAACGGTCTATTTAAACAAACGAACTCTCAAGTGCTCTGGGAATTCCTCCAGCAATTGGATGGGCGTTTTGCCAGTTGCATTTTTCGGTAATTCGGTTTTGGCAATCTCATATTCACTTTGAAATGCCGTTTCAAACTGATTCGATTTCGCTCGTTTGCGCCAGTCCTGGATCGTCGACGCTCTCAGCGATGCGAACCCTGCCCCTTCCAAAGCTTGAGCGACCTTGCTGCATGCGTCCTGCCGTTTCAGGCCTGGACCGGCGTCCTTATCCATGAGCAGGTCGACCAGTACGACTGAGAAAGCACGAACCATGTTATTGTGTGGAGTGACTTGGTTGCTTGGCTCGGACTCAACTCTCGCAGAGAACAGGCGACTGCTCGTTCCCGACCTCACGGCCCCAAGCTCATTAAATAGAATTCTCAGGTGCGCCGGCAAGTTGCCGGATTTGAAGCCACCCAGTTTCTCAAATGATTTCCGAATTTCCATTAAGCTGACAATGGATGCGTCAAGCACATCAAGACGCGTGGGAACATCGTTTGGTTTGGCTTGTCCAAGATATTTCTTTTCATGCCGGCGCAACGTGCTTATTAATTCTTCGGCGATATCGACCGGATTCGAAACTTCTTTGTTCTTAGCCTTTGAATTGTTACTTCTCTTCGTCATCCTTTTGTTTTCCGTTCCTAACGTTGTGTTGGCCGGTAAGGAGCGCCGCGGCCCGTTGACCAAGATCATCGCTCAGACGGCGCAATGGGTCATCCGTCAAATGGGCATACCGGGCCGTTGTTTGTTGTTGCGCATGGCCCAGTAACTTGCCGATCATCGGAAGAGAAGCACCGCCTGAAGCCAGCAAGCTGGCATATGAATGGCGAAGGTCATGCAAGCGAACTTCCTGTTTTTTGCCGGATGGTAGCATGGTTGCCTGTAGTCCGGCGCGTTGTCGGACACGCACCCAGACCTTGCGCAGATTGACCCATCGTTGGCCCTCCTTCGTGCCGACAATAATGTAGGGGTTGCCGCTGACACGTGGTAGAGCACGCAGTAAATCTAGTGCCGGTGGACTGAGATAGACGGGCTTTGCACCGGTCTTGCTGTCTGGCAGATTTAGCAGCCCCCGCTCGGAGTCGATCCAGTCCCAGTGGGCGCCAAGTATTTCATCGCGACGGCAACCTGTCAGGATGAGCAAACGGATTGCGGCAATGGCATAAGGGTCCTCCGATCCATCCTGCTCTGCCTGCGTCAACACTTCGCCGACTCGACCGATTTCCTCCTCCGATAAGAATCGCTGTCGAGCTTGGATCGTGTAGCGCTTGACTCGGCGGGTGGGATTGTGGGCTTCAGGCACGAATCCGGACGCTTGAGCTTCGGAGTAGAGGCTGCTGAGGAAGGCAAGCATGTGATTGGCGGCGCGGGGTGTCGCCTTAAGTTCCGCATGCATGCCGGCGACGTGCTGGTGGCTGACCGCGTCCAATTTCAATACGCCAAGGCAGTTGCGGATCAAGTGCCCGGCGTCGTTGCGCGGCGCGACGTGCGTTTTCAGCAGCCCACGGTAGTTGCTGAGAGTTCCCTGTTTCAGGGTGGCGCTGCGCTGGCGGATAAAATCTTCGGCAAACTGCGCGAGCGTCGGCATGCCCTTCTCAGATATCCGCTCCGCCGCCGGATCACGGCCTTGCCTAAGAGCCGCAATAATTTGAAGCGCCTGATCACGCGCTCGACGCTCTGTCCATCCCTCTCGTCCGTGTTCGCCAATGGAAACGAAGTGTCGTTGGCCGTTGGTGTGCTTACGCACGAAGTAGACCGAAGCGCCACGCTGTCGGCGCACAAAATAACCCGGTAGGTCAGTGTCGCCGACTGTCTCACCCGAGCTCAGCCCTCCGACCACGCGGGTCGTAATCTTAGCCTTACGGAACGTACCCGCCATCTTCCCCTCAACCAGTCTCAATGTCTCCGACTCGAACAGTTAGTGCCAATTTAGTGCCAATATGAATGGCATTCAATGCGAATCTTTGGCGGGAGGTGTCAATGTAAATCCTATATATATATGGCTATTGGCGGGACATGGCGTCTATTGACGGAGGCGACATTGAGATTCCGAATCTGGGGGTCACAGGTTCGAATCCTGTCGGGTGCGCCAATGAAATCCCAATACAATCCAAAAACCGCTATAAACTCATACTGGCTCTTGATTATTCATCCGGTAGTGTCCAGCTGCTACCGACTGAAGCAAACGCGAACGTCGTCCCCAGGGCAGCCCAACTAAGCATCATCGCGACAACCACGCGGCTGACTGCATTGATTCACATATTGAACCTGTCTCGATATGTTGCACACGGCTTCAATGCATCATGCCTGCAGATCGGGTGCCACATACTTTCTGAAGATGTATTTGCTGGCGCCGTCGACCTGCATTTCGTGGAGGGCTGTTCGCCGTCGGGCACCAGTGTCATGGTTGATGCGACATGGCGATGACGACGGCTGCAACCACCGCCTTCAGCGTTGCGCGGCAGCATATCCAAGCGGCCGCTTGGCACATCATAGCCGACTAGGCTGAACTCAAAATCGACTTTGTATTCGATGGTCTCTTCAACCACCTGCCGGCGGAAGCACCAAGATGCGGGGCTTGGCTGGCATCTGATCGCGCGCAAAGACGATCGATGGCGTTGGATTGCGGACGATCTCGTAATTGGACTTGGCCGCCGTGATGAAGGCTTCAAGAGAAAATCCGGAGAACCAATGCATCGGCACGACGATCGGCGCCTTGAGCGATTTCAGCACCTCGAATGTGCCGGCCGTATCGAGTGTGTAACTGCCATCGATCGGCACGAACACGACATCCATCTGGCCGATCTGAGCCAGTTGCTGAGTGGTCAACGTGTGATGCAGATGACCAAGATGTGCTATGCACAGCCCGCCGACTTCGAATACGAAGATTGAATTGCCGTAGCGACCCGACACCGATCCACTGCCACCTGATCGTATGTTAGTTGGCACGTTGCGGACGCGAATATCACGTAATGTGAGATCGTGAATTGCGGCGGCATCACTGTCCTGGTTCCAGCCGCGCAGGATGTGCTTGATCCGTGGGTCGGGCGCATACGAGTGGTGCGTGGCATGCGCGACGTTCATGGTGACAATCTCTGGTATCACTGTTGGGCGCACGTAGTCGTTATAGTCGGTGGTGACCGTTACGCCCTTGGCCGTCTCGATGGTGAAGGTGGAGTGGCCATTGTAGATGACCCGCACCTGATAGGGTTTCAGGCTGGCAAGGCGGATACGGGCTTGATGTACCAGTGGTGGATGATCATTCTGAGCCAGCGCGAGGCAACGGTCCGGTGCGGTTTTTTGAGCATATACCGGTGACGCTGCAGCAATGAGAAATGCGATCACGACAAACAAAATACGCATACCTGCTCTCCATCAAATCGGAGCGGAGGTTGCATGTAAGCATCGATTGACGCAGAGCGCCAACAACGAATTTGTTAGTGGTTGCGTAGTGATGCTGAATGCGCGGGATGTTGGCTTTCGCTACCCCCTAACCCTCTCCCCGTTCTCACGGGGAGAGGGTTAGGGGGTAGGGCAGCGTGTTGCAAAAGCAGTTGCTACGCAACCTCGGCGGCGAGATCGACATAGCGTTGGAGATGATAATCGGTGTCGCCGAGCTGGTGGTCGATCATTGTCAGGCGTTTTGAATAATGGCCAGCTGCATATTCCCATGTCATCGCCATGCCGCCGTGCAACTGGATGACCTCTTCGGCAACCAGTCGATTGATGCGGCCAATGAGATTTTTGGCAGCCGAGACATTGAGCTCGCGGGTGTGACGGTCTTCGTCAAGCGTGCTCACAACCAGCAAAACCGCCGAACGGGCCTGCTCGATCTCAATGCACACGTCAACCATGCGGTGCTGTAGGGCCTGGAACGAGCCGATCGCTTTGCCGAACTGTTTGCGGGTCTTCATGTATTCCAGCGTGATATCGCGCGACACCTCAAGGGCACCGACGGATTCGGCGGCAAGCGCAACGACACCCTTGGCGTAGGTTGCTTCCAATATCGCGTGGCCGTCGCCTTCGCTGCCGATCAGCGCATCGGCGCCGACAGAGACGTTGTCCAGCATGATCTCGGCGGCGCGACCGCCATCAACATTGCTGTAACCGCGGCGCGTGATCCCGGCAGCGGTCGCGTCAACCAAGAACAGCGAGATGCCGGCTTCGCTGGTGTCCTCACCGGAGGTCCGGGCCGAGACGACCAGCTTGTTTGCTGTATCGCCGTTAAGCACGACGGCTTTGTTGCCGGTGATCTGCCAGCCGTCGCCAGTTTTTCTGGCGCGTGTTTTGACGCTGGCCATTTCGTAGCGGCTGTCCGGCTCACCATGCGCAAGGGCCAGCAGCGTTGTGCCGGCGATGACGTCTTCAAGCATGGCCTTTTGTGCGGCGCTGCCGGCTTCGACGATCGGAGCTGCACCAAGGATGCCGGTTGCGAGGAACGGCTCGACGACGAGGCCGCGACCGAGACTTTCGAAAATCACAGCGATGTCTTCACCGGTGCCGCCAAAGCCACCGACATCCGCTGGCAATAGAGCGCCGATCAGGCCGAGGTCAGCAAACTCAGCCCAGGTTTCACGATTAAAACCGTCGTCGAGCTTGGCGTTGGCGTGACGCACCTTGATGTCATAGCGATCAGCGATGAACCGGTTGGTCGTGTCCGCCAGCATCTGGCGTTCTTCGGAAAGGTCGAAATGCATGTGAGATGTCTATCCTGTGGTGCGCTTACAGCCCGAGCATCTGCTTTGAGACGATGATGCGTTGGATTTCGTTGGAGCCGCCGTAGATCGACAGCTTCCGATTGTTGAAATAGCTCGATGCCAGCGGGTTGGCGCCATCCGGTCCGATCGGCTCTTCGTTGTTGCCCTCGTCGAGCTGCTCCGGCGAAAACGGCATCGCGTAGGGCCCAACCGCGCGGCGCAGGAGGTCTGTGATCTCCTGGCGAATGACCGTGCCTTTGATTTTGAGCAGCGATGATTCCGGGCCGGGCGCCTTTTCACCGGCAGCTGCGACGATGCGCAGATTGAACAGCTCCATGGCTTTCAAGTCGATCTCAACTTGCGCCATCCGGGCTGCGAACAGCGGATCTTTGCTGAGTGGACGACCATGCTGGGTTTGACTGTTTGAAACCCGTTTGAGTTTATCGAGCGCGCTTTTTGCGAACGCGACGCCAGCGATGCCGGTGCGCTCATAGGTCAGCAGGAACTTGGCGTAAGTCCAGCCTTTGTTTTCTTCGCCGACGAGGTTTTCGACCGGCACTTTCACGTCGGTGAGGAAGATATCGTTGACCTCATGCTCGCCATCGAGCGTGATGATCGGGCGAACTTCGATGCCGGGTGTGTTCATGTCGATCAGCAGGAACGAGATGCCTTCCTGCGGCTTGCCTTCGGTTGATGTGCGCACCAGGCAGAACATCATGTTGCCGTGCTGGCCAAGCGTTGTCCATGTCTTCTGGCCGTTGACGATGTAATGATCGCCCTCGCGTACGGCGCGCGTCTGCAGTGACGCCAGATCGGAGCCAGCGCCTGGTTCGGAATAGCCCTGCGCCCACCAATCATCGCCATTGAGAATACGCGGCAGATAGGTGTTTTTGTGTGCGTCACTGGCGAATTGAATGAGCACGGGGCCCAGCATGCTGAGGCCGAACGCGATGACGCGTGGCGTGCCGGCGCTGACGCACTCTTCTTCGAAAATGTGTTTCTGGATCGGCGTCCAACCAGTGCCGCCATGTTCTTTCGGCCAATGCAATGCGAGCCATCCGCGCTCGTTGAGAATGCTGTGCCAGAGTTCGTAGTCTTCTTTGGTGATGCGTTTGCCAGCTTTGACCTTGGTGGAAAGGCGGGCTGGCAGTTTTTCCTTGAGAAATGTGCGCACCTCATCGCGGAACGCGACTTCGTCGGCTGTGTAATTGAGATCCATGATGGGTGCTCCTGACTTAGTGGTGTCGCGACTGATGCAGCGCTTCTTGAGCGTCAGCGCCCGTTGATACATGGGTCCCGGGACGACATCTTGGGGTGTGGCGGCGTCGGCGCCAACTGTAAGCGCCGGACGCCGCGTCGGCTAGGCCTAAACCGTTTCCGGCCGGCCCCAGATCGAGGTGACCTGAGATGACAGCACGCCGCCGTTGCCGTGGGCCAGCGAGATTTTGGCATCCTTGATCTGACGATCACCACACGTACCACGCGCCTGGCGAATGCCCTCGATCATCACGAACAAGCCGTACATGCCCGGATGCACACACGACAGGCCACCACCATTGGTGTTGACCGGCAGTTCGCCACCCGGCGCGATACGGCCGCCGGTGACGAAGTCTTTGCCCTCGCCCTTTTTGCAGTAGCCGAGATCTTCGAGGAACAAGATCGTGTTGATCGTGAACGCATCATAGAGTTGCACGGTGTCCATGTCTTTCGGACCGTAGCCGGCCATCTCAAACGCGCGCGGACCACTCTTTGCGGTCGCCGTGACGGTGAGATCCGGCATGCCAGAGATCATGCGGTGATGATGTTCCATCGCACAGCCGAGCATATGGATCGGCGTGTTCGGTCCATCCTTGGCACGATCCGCACGCGTCATGATAATCGCACCGGCACCATCGGTGACGAGGCAGCAATCGAGCTTGGTCAACGGATCCGAGATCATGCGCGAGTTGGAGACATCGTCGATGGTCAGGTCGCCACGCGAAAATGCTTCCGGATTGAGCTTGGCCCATTCGCGCGCGGACACGGCTACTGACGACAACTGATCGCGGGTGCAGCCATACTGGTGCATGTAGCGTGATGTTGCGAGCGCGTACGATGTGATCGGGTTGCGTGGGCCGTAAACGGTTTCGAATGGTGGTGGTTCGGAGATTGATTTGAAGCCGCCCGCCGTGCGCTGGTTTGAGCCATACGCGATGACGGCAACGTTGATCAGCCCGGCTTCGAGTGCCATTGCTGCATCAAGCGCGTGCATCATGAATGATGAGCCGCCGATGTTGGAACCGTTTGAATATTTTGGCTGAATGCCGAGATGTTCAGCCAATGACATGTTGGCCATTGCGTAGAAGGCGCTGGCGGCGAATACGCCGTCGACTTCGGACAATGGGATCTGCGCGTCGGCAAGAGCGCCGTGGACCGCTTCGACCATCAGTTCCATGGCGTTGCGGCCATGTGCTTCACCGCAGCCAGCTGTCGCGAGACCGACGCAGGCGGCTTTGCCTCTTAAAGGATGTGCCATGTTCGCTCTCCTTAATTCACGGATTCAAAGACGACGGCATCCTGGTCGCCAATCTTGTCGACCTTGGCCTTGACCTTCATGCCGATTTTGACGTCAGCCGGCTCAATGCCAACGACACGACACATCATGCGCGGGCCTTCGGCCAGATCGATCAGGCAGATGTTGTAGTCGCCGCCTTTTTCGGGGCGCTGGCGGTTGACCGTGGTTGCGTAGACGACGCCGTCGCCAGAGGCTTCGACCCATTCGAGGTCGGCGGCTCCCGTGCCGGGCTCCAGCGTGCGTGGGTAGAAGTTGTAGTTGCCGGAAGATTTTGAGCGCTGGATCATGAATTTTCCTTCGGCCAGGAAGTCATGGAACTGACGCTCCGGGCCGGGGCCTGAGAAGTAGTCATCGGTTGGCATGATGGTGGTCCTTTCAATTGGTGGTGTTGTGGGTGTGTTTGGGAGGTGGTGTTTGAGAGGTGGTGTTTGAGAGGTGGATTACACGCCAGTGTTACGGGATTTCGCTGCCCCTCACCCCAGCCCTCTCCCCGTTGCGCGAAGTGCGCAGCGGGGAGAGGGAGTCCGGTTGTGATTTGTGATGCTGCCCTCGCTCAGAGTAAGAGCGATGTTCCCTCTCCCCGTTCTCACGGGGAGAGGGTTAGGGTGAGGGGCAGACGCTTGTTTGAGTGTTTACGTTTAAGCTCTTCCTATCTTTTACCGCATATCCGAGACTTTGCAGCAGCGTATTCCGTTGACAATCGTTCGACCAATTCCGCGGCGCCGACCACCTCGTTGACCGCTGCGATGCCCTGGCCGGAGCCCCAGATGTCTTTCCAACTTTTCGGGCGCTTGGAACCGTCTCCGAAATTCATCTTGGTTGGGTCAGCTGGCGCTAAATTGTCCGGGTCAAGACCAGCTTTGGCAATCGCAGGCTTCAGATAGTTGCCGTGCACGCCTGTGAAATGGTTCGTGTATACGATGTCATCCGCGCCGCCTTCGACAAGCATCTGCTTGTAACCGTCAACGGCGTTCGCTTCTGTCGTCGCGATGAAAGCCGAGCCGATGTAAGCCAGATCAGCGCCCATTGCCTGGGCTGCTAGGATCGAGTTGCCATTCGCGATTGAGCCAGACAGCAGCAGCGGGCCATCGAACCACGCGCGGATTTCCTGGATCAGTGCGAACGGTGACAAGGAGCCGGCATGACCACCCGCACCAGCTGCAACCGCGATCAGACCGTCGGCGCCTTTTTCGATCGCCTTCTTGGCGAAACGGTTGTTGATGATGTCGTGCAGGGTGATGCCGCCATAGGAATGTGCTGCCTGATTGACCTCCTCACGCGCGCCAAGCGACGTAATCATGATCGGCACTTTCCATTTCACGCAGATTTCGAGATCGCGCTCCAGGCGACTATTGGAGCGATGCACGATTTGGTTGACCGCGTATGGTGCTGCCGGTGCATCCGGATTGGCTTGGTTGTAGGCATCGAGTTCTTCGGTGATGCGCTTCAGCCAGGCTTCCAACATGATTGGTTCACCATCCTCTTCGCGCGCGTTCAACGCTGGAAAGGCGCCCGTGATGCCAGCTTTGCACTGGGCAATTACCAAATCCGGATTCGAGATAATGAACAGCGGCGCGCCAACAGCTGGCAAGCGGAGAGCGTCGAATATCGGCGGCAGAGCCATGGGATTTCCTTTTTCTCATGATTGGGCGATTGGTGAGATCACTGGCTCACCGAACCGTTGCGCGCGTTGATGCTTGGCTGGGTTTCCGCCGTCATGCTGAAAGCGCGCTTGCACGACGCGGGAATGACGGAGTGAGTCCGGATGCGATACTTGTGCCTGCTCACCTCAATGTTCTTCAGCACCCTTCTTTACGATCAACGCATCGAGTGCGATGCAGCGGTCGTCGAGGACGCGTAGTGGGTTCATCTCGATGCTCTCGGCTGTGTCAGCGTGGGCGGCTGCGAATACCGAAAGCTGAGAGATCGCTTTGGCAATCATGGTCTTGTCGATCGGCTTGGCACCGCGTGCGCCTTCGAACAGGGCTCGGCCTTTTAGCTCGTCAATCATTTCGAGCGCTGTTGCCTCGGATATGGGGGCCCGGCGCAGCGATACATCACCCATGATTTCCGTGAAGATGCCGCCAAGGCCGAACATAACGATCGGGCCAAACACCGGATCAAGTTTGCTACCGAGGATGCAGTCGATGCCGTCGGCGACCATTGGCGAAACGATGACGCCATCGATGTTTGCATTCGGCGCACCCTTGGCCGCGTTCGCCATGATGCGCTCGAACGATGCGCTGACATCAGCATCACCGCTGACACCAAGCTCGACACCACCGACCTCGGTTTTGTGGAGGATGTCAGCCGAAGCGATTTTGAGCGCAACCGGGCCGCCGTCGTTGGCTGCGGCAGCGACTGCTCCCTGTGCTGTTGTTGCCAACACATCCTGGACCATGGGCAGGCCGAAGTCGGCGAGAATAGCTTTGGCTTGCTTTTCGCCAAGACCGCCATCTGGCAACGCCGGCAGCTTGGGGACGTCCGGTGTTGGTGCGCGGCCCTGGTCAAACGCAATCCCGAAGTGCATCAGGGCTGCCATGGTCGCAACCGCACGAGAGGGATCTTCGAAGCACGGGAAGCCGTCGTCTTCGTACTCTTTGCAAATCTCGGGCGGCGCGATGAGCGACTGAATGAAGAGTTTGCGGTCGTGGCCCTGCATCGCCTCGGTCAAGCCGGCGCGCAGGTGTGGTGAGATGCGCGGAGAACCTGCAACAGATGTCCAGAAGCCGATCAAGGCATCGTAGTTGCCCTGCTCCAGCATCAACTTGGTGAATTTTGGCACCAGCGTCATGTCATTGAAGAACTGCGCGGTGACGTCGACCGGGTTGCGGGCTGCTGCAAATGGCACCAGCTCCTTCATGATTGCCTGGGCATCGGCTGGCATGGCGGCCACGTCGAGACCATGGTCTTCTGCAGCATCCGCCATCAGGACGCCGCCGCCGCCTGACACCGTAACCAAGCCGATGCGCCGGCCGGCTGGATAAATGCGTGGGCGAGCTGCATAACAGATGTCGAGTGCTTCTTCGGTTGTGTTGGCGCGGTAGCAGCCGGCTTGCTTGAGCACGGCATCGTAGACCTTGTCGTCGCCGGCCAGCGATGCTGTGTGCGAACTTGCAGCTTCGGCGCCGACAGCGGAACGGCCAACTTTCATCAGGACGACGGGCTTGCGATTGGCTCTCGCGATTTCGAGGCCTTCGACCAGCATGTCGCCGTCTTTGATACTCTCGGCATAAGCGCAGATGGCGTGTACGTCTTCTTTTTCAGCCAGCAGCTTGATGGCTTCGGCAACATGCACATCGCATTCGTTTCCCGTGGTGATCCAGTACGTCATGTCGATCCCGCGCTGATCGGCGAGATAGAAGATATGACTGCCGTAGGCGCCCGACTGGCTGGCGATCGCGAGACCACCCGGGTTGGGCTGGCGCCGCTCGATTGTGCTGGTGAATGTCGGATAGAAATTGATCGCGGAATTGAACACACCAAGGCAGTTTGGGCCGATGACGCGCACGCCGCTTTCGCGCGACAGGCGAGACAGCTCATCCTGCATCACCTGGCCTTCGTCGCTCATCTCGCCGAAGCCGGATGAGAAAATCATCACGGTTTTGGCGCGCTTGTCGATCGCCTGGCGCATGACGTCGAGCACGCCCTTGGCTGGCACCGCGACGAGGACGAAGTCGATCTCGTCGTTGATGTCTGCCAGTGACGGATAGGCGTCAATGCCCTGGACCTTGTCGCGGTTCGGATTGACCGGAAAGATCTTGCCTTCGTAGCCAAGATTTTTGAAGAACGCCAGTGGACGGCCGCCAATGCGTGTCGGGTCATCCGAAGCGCCAACGAGGGCGACGGAGCGTGGTGTCAGAAGATCATCAAGTGTCGTCACGTGTTAAATCTCTTTGTCGTTAGTGTCGGCATCAAACGGTTGCGACGGGCGTAGTGGGTGAGCCAACCGAGCCAGGCAGGCGCAGCGGCGGAGCCGTTAGCAGAAAGCGCGAGCGACCGGCCTTGCGCATATAGTCATTTAAATCTCCCAGCCACCAGATCTCACCAAGATGAATACCAAGCTTGAACAGGCAGAGCTCATGCAGAGGTAAGTTTGCCCGACGGCCTTCGCCGACCTCGCTTGGCGCACGTTCGACGGCATAGTTGTCCGCGATCAAGACGGCGAGGCCGCTATCGGCAACCCACTCCAGCAGCTTTGGATCACGGCCCTCGAGCGCCGCACACGAATCGTGCAGCATGGCTTCGGTTGGATTGCCGCCTGCTTCGAGTATCTGTCGCGTGTATCCGGTGTGCAGGCAGACCATGTCACCTTTTTCAACGGTGACGTTTTGATCTTTCATCGCCTGCTCGAGCACAGAGAAGTCGGCGTTGGTTTTGGCGTCGCCGCAGATTTCGTGGAGGTCGATCAACACGGCACGGCCCTGCACGCAGGTCTCCGCCATGTTTTCGATGCCAAGCCGCTTTGCCTCAACGCCGCTGACCTCGGCACCGCAATCACTGCAGTTGTCGCCGGCAACGATATCTTCGCCACCACGCCAGCCATTGTAGAAGACCATCTCGTTGAAGCCGTCGCCGTCGGCGTCGAACAGGCCACCGACGTGGGAAAGCGCATCCCACTGCGTCGAATACTGCGTATGGATCAACACGCAGTCATCGTTGACAACGTCCGTCAGCTCGTCATTGCCGACGGCTTCAGCGACCGGCAGCAAATATCGCGCGACGCCGTCTGGTGATGCGGTTGCATAGCGGCGTGGTGGATGACGGGCCGGATTGAGCAGATTGCCGCCGGGCAGATCGAGCGGCATCGATAGACAGAACGTGCGGCCCTCTTTGACCTCCGCAATGCCCTGCAGCACTTTTTCCAGCGTCAGGAAATTGAGGCGGCCGATCTGGTCGTCCGGCCCAAAGTCGCCCCAGTTCGAACCTTCGGGACGATTTTTCCATCGAGTGGTCATGATGCAGGGCCTCGCAGTTTTACGGGAGGTTGGCTTTGAGCGATTGGCGCGACGCACCAATCGCACAATCTAGGTCAAGCCGGTGTGTGGATCGGCAGATCAAGGATCGCGCGGCGACGCAACCACATCGACGGGCGATAGCGGTCTTCACCGGTCAGCTCCTGGGCGCGCTCGAGAATCTCGAGCGTGTTCTCCGAGCCAAGGTCTTCGACCATTTCGAGCGGACCCAACGGATAGTTGAGGCCGAGCTTCATCGCCAGATCGATATCTGCCGGCGTCGCGAGATTTACCTCGGCCATATAGCAGCCGAGATTGGCGATCATCGCAACCATGCGCTGTGCAACAAAGCCTGGGCTGTCCTTGATTGCAGTGACCTTGCGGCCAGCTTTGATCATGGCGGCCGCGACGGCACCCCGGGCAGCTGGGTCGGCACCCGGGGCTGTCATAATGCAGATGCGTTTTGAGGTGTCGCAAGAAAGATCAACACACACGAGGCGCTTAGGATCGGCATCGGTCATCAGCGAAGTATGCGTTGCATCATCTCCGACAGGTGCGGCCAAGATTGGGGCTTCGCCATCATCTTCTTCGCGGACCTCAATGCCGAGCGACTTGCAGAAATCAGTGAGCGCTTCGCTTGGTTCGGCGAGCGACACATGGCCCGCCGGGCTGGCATCCGTCTCATAATCCGGCGACGGCGGATTGTGGACCTTGCCGTCCTTATAGTCGTACCAGCCACCTGACGTTTTGCGGCCCCAGCGCCCTGAGTTGAACATCGCCTCGTGGACAGGCGCCGTCTTGATGCGTGGGTCCTGCATGTAGCCGTTGTAGATGATCAGACTGGCCGGGAAATTGACGTCGATACCGGTGAGATCGCCAAGCTCGAATGGGCCCATGCGGAAATGACGGCAGTCACGCATGATTGCGTCAATCTCGGCTGGTGTCGCAACGCCTTCGTGCATGATCCGGAAGGCTTCCGACGAGAATGCACGGCCACCCATATTGACGAGGAAGCCCGGCATGTCGGCGACCGTGACCGGCACGCGGGTCATCCGTTTGCCAAGCTCAGTTAGGGCTGCGACGGTTTCGTCTGATGTGTCCGCGCCTCGAATAACCTCGACGAGTTTCATCAACGGCACGGGGTTGAAGAAGTGCATGCCGGCGACGCGGTCGCGCTTCTCGCAGGCGCTGGCAATTGACGAAATTGGAATCGACGAGGTGTTGGACGCGATGATGCAGTCCTTCGAGACGACAGCCTCGACTTGTTTGAACACGTCGCTTTTAACTTCGAGGTTTTCGAAGACGGCTTCGATGACAGCATCGCAACCCGCAAGCGCTGAGATGTCGGAGACACTGCCGAGGCGATCGCTCGCAGCCTTGGCGTCATCAGCGCCGATGCGCTCTTTCTCGACTAGGCGTTCGATGCGTTTAATGATCTGTTCACGGCCGGCATCTGCGCCACCGGGCTTTGCATCAAACAGCAACGTCTTGATGCCACCTTGGGCTGCGACCTGGGCAATACCCTGGCCCATGGCACCTGCGCCGATCACTGCAATCGTATAGTCGGCCGCATCGACAGACTTCATGTCGTTTCTCCCGGAGAAAATGAGAAATCGCGGGCGCTTTAAAGGCAAGCCCGCGTATCGCCGGAAGGTAACTGCCTGCAGCCTAAAGGAACAGACATGCGCTGATCATGATGGTGATTGAGTGGCCGAAAGTCGTAGTTGGGATCTGTTCGGGTCGTCGCATGGTTTGGCGATGGCTGCCAACCGCGCTAGCTCGTGGCGGTCAGCTTTTTCTTGGCTGGCGCGAACACGTAGCCTGCACGCACCAGATAAACGCTGACGAACGACGCGCCGACCGCGATCCCTTTGCCAAGGAACGCCGGGAAGCCAGCAATGTCGACAACCGCGAAGATTGCGACCGCTGTGATTGCAAAGCCCATGCCGCCGCTGAGTGCGTACGCCAGCACGAGTTCGCGATGGGATTTTTTAGTCTCGGCACTGACAAACACAAAGCTGACTGACAGCGCGTAGTGCAGTACCAGGCCCACCATCGCGCTCAGCACACCAGCTGGCACTGCTGCGATCGAAGTACCCCAAATGAGCAGTGCGAACACAGCGAGATCGAGACCAAGCGATACGACGCTGACAAACAAATATCGGAGGAACTGCTCAAGGCGTCCCGGCGTCTGCACAAACTCCACACACCAGCGAATGGCACGTGCAAAGAATGATTGAGAATCCGGTAGTGCGACGCGATCCATGGACGTTCGTCTCTCGATACGAATTTAATTGCGTTGGAATACAACAGAGCCGGACCATGGTGATCCGGCTCTGTCGTTTGGTTGGATGATTAGCCAGCCTTGCGGGTTGGCTCTTCGGTTTCCTGAGTGTCGTCGGATTGGACACGCTGTGGTACCAGGCGCACGCTCTTCAGGGCTTCCAACGAATCTGTTGAGCCTGCTTCGTGATATTCAGCATCTTCATTGACGTTCCAGATGTCGTACAACGTTTCGCCGGCAATGATGTTCTTGACGGTCAGCATCGACGTCATCATGGCGTGATCCTGGTTGTTGTACTTGTGCATGCCATTGCGGCCAACGAGATGCAGTGTCGGGTATTTGTCAGCCAGATCCGCACGGATGGTCTCGACATTTTCTTTGTAGTTGTCGTCGTAGACCGGATACGCTTTTTTCTGACGCACGACGCAACCGTCTTTGACATCTTCTTCTTTTGCGAGACCGATCTCAGCGAGCTCCTTCTTGGCCAGGGCCATCAGTTCGCTGTCATCAGCTGCCCAGAGGCCATCACCTTCAAAGCAGAAGTACTCAAGGCCGAGGCAGGACTGCTCCGGATTTGGTACCATTTCTGGTGACCAAGAACGGAAGTTCTGGACGCGGCCAACCTTGACGCTTGGCTCATGAATGTAGATCCAGTTGTCTGGGAACAAGTCGGGCTTCTGAACAACCAGAGCGACTGTCAGGAAATCACGGTAGCGCAGCTTGTCAGCTGCTTCGGTTGCTTCCTGCGAGGTCGGAATTGAATGCACGAGCTCACGAACCGGTGCAGATGAAATCACGTGACGGGCCTGGAACGTTTTCATTTCGCCGTCGCCGGTTTTGACTTCGATTGTCCAGAGCTTGAGCTCTTCGTCGTAAGAGAGCGAATCCATCGTGTGATCCATGTGGATCTCACCACCCTGCGCACGGGTTTTGGCCGCTGCCGCATCCCACATCATACCCGGACCCTTGCGCGGATACTGGAAACTCTCGATCAAAGATTTGAGGCTCCCCGACGTTTCAAGTGGGTAGCCTGAGGTCGAGCTTGCCAGCTATGAGGTAGGTGACGGCCTTCAAGGTCTTGCTGTTTCGGTAGCCGCGTGCCTTGGCTTTGGCGGCCTGAACGAGACTGTTGATTCCCTCG
>CAJQQK010000309.1 GCA_905480435.1 uncultured Hyphomicrobiaceae bacterium | reverse complement strand
TGAATCCCTTATCGCAGAGTTATGCAGCAGTCAGCGTTGAACAGCCCTGGTGCAGATGTGTAGCAAGTTCAAACCGGGATGAACTCATTGGTGGCGTGGTTGAGGGCGGTTAGGACGCCGGTTTTGATGTTGAAATGGGCGCCATGTAGTGACAGACGGCCCTTGCTTTCCAGGATCTGAATGCAAGGGAACGTGCGCAGATTTTTGAGTGATGTGCGGACTGTTTCTGCCTCCATGGCAGCGTGCAGCTCTTCTGGTGGTTTGCCATCGAACTCGGGCATCAGGCGATCGCGGCTTTCGTCAAGCAATGACATCCAATTGACGATGAACTGGGCCTCTGTCTGGCGGATGGCGTCACGGTCAATGCAGGCCTGGACGCCGCCGCAGCCGGAATGGGCGAGGACGACGATGTCTTTGACGCGGAGCGTGAGTGCTGCGAATTCCAAAGCGGCGCTGACGCCGTGGTATTTACCGGTGGTCTCGAAAGGCGGCACCAGATTGGCGACGTTGCGCACGACAAACAGCTCGCCGGGCATGGCCGAGAAGATGGTTTCGGGATCACAACGGCTGTCGCAGCACGAAACGATCATGGTTTCGGGGTGCTGGCCTTCAACGGCGAGTTCTTCGTAGTGCTCCTGGTTCGGCGTGAAGTGGCGGAACTTGAAGCGATGATAGCGGTCGCGCAGGTCTTCGGGAAAGGTGGCCATGTGTAAGCGTCCCGGAATGAGGTTGGATTAGAACGTCATATAGGGCCGAGTTGAGCGGCTGACAATTCATTCGAGCGATGAAGGTGTGCGGTGGGCTGGCTGCAATCCGTCGCAGTTGGGCTGATCAATAGACGATCTCCATGCGCAGGCCGCGGCTGTCGAGTTGTGGAACGGGCGGGAAGCGTTCGGTTGTACCGGTTGAAGAAGGGCCAGATGCGAGGCGGTTGGCGGTCCAGGCGGTGGCGCAGGCGTCGAGAAGATCATCAGAGGCTGCGAGACGGCGAGGGCATTCGGGGCCGGATAGGAGTTCGGTGTGATAGCCGGCGCCTGCGAGGAGTGCGCGGCGGAGATCTAAGCCGGGTGGATAGGGGGCGGATTTGCGCTTTTTCGGCTCGATTAGGGGCTGTTTGCCGTTGATGGCCCAGAACGCGACTTCGGGATGGCATTCGACGAGGCGTTGCTGCAGGGCAGGCGTGATGAGGGCGTCGATCTCGCGGATTTTCGGGAAGAGATAAAAGGTTTGCTTGGCGACTTTGCGGGGTGGGTCGGAGTGCGCCAGGTTGGTTTCGCAGGCTAGGTGATAATCGTGGCAGTTGACTGTTGCCCGGGCTGGGACGGCGAAAACCGATGATTGGCGGTCGCCGAGCACCGCGCGGGCCATGCGATCTGCTTCGCGGCCACCGGGGGTGGCAGTTTCTGGGAGGCCGATCGGCATGTCGACAGCGATGGCGGCGAAGGTTGTGGTGTGTTTCAGGAGTGCTGCGAAGGTCTCGAAGATGTGCCAGGTGGCGTGTTCAGGCTGGTTGAGCGGGTGGATGACCGCGATCCAACCGGCGGGGCAACCGTCGATGCCGGCGATCAGGGGTGGGTTTGGATTAGCGCTGGTCATAGCGGCTGCGCTGGGAGTGCAGTGGCGTTGCGCCATTGATCGGCTGCCGGGACGATGGCGAGATGGTTTTCGCCGAGGCTGGCGTTGATCACCGAGGTGAGGGCTGCGGTTGCTCTGGGAAGTGACCAGCCGGCGGCGATGAGACCGGAGAGCATGTCGCCGGTGCCGTTGGGGACGCCTTCTAGAGTTTGAATGGTGATTGATGTCGCGGTGTTGCGCGTGATGTCGATGTTGCAGATCTGGTCGGTGCCTGATGGGATTGATTTGGCGATAATGCGTGGGCATTGGCGTGTCTGGGGGAGTTTGCGGGCGGCGGTGATTGCGTCGTGCGGAGAGGCGACGGGTGTGCCGGTGAGCCAGCTCAGCTCGAAGCGGTTTGGTAGGGCAATGTCGGCGAGTGGAATGAGGTCGTCGCGGATGGCGTTGGCCGCAGTTGCGTCGATGTAGAGACCTTTTGGATCGTCGCCTAAGACGGGATCGCAGATGTAGCGGGCGTCTGGATTAAGTGCGCGGACACGGTTAATGGCGGTGCTGGCAACGTTGACGTGGGCGGCGCTGGGTAGATAGCCGGTCAGGATGGTGTCGATGTTGGCGAGCCAGCCGTTTTGTTCGAGAGCGTCGATCATCGTGAGCAACGTTTCGGGCGGCGTTTGGATGCCGCTGACATGGCCGAAGCCTGGATGGTTCGAGAGTGTGATGGTGGGGAGCGCTATTGCGGTGCGACCGATCAGATGCAGCGTTGGCACGATGGCCGAGAGACCAACATGACCAGCGGCAACCGTCGATGATAGGGCGAGGATGGTGGGGGTGGTTCCGCTCATGATGTGTTTCTTGGGTGCTGTTCGTGGCCGATACGGATCTGGCATTGCTGAAGCGCTACGCCCGGTCGCGTTGTCGAAGCGTGGCGAATACAGCATGGTCTGCGCCGATTATTGCTGATGGAGATGTACCATGGAAATCCAGGAAACTCGGGAAATCCGGCCGCGTCGTAGTGCGCTTTATATGCCTGGGTCGAATGCGCGGGCACTGGAAAAGGCCAAGACGCTTGATGCGGATGTGGTGGTTTTTGACCTGGAAGACGCGGTTGCGCCGGAGGTGAAGGCGGACGCGCGGCAGCAGGTGGCGGCCGCGGTGCGGGGCGGCGGTTATGGCCGGCGCGAAGTGGTTGTCCGGATCAATGCGTCGGATACTGAGTGGGCCGAGGCTGATGTTGCGGTGATGGCTGAAGCGGGTTGCGATGCGCTGCTGGTGCCGAAAGTGTCGAAGCCTGAGGATCTCGCGGTCGTGGAAGGTTGGCTCGCGGGGGCTGCGCCTAGCATCAAGCTGTGGGCGATGATCGAGACGCCGCTTGCGATCTTGAATGTGGCTCAGATTGCTGCGATGGCGGCTGCGCCGGGCGGACGGTTGAGTTGCTTTGCGGTTGGGACCAACGATCTGGTGAAGGACACGCGGGCCGAGATGGATGCTGCGCGGACGCCGGCGCTCTATTGGTTGAGCGCGATTGTGACAGCGGCGCGCGCCTACGACATTGATGTGCTGGATGGTGTCTACAACAATTTCAAAGACATCGAAGGGTTTGAGCGTGAGTGCGCGCATGGCCGGATGATGGGCATGGATGGCAAGACGCTGATCCATCCAACTCAGATTGCTGGGGCGAATACGGTATTTTCGCCTGGCGCTGAGGAAGTTGCCTGGGCGCGCAGAGTGTTGGCGGCGTTTGAGGAGCCCGAGAACCAGGGTAAAGGGGTCATCAAGATGGACGGCCAGATGGTTGAGCTGCTCCACGCGGAGATGGCGAAACGGACGGTGGCGATTGCGGATGCGGCCGGCAATTCCTGACGTGTTGATTTGATGTGGGTTGCTCTGCTGGCAGGTCGAGTTGTCCAGCAATGGCTCCAGGTATCTGTAACGCCTGGACTTTCACGGTCCTGGTTTGCGAGGTAGTACTCCATAGCAAGCGCGAAAGATCCCGGCTCGCGCGGCGGAGAAAAACCTGTGCTGTGCGGCTGCGCACTGGCCGCCGCTTGGCCGGGAAGGCAAGACGATATGTGGTGCAGTTTACTGCCAAGAAATCGTTTGTCGCGCTGAACCAAACAGCAGTGTGACATGGACCGGGGTGAGAAATTTGCTTGTGCCGGGTTGGACCTTTGACGGATTGCAACAGGCCGACTCCAGGCGGTAACAGTCCATACGGTTTGAAGGAGCTTTGGACGATGTCGGCGAAGACCAGTAGCGGGAATTTTTTCGAAGATTTTTCGGTGGGTATGAAGCTTGTTCATGCCACGCCGCGGACGCTTACGGTCGGGGACGTCGCGGTTTACAATTCGCTCTATGGACCTCGGTTCGCGGTGCAATCATCAGAGCCGTTTGCTCAGGCGATCGGTTACCGCCAGGCGCCGATTGATGATCTGATCGTATTTCATTTGGTGCTCGGCAAGACGGTGCCGGATGTATCGCTGAACGCGGTTGCTAACCTCGGCTATGCGGAATGTGTGTTTGGGGTGCCCGTCTATCCGGGAGATACGATCAGGGCCGAGTCTGAGGTGATCGGGCTGAAGGAGAATTCAAACAAGCGGACCGGTGTGGTTTACGTTCGGTCTCGGGGGCTCAATCAACGCGATGAGGTTGTGTTGAGTTATGCGCGCTGGGTGATGGTTCACAAGCGTGACCTGGATGCGCCGGCGCCGCCAACTGTGGTGCCCGAGCTGGCATCTGTCGTGGGTGTTGATGACTTTGTAATTGGAGCACTGCCGGACCGGCTGGCGGATTACGATTATCAACTGAGTGGATCAGAGCATCGGTTTGGCGACTATGCGATTGGTGAGAAAATCGATCACGTTGATGCCATGACGATTGAGGATGCCGAGCACCAAAGCGCGACGCGGCTCTATCAGAACACTGCTAAGGTTCATTTCAACGCTTTTGAACAAAAAGAAAGCCGGTTCGGGCAGCGGTTGGTTTATGGCGGTGTGATTATTTCGATTGCTCGATCGCATTCATTTAATGGTTTAGGAAACGCGTTTAAACTATTGGCAATTAACGGTGGACGACATGTTGCACCATCGTTCTCTGGTGACACGATTTATGCCTGGTCTGAGGTGCTGGATGTGCAGGTGCTGGGGACGCATCAGCGCATAGGAGCTGTGCGGCTGCGCACAATCGCGCTAAAAGATTGCAAAGCCTCAGAGTTTGCCCGATTCAATGAGAGCGGTCAGTATTACCCTAGCGTCGTGCTCGATTTGGATTACTGGGTCGGCATACCGAAGTAGGACTGGTGGCTGTTTGGTATCGCAGTGTGATTAAGCGGTTATTGCTTCTTGCAATGGCCTGCTTGTGCCGAACTCGCGTTCCCCATTGACGACAAATTCAACTCTAATCGCGCTGCGGAGATCATCGTCCTTGACGCATCGTATTGCTGTAATTGGCGCTGGGTTTGCAGGCTTGTCCTGTGCCCGTGTCCTGCGTCGGGCAGGCTTCTACGTCGATATGTTCGAAAGCGACCGGGTTGTTGGCGGACGCATGGGGACATCGCGACTGGGCGTCGTTCCGTTTGACCATGGCGCACAATATGTGACGGGACGGTCTGATCGTTTCCGTGCCTACCTGGATGAGCTTGTGCACTCGGGTTATGCGGCGAACTGGCGCCCGAACATCGCTGGAATGGGCGAGGGCAACGCGCCGAATTGGATTGTTGGGACGCCCGGTATGTCGGCGATGGTGCGACCATTGGCAGAAGGCGTGCAGGTGCATACCAACCGGCGTGTGCATACCTTGCAACGGAACGATAATGCGTGGCAGATCTGGTTTGATGATCAGACGTCGACCGGGCCTTTCGCGGCGGTTGCTGTTGCGGTGCCGGCGCCGGAAGCAGCCTTGATCATGGGCCGAGATGTGGCGGACTTCTCGGAGCGGCTGAGTGCCGTTAGGTTTTCGCCGATCTGGGCGCTGATGATCCGGCTGGATGAGCAGGTGTTGCCTGAATACGATGCCTATTCGGACATGTCGCAGGTGATCCGCTGGGTCGGTCGGAATAATGTCAAACTTGGCCGGTCTTCGCGTGGTGAGCACATTGTCGTGCATGCCTCACCAGGATGGACCCGGGAGACAGAAGATGCCGAGCCGGAGATGGTGGCCGAAGAGTTGTGGTCCGAGGTATGCCATGTGCTGAATTTGCCGCCTGTTCGGCCGAAGCAGATGAGCGCGCACCTCTGGAAGCATGGTCTGGTGGATCAGCCGCTTGGTGAAACCTATCTGTTTTCTTCAGAGTTTATGGTTGGGGCCGCCGGCGACTGGTGTCGAGGGCGGCTCGCTGAACACGCATTCGAGAGCGGCGCGTCGCTGGGTAAGGCGATGGTGGACGCGCTGACGTAAGCGTGTGTTGTTGGGGATAGTCCCGGATCGATCATACATAAGAATGTGACGTTCGCCGCATTGCCGCTGTGCACCATAGCCTGTAGAAAGCGGTTCTTGTTTCACTGTGCTCGTAACGGAGATTGACGAATGGCGCATGCCGAAGGTGGCAGTGCGGCGCGGCCAAGGCCGACGTCACCGCATATTCAGATCTACTCACCGATGATAAATATGATGATGTCGATCATTCATCGTATTACCGGTGCCGCTCTCTACTTCGGGAGCTTGCTGCTGGCAATCTGGCTGATTGCTGCTGCAATGGGGCCAGACGCGTTTGACCAGGTCAACGTGTTGTTTGGCTCGCTATTGGGCAAAATTGTCCTCGTTGGATACACCTGGGCGCTGTTGCATCACATGCTCGGCGGTATACGGCATTTCATCTGGGACACCGGTCGCGGAATGGAAATCAAGACAGCGGATATGCTGTGCTGGGTGTCGATTATCCTGTCGATCGCGCTGACAACGGTGATCTGGCTGGTCGCGACGGGCGTTATTGGAGGGGCTGCCTAATGAATATGCGCACACCTCTCAAAAATGTTCGTAGCCTTGGTTCGGCCAAGGAAGGTGCGGATCACTTTTGGAAGCAGCGTCTGAGCGCTGTTGCCAATGTATTCCTGGGTATTTGGCTGGTCTGGTTGATTGCTTCGTTGGCTGGCAGTGATCATGCCGCTTTCAAGCAGGCGCTGGGCAATCCATTGATTGCGATTGGGCTATTGCTACTTGTCCTATCCGGAACGTTTCATATGCGGCTTGGCATGCAGACGATTATCGAAGATTACATCAGCAGTGAGGGGCGCAAAATTGTGCTACTCATGCTGAATACATTCTTTGCTATCGCTGTCGGGCTGGCGACAACATTTGCGATCCTCAAACTGAGTTTCGGGAGCTGAGATTAGACATGGTTGAAGAAAACGGCGCTACGAATGCACCGGGCGTGAACGGCCGCGCTTATACGATTGTTGACCACACCTATGACGTGGTTGTGGTGGGAGCCGGCGGCGCCGGTTTGCGCGCGACGCTTGGCGCGGCTCAGTCAGGCCTCAAGACGGCGTGCATCAGCAAGGTTTTCCCGACACGGTCGCATACCGTTGCAGCGCAAGGCGGTGTTGCCGCGTCGCTTGGCAATATGGGGCCGGATGACTGGCGCTGGCACATGTATGACACCGTGAAAGGTGCGGATTGGCTTGGCGACCAGGACTCGATTGAATATCTGTGCCGGAACGCGCCGGAAGCGGTTTATGAGCTTGAGCACTATGGCGTGCCATTCTCGCGGACTGAAGATGGACAGATTTACCAGCGACCGTTCGGTGGCATGACGACGGAGTTTGGTGAAGGTCCGCCGGCGCAACGCACATGCGCTGCGGCTGACCGGACCGGGCACGCGATGCTGCACACGCTTTACGGGCAATCACTTAAGCACTCAGCTGAGTTCTTTATCGAGTACTTCGCGATTGACCTGATGATGGATGATGACGGCGCCTGCCGTGGCATCATCGCGTTGTGCCTCAACGACGGCACGATCCATCGGTTCCGCTCGCAAAAGACCATCCTGGCGACCGGCGGTTATGGCCGGGCCTATTTCTCATGCACCTCGGCGCATACCTGCACGGGTGATGGCAACGCGATGGTGTTGCGGGCCGGATTGCCGCTGCAGGATATGGAATTTGTTCAGTTCCACCCGACCGGTATTTACGGTGCTGGTGTGCTGATTACGGAAGGCTCGCGCGGTGAAGGCGGGTATCTGACGAACAGCGAAAACGAGCGCTTTATGGAGCGCTATGCGCCATCGGCCAAGGATCTGGCATCACGCGATGTGGTTTCGCGGTCGATGACAATTGAGATCCGTGAAGGGCGTGGTGTTGGCAAGGAAGGTGATCATATTCACCTGCATCTTGACCACCTTGACCCGAAGGTTTTGGCTGAGCGGTTGCCGGGCATTACCGAGAGCGCGCGGATTTTCTCGGGCGTTGACATAACGCGTGAGCCGATCCCGGTGCTGCCAACTGTGCACTACAATATGGGCGGCATTCCAACCAACTATCATGGCGAAGTGCTAACCAAGAAGGGCGATGACCCGGATCATGTGGTGCCGGGCCTGATGGCGATCGGTGAAGCTGCATGTGTGTCAGTGCATGGTGCCAATCGGCTTGGTTCGAACTCGCTGATTGATCTGGTCGTGTTTGGCCGGGCTGCTGGGTTGCGCTGCGGTGAGACAACCGAAGCTGGTGCGATCCAGCCGGAGCTGCCTGCCAGTGCGTCGGAGCTAGCGCTGTCGCGGCTTGATAAGATGCGGCATGCGTCTGGTGGCACGTCGACAGCTGAGCTGCGGCTTGGCATGCAGAAGATTATGCAGAACAACTGTGCTGTATTCCGCGATGGTCCGGTGCTGGAAGAAGGTGTTCGCGAGATCACCAAAGTCTGGAAGAGCAGCGGTGATATCGCGATTAACGATCGGTCGCTGATCTGGAATACGGATCTCGTCGAGGCGCTGGAATATGACAACCTGATCAGCCAGGCGGCTGTGACAGTGTTTGGTGCTGAGAACCGCAAAGAAAGTCGGGGCGCGCATGCGCGTGAAGATTTCAGCGAGCGTGATGACCAGGAATGGATGAAGCACACGCTGGCCTGGGCTGATGATGCGACGCAGACGGTGCGGGTCGATTACCGGCCGGTCCATACGTATACGATGACCAACGCGATGTCTTACATCGAGCCGAAAGCGCGCGTTTACTAGCAGCATCAGCTGATGCTGGTGGGGATTTCAGGGAGACACCCGGTTTTGGCCAAGGGCTCGCAAAGCGAGGCGCACGACGAGGCATTTACGGATACGCGGATCGCGCCTGATCCGTTTGCCGTGGTGCTGCCGGCGTTGTCGGCACTGGGTGCGATTGCTTCGATCGCGGCGGTCAACTGGATGGCTGAGGAGCGCTCACCGGAGCGATCGCGGGCGAAGCGCAAAGCTGGTGTCGCGCTGAAAGATCTGGAGAGTTGCTGCATTGGATTGCAGGAGATTTTTAAGCGACTTCACAAGAGCCCAAGACTGTTTGGTGGTGAAGGATCGTCTTCGCCGGGTGCACCACTGAAGTTTGGCGTGCATGGGCCGCGGGTTGGGCCGGCTGACGCGAAGCTGTTCAAGCAGTCGATTAATGATGTGGCGTCGATGTTGGTGCTGGCGGCGCAGAATGCTTTTGATGTGATGTCGGCGATCGAGGATGGAGCGCTGAGCCCACCGGATGAGGTGTTTTATGGTTTCGGCGATGCGCAGGAGAAGCTCAACAAGCTTCTGACCGAGCGCGCGACACTGAAAGAGACCGTGGACGGCGGCACGATGATTGCGCTGGATCTGACGAAGCTGGTGCAGGAACTGAAGAAATACAAAACCGATTAGGGTTTAGACCCACGATCGGTTGGGCGAATTGAGACTCTAGTGCCTGTTATGGTGCTGGGATTGAATTTAAAGATCGTAAGAAGGGCCAATTCGATGGTGCAGCTCACTCTGCCGAATAATTCCAAAATCAAATCGGGCAAGACGTGGAATAAGCCTGAAAGCAAAGGCAAGTGGAAAGAGTTCCGGATCTATCGTTGGTCGCCTGATGATGATGCGAACCCGAGCGTCGATAACTATTGGCTCAACCTGGAAGACTGCGGGCCGATGGTGCTGGATGCGCTGATCAAGATCAAAGGCGATATCGACTCGACGCTGACGTTCCGGCGTTCATGCCGCGAGGGCATTTGCGGTTCGTGCTCGATGAATATTGACGGCACCAATACACTGGCGTGTCTGCAGGCGATTGAAGATGTCAAAGGCCCGGTGAAGATCTATCCGCTACCGCACATGGAGGTTGTCAAAGACCTCGTGCCGGATATGACGAATTTCTATGCGCAGCACCAGTCGATTGAGCCTTGGCTGCAGACCAAGAGCCCGACGCCGCCAAAGGAATGGCGCCAGAGCCATGAGGATCGCCAAGAGTTGGATAGTCTTTATGAGTGTATTTTGTGCGCGTGTTGCTCGACGTCATGTCCGAGCTATTGGTGGAACTCAGATCGGTATCTTGGGCCCGCGGTGCTGCTGCAGGCTTATCGCTGGGTGAATGACTCGCGCGATGAAGCGACGGGTGAGCGGTTGGATAACCTGGAAGATCCGTTCCGGTTGTATCGGTGCCACACGATCATGAACTGCACGAAAGCGTGCCCGAAGGGGTTGAACCCGGCTAAGGCGATTGCCGAGCTGAAGAAGTTGATGGTGGAGCGACGGGTTTAGGGGAGGCGTGCAATCTTAAGGTGCTATCTTCGGGCTTGTTGCACTACTGTCCGCTTGAGATGGTTTGCGCTGTTTTGCGTAACCCGAAGAGGTTATCCCGGCACTGAGCTTGGCAAGACCACACGCTCAACGGTGCTGCCTTCCACCCCCGCAAGGTTTACTTCCGTCGGACGATGGGCCCCGGTGACGAGCACCAGGGTGACGCTTTTGGGTGGGGCAGCGTTGTAACACCGGATATTCCGTGGCTTCAGCAGCCCTTTCTTATCTCTTCGGCTTTCAACCTATTTACAGCTCGTCGACTACTGGCCGTCATCGCGCGACGAGCTTGGCTCTCATTTCGATGACAACCCGCATTGCCGAAATTGGCTTTACCTCGCGCACCTTTAAAACAGTAACCCACTTCCGCATAACGGCTATTTCGGTCCAGCCAAAGGTCGGCACAGCTCAGTCTAGAAAGGTTCTGCGCTGAAGCAGGGGCAGGCGGAAGCGAACCGACGAACGTTGTGGCAAGCGCCAGCGGCAGGCTCCAAAGTAGAAATCTTGACATCAAATTTGCTCAACGTTGAATGATCTGCAAGCGATCGAAGGTTGAAAGTCCACAGTGACCGCAGTGCGATGAGATAGCAACGTTTACAAAAATGAATATGGGTCGACATCCAGCACCAGCCGGAGGTCACCTTTCATTTGGGGGAGTTCGTCCATCCAGGCGCGGAGGTAGCCTTGGAGGTCGATGTCGCGGGGGGCTTTGACGAGGAGCCGCCAGCGGTGTTGGCCGCGGATGACGGCGAGCGGGGCTTCGGCAGGGCCGAGGACGCTGATGCGTTCGGCGCGAGGTGCTCGGCGGGCGACTTCCTTGGCGAAGGCTTCGGAGAGTTCCTTGCTCTTGGAGGAGACGATGAGAGCTGCGAGACGTCCGTAAGGCGGCAGCATGGCGGCTTGGCGCATGCCGATCTCGCGTTCGAGGAAAGCCTCGCGGTCACCGGTGATGATGGCGTCCATCACGGGATGATCGGGCAAGTGGGTTTGGATGAGGCCACGGCCACGGACTTGCTCGCGGCCGGCGCGGCCGGTGACCTGGTGGAGGAGTTGGAAGGTGCGTTCGCCGGCACGCGGATCAGCCTGGCCGAGACCGAGGTCACCATCGACGATGCCGACAGTTGCAAGGTCTGGGAAGTGGTGACCTTTGGCGACGAGCTGCGTGCCGATGATGATGTCGGCTTCGCCCTCCTCGATTGACTTGATGACCTGGCGCATTTCGACGAGACCAGGGATCAGGTCACTGGAGAGGATGGCGATGCGGGCATCCGGCCAACGTTCGGCGACCTCTTCGGAGACGCGTTCGACGCCGGGGCCGCAGGCGACCATCGAGCCAGGCGCCTCGCATTTCGGGCAGGATTCGGGCGTTGGCAGGTGGAAGCCGCAATGGTGGCAATTGAGTTGTTTGCGGAACCTATGCTCGACGAGCCAGGCGGAGCACTGCGGGCATTCGATGCGATGGCCGCATTTCTGGCAGAGCGTTAGTGGGGCGTAGCCACGGCGGTTGAGGAAGAGCAGCGTTTGCTGATCTTTCGCGAGCGTTTCATTGACGGCCTCAACGAGGATTGGGCTCAGCCATTTGCCTTTGTCGGCGGGGTTGCTGCGCATGTCGATGGCTTTGATTTCAGGCATCTCGACGCCGGAAAATCGGCCTGGCAAAACGGCATGGGTATAGCGGCCGTTGCGGGCGTTGACGTGGCTTTCGATCGACGGTGTTGCGGAGGCCAAGACCACCGCATGTTGACCGAGGTTGGCGCGGACGACGGCCATGTCGCGCGCTTGGTAGTGGACGCGGTCTTCTTGTTTGAAGCCGCCGTCGTGTTCTTCGTCGACAACAATGAGACCGAGGTCCGCATAAGGCAGGAACAGCGCCGAGCGGGCACCGACGACGCAGCGGGCTTCGCCACTGGCGGCAGCCTTCCAGACGCGGCCGCGCTCCGGCGCGCCAAGGGCTGAGTGCCACTCGACCGGCGGGCAGCCGAAGCGGGCTTCGAAGCGGCGCATGAACTGGCTGGTCAGCGCGATCTCGGGCAGCATGATGACGACCTGCCGGCCGGACGAGAGGGCTGCCGCGACAGATTCGTAATAGACTTCCGTCTTGCCGGAACCGGTGACGCCATCGAGCAGAGTGACGGCGTAGTTGCGGCTTGATGCCTGGGCGCGCAGTGAGTGCACGGCGACCTGCTGGGCGTCGGAAAACTCGACGACGACGTGATCGGGATTGGGTTGCGGGAAGACTTTTTCAGGGATGGCGCACTCGACGAGATTGCCGCTTTGCACGAGGCCATCGACTACGCCGCTGGAGCAGCCGGCGGCTTGGGCGAGCGCTGCCTTAGTGCGAATGTTGCCGTCGCGGGCCATGTCGAGGACTTTTCCGCGGGCAGGTGTCATGCGCGGTGGCTCGGTGGCGTCGGGCACGATGGCGACGCCGAAGCGGGGCTTCACCGGTTCAAAGGCAGTTTTGGCGCTCATCATCATGCGGGCGACCATGCCGATCGGTGCCAATGAGTAGCGCGCAATCCATTCGACGAAGCGCAGCGTTAGTTCGGGCAGGCGTGGCACGTCGATCGGCTGGATGACGGCTTTGAGTTTGGATTCCGCAATCGGCTTTTCGGGTCCGATCGGTTTGTCCCAGACGATGCCGAGGCGATGCTGGGGGCCGAAGGGCACATGCACGAACTCGCCCGGTGCGAGCTGCATGCCAGGGGGGACAATGTAGTCGTAGGTTTGGTCTAGTGCGACCGGCAACAGGACCGGCACGCGCTTAAGGCGCGCGTTCGGATCGTTGGCCAGTTCGAGAAGTCCACTCATTTGGTTTCCATGACAGGTTCGCGAGAACGTCGCGAAAAACGCGCGAATCACTGCTTGATAGCAGAAAATAGGGCGAAACACTGTGTTCGGCTGCTGCCGAGGAGGGCTGCTTTAACATTCTGTTAACCGAAACAGCGCGTATTTGCGGTTGTAGCATTCGTGATGAGTGGGCGTGACAGGCGGGAGAGGCGGCAATGCAACGGATCGCAAAACTGACCGGCACACCGCTTCCGCTTGGTGCGGATCTCGACCGGGCCATCGGCGATTGGCTGGCTCATCTTTGCCTGGACCGTGATTATACCGACAAAACGCGCGAAGCCTATCAGCGGGATCTCGATCAATTCACAGGGTTTTTGCGCGGCCGGCTTGGCTATCCGCCGTGCCTTGGGGACATGTCGCGGCTGACGGTGAAGGATTTCCGGGCGTTTCTGACGGCGCGGCGCAAGGCTGGTATTGCCGGGCGATCGTTGGCGCGGACGCTCTCGGCGTTGCGCTCGTTTTTTCGGTGGCTTGAGCAGAACGAGATCGCCAAGAATCGCGCTGTTCTGCAGGTCGCGCGCCCGAAAGTGCCGCATTCGCTGCCGAAGCCGCTAACGGTTGATAAGGCGGCCGACTTGGTCTCGCCGGCGAGCCATGCTGATAAGGAAGAATGGATCGCGGCGCGGGATACTGCTGTGCTGTTGCTGCTTTATGGTGCTGGGTTGCGGATCTCGGAGGCGCTGTCGCTTAAGGTGAAGGATGCACCGACGGCGGAACGCGATGTGGCGCGGATCATGGGCAAGGGCGGTAAGGAACGGCTGGCGCCGATACTGCCGATTGCGATCGAAGCGATTGATGAATATCGCGGCTTGTGTCCGTATCCGCTTGATGATGAGGTGCCGCTGTTTCTTGGCGCGCGCGGCGGGCCGCTTTCACCTCGCATTATCCAACTGACGGTTGCTCGATTGCGCGATGGGTTGGGCCTGCCGCATAACGCGACACCGCATGCGCTGCGGCACTCGTTTGCGACGCATCTGTTGTCAGCAGGGGCGGACCTGCGTCAGATCCAGGAATTGCTTGGCCATGCATCGCTTTCGACGACGCAGATTTATACGGAAGTCGACCGGGACCGGTTGCTCGCGGTTTATGATGCAGCGCATCCGCGCGCATAGCTTGACGTAAATTCCATCAGACTAACTGCAGGAGAACTTGTTATGCGTGAACCTCGCACCATCAATGTTGCGCTCGGCCGCACGGCTGTTCGCGGGCTGGCAATGCTTGGTTGCGTTGCAGGCTTGTTTGTGACGCAGGCTCACGCCGAGTGCGCGGGTGCGGATATCATTCCGACGCTCAGCAAAACGCATCCGGAAATCATGGCTAAGGTGCGGGCTGCAGCTGACAAGATTATCAACACGGAAGCTATTCTTTGGCGGGTCGAGAAGGCCGGTACTCAACCATCGTATTTGTTTGGCACGATGCATATTTCCGATAAGCGTATAACGGTTATGCTGAAGGCTGCACGTGAAGCGGCTGCGAAGGCGCGGGTTGTGGTTCTGGAAATTGCAGACATGTCGGCTGGCGCGATGATGAAGGCCGTTATGAAAGTGCCGCAGTTGATGGTTTATACGGACGGAGGTCGGTTGGACGGGAAGTTGCCAGCAGAAGAGTTCGCCAGGGTGAACGGATTGCTTGCGAAAGCCGGTGTGCCGAAGGCGATGGCCGCGGTTATGCGGCCTTGGATGGTGAGCATCATGCTGGCTGTCCCGCTGTGTGAGCAGCTACGTGTTGCGGCCGGCGAGGTGGCTTTGGATGCGCAGATTGGAGCTGCGGCGAAGCAGAAGAAAATACCTGTGGTGGGGCTGGAGACGGTCGCCTCGCAGTTGCAGTCGATGGCCGGGGTGCCGGACGCTGATCAGGTTTCGATGTTGCGCGTTTCGTTGAAATTCATTGCGCAGCGGGAGGACCTTTTCGAAACTATGATCCAGGCATATCTGCGGCGCGATCTTGGCATTGTTCTGGCTCTATCCAAGGGACTTGCGCAGATTGCCGGGTTGAAATCGTCGGGCTTTGCCAGTTTTAGCCGCGAACTGATCGCTAAACGCAATCATAAGATGTTTAAGAACAGTCAGGCTGTGATCGACAAAGGCAATGCGTTTGTGGCGATCGGTGCGGCGCATTTGATTGGTAAGACCGGGTTGGTTGCTTTGTACCGAAAAGCGGGTTTCACTGTGACAGCTGTAAATTGAATTCAAGGGTCCGGACCCAAGCACTGTGAGGTCGTAGTATGTCGGGAAAAGCGTTGATTGTGGGCGCGGGCAGCGGTATTAGCGCGTCGTTCGCGCGGGTCCTCAAACGTGAGGGTTATGGTGTTGCCTTGGCCGCGCGGACGCCGGGCAATGTGCAGGCGTTTGCAGATGAGATTGGTGCGACGACGCACGCTTGTGACGCGACGCAGCCGGATCAAGTTGCCGGTCTGTTTGCGGATCTCGACAAGGCCGGCGTTGAGCTTGATGTGGTGCTTTATAACGCGAGTGCGCGGGCGCATGGGCCGATTACCGAGCTTGATCCTGTGGAGGTTGCGAATTCGCTGAATATATCGGCGTATGGCGGCTTTCTGGTTGGACAGCAGGCAGCCAAGCGGATGGTGCCGCGTGGCAATGGTACGATTTTGTTTACGGGCGCATCAGCCAGCGTCAAAGGTTATCCGCACTCAACGGTGTTTGGCATGGGCAAGCATGGCTTACGTGGTCTTGCCAGCGCAATGGGCCGTGAGCTTGCGCCGCAAGGGGTGCATGTGTGCCACTTTGTGATTGATGGCGGTGTTCGAAATGCCTTGAAGGGGCGTATCGAGGGCGCCAATGATCCGGCTGATAAGTACCTCGATCCGGATGCGATTGCGGAGACGTATATGCACGCCGTGAAACAGCCGCGCTCGGCCTGGACGTGGGAGATTGAGCTTCGGCCTTATGGTGAGAAATACTGAGGTTGGCGCTTTTAAGATTGGAACGTTGCTGTCAGGAATAGTCCTGAAAACCGATCAATCACACCTTCGTTGTCTGTCACATTGGCCGCGCTGAATTTGGCCAGCTCTTCTAATACACTCCACGACTGTTTCGAGGCGGCATCTTTTATTGCTTCGGCGCTTGATGCGGGAAGTAGTGGTTTTTTTCTTAGCGGTTTTCGAACGTGCAGTGTTGGCCCGTTTTCTGGCTCCTCGACGAATTGAGTGGGTGGGTCAGGTGTTTTTGGGTGGTCGGTTTGCTGCTTAATCCTGTTGGCAGAGCATTCCCCGTCGATGTGACGGGCGGCGGTCAAGGACGCGCTCTATAGCGCGCCCGCGAGGGC
>CAJQQK010000308.1 GCA_905480435.1 uncultured Hyphomicrobiaceae bacterium | reverse complement strand
CAGACGTGGCGCCGATTGAAAGGAAGAAACCACTTGCCCAAAATCATCGAGGGCGTCAAATTCTCTGACGGCATCGAAGTGACTGAGCCGACACGAAACGCCGCCTGATCAGCCCGTCACCCAAATTGCGGCATAGCTCCTAAGACGGATCCGCCGATGCTTTCCGCTTTGGTTTACCCGATCTGTGCACTGCGCGGTGCCAAACTTGTCAATTGGCTGCAAGACCTCTTTCCGGAAGCCGCTTCGGTTTTGAAGGTTGGCCGTAGCTGGGCCTCGAAGCTGGCATTTGCAGTACTGGGGAGGCTGCGAAATCGTTCACTCTGTTGGGCACGGGCGAATGTTGTCATCGGTAACCATATGGCGCGTCGTGTTGAACAACTTGGCGTTGATCCAATGTGCATCGTGACAATCCCAAACTGGGCGAATGGCAAACTCGTCTATCCAGTTCCACATCAAGTGAACTCTTTGCGTCACGAGTGGAATCTTCAAGATCGTTTTGTCGTCGCCTACTCCGGCAATCTAGGCCGTGCACACGACTATCAGACGATCCTTGAGGCTATCGGAATCGTGGAGCGTGAACGGTTAAGTGCTGCCGCATTTACCAACGAACAGGATCAATCTTACTTGACGAGTGACAGTACGGCATTGGCAACCAATCCCGTTGAGGGAAAGACGCGCAAACCAATTCTCTGGCTCTTCATCGGCAGTGGCGCAAACTACAGTAAACTGCAGCAGGAGGTCGTGAAGCACAAGCTGACATCAGTGGTATTCCGAGGGTATCAGCCGCGTGAGTGCCTTGCAGAAAGTCTGTCATGTGCAGACGTTCATCTCGCGACGCTGCGGCCAGAGATGGAGGGGCTGAGTGTTCCGAGCAAAGTATATGGCTCTCTTGCATCGGGCCGGCCCGTGGTTTTTATCGGTGATCGTGGGGGTGATACTGCCGGCATGCTACGACGACATAATTGTGGGATCTCTATTGATCAAGGTGATGGGGCAGGCCTTGCTCGTGCGCTCATAGAGTTGGCTGAGAATACAGCACTCACGAATGAGATGGGGAGAAAATCTCGGCAGGTATTGGACAAGCATTTCGAGCTGCGCCACGCTGTAGCCCGTTGGCAAACGCTGTTAAATAAGGTGGCAGCTGAACCCTGATCGCTCTTTGTAGCGTTAGGCCTTGGGTTTGCGTACATAGCGATGCGGGACAAACGGCATCTTCATGATGGTTGCTGGAATTTCTTTGCCGCGGATGAGAAGACTGATGCTTGTGCCGGGGGCAGCATTTGCGATGCTGACATAGCCGATGGCGACTGGGCCGTTTGCGGTTGGGCCGAAACCACCAGATGTGACGACACCGATGTCACTCCCGGTTTGGTAGATGATCGGCGCTCCCTCACGGGCAATTGTACGGCCTTCAGGTTTGATACCGACGAGGCGGCGGTCAGGCCCGTCTTGCAATTCGTTTTTAATGCGATCAGCACCCGGGAAACCACCTTCTTCGCGGCGACGCTTCTGGATCGACCAGGCAAGCCCTGCTTCGACGGGAGATGTTGTGATGTCGATGTCGTGACCGTAGAGGCAGAGGCCGGCTTCGAGGCGCAGTGAATCACGGGCGCCAAGGCCGATTGCTTCAACGCGTTTGTCCCCCAGAAGAAGTTTCCAGATCCGTAGTGCGTCATCATTGGGGACGGGAAGTTCGAAGCCATCCTCGCCGGTGTAACCGGAGCGCGTGACGTGTATCTGAATGCCAGCGATGGTGATTGTAGCAGTTGACATGAAAGGCATGTCAGCAACAGCTGGATTGTGAGCTGCGAGAACATCGATAGCTTCCGGGCCTTGCAGAGCCATTAAGGTGAAACCGTCGAATGGCATCAGTTCGACGCCGTCTGGCATGTTGGCTGCGATGTGGGCGTAATTAGCTGACTTGCCGGCGGCGTTGACGACAAGGTAGAGCCAGCCGGTATGCTCAGGATCGGCGGAGCGAGCGACCATCAAATCATCGAGGATGCCACCATTGTTGTTGAGAAGTTGCGTGTAGCGTTGCTGGCCGGGGCTTAAATTCAGAATGTCGGCAGGCACCAGTGTTTCGAGCGCCAGAGCAACAGTTTCGTGTTGAGCGTCGGCGGCGTGAAGATACGCAATGCCGATGTGTGCGACATCGAAGAGGCCGGCGTGTGTGCGGGTCCATTGATGTTCTTTGAGTACGCCAAGCGGATAATGCACCGGCATGTCATACCCGGCGAAAGGCATCATCTTTGCACCGCGCTCGACGTGACAGCCATGCAGAACGGTTTGCCGGATATCGCGGTTGCTTGATCTTGCGTCGGACACGGATAGAACCACCTTTAGCTGCTGTCATTGCGACTTGGGTTTGTCGAGGGATTTTAACTTAGGGCGATTATGATTTTGGACGAAGATCGAGGAGGCGTACGGCTTTACCTTCTGATCGTTGCAAGGAGCCTGGCTCCTGGACCCAGACTTCAATGCTGACGCCAAGACGCTGTTTGACGGTTTCCTGCAGTTCGGCAGAGAGTTGAACAGGGTCTTGCGTTGAGGAAGAAATCTGCGGCTCGACCTTGAGAGAGAGGACGTCGAGTGTGCCTTCCTTGTTGAGTTCGAGTTGGTAATGGGGAGAGAGCCGCGTGTCGCTTAGCAGCAGTGCCTCGAATTGGCTCGGGAATATGTTGACGCCGCGTAAGATGATCATGTCATCCGACCGGCCGGTGATCTTTTCGAAGCGACGCATAGAGCGGGCTGTGGGTGGCAGAAGGCGAGTTAGATCACGGGTCCGATAGCGGATGATCGGCAATGCTTCTTTGGTGAGTGACGTAAAAACGAGCTCGCCGAATTCACCGTCAGGTAACGGCCCGCCGCCGTCTGGGTCCATGATCTCTGGATAGAAGTGATCCTCCCAGATGACGGGGCCGTCTTTGGCTTCGACGCATTCGTTGGCAACGCCAGGTCCCATGACTTCTGAGAGGCCATAAATGTCGACAGCGTCAAGGCCGCAAATGTCTTCAAGGCTCGTGCGCATTTCTTCGGACCATGGTTCGGCACCGAATATACCAATTTTGAGAGAGGTCTCGCGTGGATCAATGCCTTCGGATCGCATGACTTCCGCAATGTTGAGCATGTACGACGGGGTTACCGTAATGATCCGTGGTTTGAAGTCCTGGATCAGTTGGATCTGGCGAAGGGTTTGGCCACCTGATACCGGAATGGTGGTGCAGCCAAGACGCTCCGCGCCGTAGTGGGCACCTAGGCCGCCGGTGAAAAGGCCGTAACCATACGCGTTATGGAGGATGTCGCCCGGGCGCCCGCCGGATGCGTAGATCGACCGGGCCATGATGTTTGACCAGACGTTGATGTCGCTCGCGGTATAACCGACGACGGTTGGTTTGCCGGTGGTGCCGCTGGATGCGTGAACCCGGACAACCTGTTCGCGCGGGACAGCAAACATACCGAAAGGATAGGTATCGCGAAGGTCTTGCTTAGTGGTTGTTGGAAACTTGGCAATGTCAGACAGTTCACGGAAATCATCCGGGTGAACGCCAGCGGTGTCGAATTTCTGGCGATAGTGCTCGACGTTGCTGTAGGCGTGATTGAGCGACCATTTCAGACGACTGGTTTGCAGAGCTGCGATCTCATCGCGGCTAGCGTTCTCGATATCGTGCAGCTGGTTCTTTTTATCGCTCACGGTCGCGTCCTTCTGATCACTGCCATTTCGGTTGGCGGTTTTCTTTATATGCGGTCATCGCTTCAGCGAAGTCTGGAGCGTCCATGGCGCGTTGCTGGCGGTCGAGATATTTTTCGAAGAACGCATCGAAGCCCATATCGAAGCAGTCAAGGAGCATGGCTTTTGACTGTCTACAGCCTTCGGAGTTAGAGGCGGCATATTCGGCGACTAGGGCTTCGAACTCGGCACGCGCGGTATCTTCGGTGACCAGATGATCGACCATGCCGATGCGTTCGGCTTCCGCGCCGTCGATCATATTGCCACGGATAATGAGTGATTTCGCACGGCCGAGACCCACATAGCGGGCTAGGCGCCAGGTGCCAAGACCCGGGATGAGGCCTTCTTTGATAGCAGGTAGGCCAAGCTTGGCCGTTGGTGTGCAGGCGCGAATATCGCAAGCAAGCGCGAGTTGCAGTCCGCCGCCAACGGCATAGCCGTGGATCAGACAGACAGCGAGTTTATCCATGGTTTCAACGATGCGTAGCGCACGATCCCATAAGTCGAAATAGAGCGGTTCTATTTGTCCGGCGGCAAGGTCTTTGAGATCAATCCCGGTGGAGAAGGCTCGCCCGGCGCCTGTGAAGGTTACTAGGCGTAGATCGGGGTCGGCTGCGATTTTTTGCACGACGTCATAGAGCTCGTGTGCACCAGTCATGGCGACGGCATTGAGACGTTCGGGTCGAATGAGTTCGAGGCGACCTATATTGCCGTCCTTTACGAGAGACAGTGTTTTGTAGGACCCGGTCATGGAAGCTCCTGGGTATCAAATGTGCTGGGCGTTGGATTGGTGGCTGGAATTTACAGGATTGAGGGCAGGTTGATAGAGGGAGTTTGGACAATCTCATGATACTTTGGCGGTAGTTACAGAGATTGGTTCGTGATTGGAGCGAGAGATGTCGAAGGTGACGACGCCTGATGATGCAGATGCGCGGCGGGCTGTACAGCCGGTGGTGGTGTACACTGGCGATCGTATGCCGGCGGTTGATGTGGCGCTTTACCAGCAGGCACGGGATGGCATGACGAAGGTTAATGAGATCATCGTGCCACCGCGCGACGCGCGTGGCTTTGATGTTCCCGCCGGGCACTTCTTTCGAATTACTAGTGTTGAAGGTCCACAGGTCGGAGATCTCAATTTGTGGAATGCTGAGGATTTTTCTGAGCGATTTTTTAGCGGTAAAACGCGAGCGTTACACGCAACGCATGTGACCACCGGTGACCGATTGTGGAGTACACTGCCTGGATTACGGCCGATGGCGACGATCACGCATGACACGCTCGAATGGTACGGTTTTGATGCAGACGGCGGCGGCGTTCATGATGTGATTGGGACGAGATGCGATCCTTATACGAATGTGCTGCTCAATGGGGCGGAGTATCATCATTGTTGTCATTCGAACCTGACGCGGGCCGTGGCTGCCAGTCGCAAGTTACCGCTGCATGAGGCGGAGATGCACGTGCATGATGTGATGAACGTGTTCATGTGCACCGGGTTTACGCGAGACACACAGCAGTATTTCATGAAGGCGAGCCCCGTGCGGCCTGGCGACTTTATTGAGTTCTTTGCGGAAATCCATTTGTTTGGGGCGTTATCGGCTTGCCCTGGCGGAGACTGCAGCGGGAGCCATTCAAGTGATGTGGCGGCTTGCTATCCTTTAAAAGTCGAAATTTTTGCGCCGCGTGATGGTGCGCTGGACGGTTGGGTGTCGCCAGAACGGAACGCCTACTCGCGCTGGCATGGGGTTTAGGCCGGGTGAAGCTCTCAGTCGGGGCTCGGCAGACCATCGCCCGCAATCACGGCGGCTTTGGCGAGAGACGTGAGTTCGTCTTCGGACAATCCGAGCTCGCTTAAGATGCGGACAGTGCTTTCGCCAGCTATTTCTGGCGCGGGCAGGTCATTCGGCTCACTGAGATTGGAGCTGAACGCTAAGCCGGGCACGTCGATTTTGGTTGATGTGCCGCGCGCTTCGACCTTATCCATGTTGCCGATGGCAGCGAGTTGCGGATTGGCTGCGACCTCGCCGAGTGAGGCAACCTTGCCGGCTGGGACAGAGGCCGCGGTTAGTTTTTCAATCCAGATGTCGGCTGGTTTGGCCAGGAATGCCTGGTTCAGAACTGTTTTGGCGTTTGCTTTTTGAGCAGCGCTCAGTTCTTTGCGTTCAAGTGTTAACGCTAACTCCTCTTCCAGGCTCGTTATGCCAAGCGTTTCGATGAGGGCCTTGGATTGCTGTGCGGTATTGGCTGTCATCACGAGTTGGCCGTCTGCGGCATCGAAGCGGCCGGAGAACGGGCTGTCGCTGAACGGCTGATTGCCCATTAGGTCGCGAATGTTGCCGGTCGTCTGATAGTCGACGAGCGCTGCGCCAAGTGCAGGCAAGGCCGCGCCGAGCATGGTGACCTGAAGGTGCTGGCCTTCGCCGCTTGCGCGGCAATGGTAAAGAGCCGCGAGGATAGCAAGAGCGCCGTTGTAGCCGGCAAGATAGTCGGTGATCGGAATGCCGGAGCGCATCGGTCCTGTTTCGGGCGTGCCCGTAGTGCTCATCAATCCGGAGACGCCTTGCAGGATGTGGTCATATGCCGGCGCATCGCGCATCGGACCGTCCGGCCCATATCCCGTCATGCTGCAGAAAATGATGCTGGATTTAATTTCGCGCAGTGCTTCGTAGCCGATGCCGAGGCGATCCATGACGCCGGGCCGGAAATTCTCCAGGACGACATCTGAGGTGGCAGCTAGGCGTTTGAAGATGTCGATGCCGCGCGGATCTTTGAAGTCGAGCTGAATGCAGGCCTTGCCGGCGTTCTGACTGATGTAGGAAGCGCCAAGGCCGGCCTCTTTCATGGCGTTGGTGCCGCCATGAAAGCGGACGAAATCATTGCCAACGATACGATCAATGCGGATGACTTCGGCGCCCATCAGGCTCAGTTGATACGAAGCAAACGGGCCGGC
>CAJQQK010000307.1 GCA_905480435.1 uncultured Hyphomicrobiaceae bacterium | reverse complement strand
AGGGAATCAACAGTCTCGTTCAGGCCGCCAAAGCCAAGGCACGCGGCTACCGAAACAGCAAGACCTTGAAGGCCGTCACCTACCTCATAGCTGGCAAGCTCGACCTCAGGCTACCCACTTGAAACGTCGGGGAGCCGATTTTAGACATATCCCATGACTTGCGAACCCATTCCGGCGACGGATGAGCCAACACTTTCCCCGTATGGTCCAAAATCGCGGCATGGCCTTTCACACCAAACGAAACCGACTTGCCCAGTTCAATGAAATAATCTGTTTCAATAACGCTCAGCAACAGGTTGCCGCCATGCCGGCGATACATCAACATGATCGGCTTGCCATTCGCATCTTTGCGAACTGCACTAAATTTGGTTTCACCAACCTTGGCCTGCGCCCGTAACAACTTCAGCACAGGCGCGGACAGCTGCACCAACTTGCCATCGCTCACTGCTTCAGCCTTGGCAACAACCTTGCCCGTATTGATATCTGCGATACAGATGTGCCGAATCTGAAGTCCCTCGAGCATCTTTGAGATGCCACCAACATCCGCCCGTTTTTCAAGTCGATCCGCCACATAGTTGAACGTCGACACCAGATCCTGATGATATCTCTCTAGCGCCGCGCCCAAATTCCGCGCAATCAGCAGGTGCCGCTGATTAACTTCCGAAACCTCAAGTTCAAGCGCGCGCGAATGTGGCCAAAGCGCAAACACCGAAAGCGGGATAACACCAAATATCAGCAGGATACAAAAGCTAACGCTGCGCAGTGACATGCGCGAAAACTGAACTCTAGGAATACTTGCCGGCATAATCGATCCACTCAACAAACCTCGTCAATAAAACCAGTACTCAGAACTCCCTTATTACTCCGCAACCTGAGCGTGCAGATTAGCTGTGAAATTCAATAAGATTTGAAACAATTTGAATATGCATAAGATGACAAGCGGCCCTCGCCCGCAAAGGTGATCGGTCCAAACCGTAGCGCACCGCATGGCATGGACCATCGGCGTTATCGATAGATTGTATTCAGGGGAGCGGGGCATTGGATTGCCGCGTCCTATTGATTTTTATTTGAGCAGCGCACCGCTGCCCCGCACAGGATTTTTCGCAGAACCACCCAGCATTAAAGTACGGCTGCCTGGGATTTTCACCCAGGTGCGAGCGGGGAGCGTTGCTGTTAACGTGGAACTGCGTCGTCCCACGCGCAACCTGCATCCCGCCCCCGTTCGTGGACGCCTCCGGCGAGCAGCCCCTGAGCAGGCGGGATGAAAAGAGTGTAAACGCAGATGTTAGGCCGGGGATAACTTTTGTGGGTTTGGATGGTTTGTGCCGGTCTCGACCCACTACCATCGTCAGCAGATGTAGTTCTTACCGATGCGGCCGCAGTAAACGTAGATCGTTACGTTGGCGATTTAGCCCGCATCAGGCAAACCGGCAACGACAGCACACCGAACCTCTGATATCGTTCGCCGCATGGCCACTGCCGGCCACATCCCCTTCATCTATCGCCTTCATAGCCTGTGCGGAGCAACTTCATGAGCATCGACAAACTGAAATCTGAGATCGCACGTGATTTCGGAACACCTGCCATTGTCGTCGATATGGACATTATCGAACGCAATATCGCCAAGCTCCAAAAACTTTGCGACACCGCAGGCGTTGCCAATCGCCCACACATGAAAACGCACAAGATCCCGGCGTTGGCTCGAATGCAGATTGCGGCCGGCGCTCAAGGCATAACATGCCAGAAACTTGGTGAGGCCGAAGTCATGGCCGATGGTGGCATCGATGACATCATCGTCAGCTATAATTTGATCAGCGCCGCACGCTCCGGACGGCTCTCGAAACTCCTGCAACGCCTTCCCGTTAAAGTGTGCGCCGACAATCCCGTCACGTTGCAGGCTTACGCGGAAGCCGGGCGCAGCGCCGATCGAGTGGTTGATGTCCTGATCGAGTGCGACACTGGCCGCAAACGCGCCGGCGTTGAAACCGCGCGCGAAGCCTTGCAGTTGGCCGAGTTGATCAAGGCCGATGCAAACCTGTCGCTCAAAGGCCTGCTGTTCTATCCAACCGAGCAATCCTGGCCGGAGACGCAAACGTTCTTCAATGAAGTCAAAGCCGGCCTTACAAGCCTGGGCCTCACTGCAGAGATCGTGTCGACCGGCGGCACGCCGAACCTAGTCAATCTCGGCTCGCTCGACGGCGCAACCGAGCATCGTGCTGGCACGTTTATCTTCAATGACCGAATGATGATGGCCTGCGGTGCAGCCGAACTGGGCGATTGTGCGCTGAACGTTTATTCGACAGTCGTCAGCCGCGCCGCCCCCGAGCGGGGCATCCTTGATGCCGGCTCGAAAACACTGACATCCGACATCGGCGCGCTCGATGGCCATGGCTTGATCCTCGAACATCCGGAAGCCCGGATCAAAGGTTTTGCCGAAGAGCACGGGTTCCTGGATCTCACTGCCTGCAACGCCCGCCCGGATATCGGCGATGTCGTCCGCGTCATCCCCAATCACGTTTGCGTCGTCGTCAATATGTTCGACCGCCTAATCGCTGTGCGCGACAACAAGGTTGTAGAAGTGTTCGATGTGGCGGCGCGCGGCAAGCTCGTCTGATGACAACATCTGCAATCCGAGACAAGGAACCAGCTCATGACAACGGTACTGATCACTGGATGCGACTACGGTATCGGTTACGAATTTGCGCGCCAGTATGCAGAGGCCGGCTACCGGGTTCATGCCATTTGTCTGGAGGCCGCCAGCCGCGAGAAGATCGCAGGCATTGCTGGTGATGTTCACTTTCATGTCCTGGATGTCTCGGACCAAAACGCAACAGGCGCCCTTGCCGAAACCCTCAAAGATCAACCGATCGACATCTTGATCAACAATGCCGCGACCTTTGCACCCGATGGTCCTGGCACCCTGAAACTCCCAGACATTGACGAGTTCATGCGCGTCATGAAGATCAATGCTGCAGCGCCGATCTACGTCTCAGCCGCATTTGAAGAGCATGTCGCCGCGAGTGAAAAGAAATTGCTGGTTTTCATTGGCACGCACTCCGGCTCGATCGGCGACAATACTTCCGGTGGCCATTACGCCTATAGATGCAGCAAGACGGCACTCAACATGGCAGCCAAGAGCCTGTCGTATGATTTCACCGGGCGTGGCATTCGAACGGTTGCGTTGCATCCAGGCTCCGTCGCATCCGAGACCCGCAAAGGCGGACAGATCCCCGTCCAGGATAGCGTATCCGGCATGCGTCACGTAATCGACGGCCTAGACCGTGAAGCAAGTGGTGTCTTTCTCCGATACGACGGTGGTTCGATCGAATGGTAAGCAGCAAAGCGTTGTCCTGCTTCGCGCACACGTCTACAAACGGCTCCTCGACGAATTGAGTGGGTGGATCAGGTGTTTTTGGGTGGTCGGTTTTCTGCTTAATCCTGTTGGCAGAGCATTCCCCGTCGATGTGACGGGCGGCGGTCAAGGACGCGCTCTATAGCGCGCCCGC
>CAJQQK010000306.1 GCA_905480435.1 uncultured Hyphomicrobiaceae bacterium | reverse complement strand
GGCGAAAACAATATCTCGCAGGCCATGTGGCACAACGTCCTCGACATCACACGGCCGCTCAATTATCGCTTCATGTAGTTAGCGTTGAACAGCCCTGATTGCTCACCCATCCAACCCATTGCCGTAATGGACCTTCTGGCGCCAGCTCTGCCGCTTCTTGCGGCGGCTGTGGGATGTTGGCCGCGATCGGTTTGATTGCTGCGACTTCGGTCGTGTTTTAGATCGCACTGCACGCCTGCCGACCGGTTGCAACGGGGTTGCCATGTCCGTGTTAATCGCCTGAGCCGCTCCAGCATATGTGCCTGTCGCATAAGCCGCTGCTGGCAGCGATGCCGATCGTATCGTGACAGGCTGTGACGCGGCGCCAATTGGCACCCGATTTGCGATCGCTTGATGTTCGACCAGGCCACAGCCGCTACCTTGGTAACCGCGCAGCATAGTCAGCAAGACCACGTCCGGGCGATCTGATGGCAGCAATGCATTTCGATTAGGGAGAAATTTTGCGGTTGCCCTGACCGTGCGACTGTCCCAGCGCCCTGATGCCGCGACAGACCGACAACCAACGCGGGCCAACTCGGTCTGAATGTTTCGCGCCAGTTCCCGCAACACAACAGGGTTGGCTTGCATGCCGATACTGGCCCTGCCTGTACTGGCCCTGCGTGCTTCAGAAATTTTTACGACTGGAATTTTGGCGACCGCAACCCGCTCAGCGCTCGAAAGAGGATTGGCAACGCCCGCAATTCGAGTGATCTGCAGCCGTTTGACTTTGTCATTGGCTTCCGGAAGAGGCTCAAACTTCACGAGCGTCGCAGCTTCTTTCGGCGCGACTTTATTGGTTGCCTTTGCAACGACTTGTTTGATTTCGGAGGTCTTGCTGGATGCCGTGAAATGATGACTACCGAACACGCCAGCCGTTATTCCGGCAACAAACAGAGCTGGTCGCGAGACCATCCATCGAAACATCATTTACCCCCGGCAACAACTAGAACAACGCAATACTGGGCATATGTCCGGGCACAGCATGTATGGGGGAGGAATAGAGAATGCGGTTGAACAAACGATTAAAAGCCGTCTGTCAAACTTAAAGTTGCCTAGCCAATTCGGCCGCAACAACAACGCCCGCGCGAGCGCGCTTGAATGCGTGCCCAGACGTGACCCAGTCTCCGTCGCACGATGTCGCGGCTTTACCGACCGATTGCATATCCCTGCATGCCGCGCGGGTTGGCGGCAGCCTTTAGGATATCGCCGTCTTTCGCAGCGGCTGTCAGCCGACCTTCAGACCATTCGCCACCGACGGCTACTTTGTGGCCCATGCCCTTCAAGGCGTCGACTGTTGTAGAGGGCATACGACCTTCAACCACAAGCCGGCCAGGGTTTGCTGCACGCGGCCAGAACGACGATGGCCAATGCTCAGAGTGAAACGCCGGCGTGTCGATCGATTGCTGCAAGTTCATGCTGCGATCGACGTGGTGCAGCAGCAGCAATGTCGACCATTGGTCCTGCTGATCACCACCCGGCGTGCCCCAGACCATGTATGGCTCGCCACCGCGCATTGCCAGCGACGGCGATAGCGTGGTGCGTGGCCGCTTATAAGGCTCAAGCGTGTTGTTGGTGCCTTCTTCCAGCCAGAACATCTGCATGCGCGAGCCCATCGGGAATCCCAGTGCCGGAATGACTGGTGCGCTTTGTAGCCAACCGCCGGATGGCGTCATCGACACCATATTGCCGTCGCGATCGATGATATCGATATGGACCGTGTCGCCCTTCGCTTCTCCGGTCGGCTGCACCGTTGGCTCGCCAATCCCCCAATAATCGCCAATGCCGGAGATATCCGTACCATGGCTAAAAGCTGGCGACACATTCGGTGTCCGGCCATCGGGACTACCGGGGCGCAAGTCCATCGACGCTTGATCCGATGAAATGAGCTTTCGGCGCTCAGCCGCATAAGCTTCGCTCAGCAATGTTTCCGCTGGAATGTCGGCAAAATCAGGATCGCCATACCAGGCTTCGCGATCAGCAAATGCCAGTTTGGCAATTTCAGCAACGGTATGCACGAACCTTGGATCGGTTGCCGGCAGATCCCGCACATCCATGCCACGCATGAGGCTCAGCTGCTGCAACAGCGTCGGGCCCTGGCTCCAGAAACCGCACTTATAAACATCAAGGCCGCCATATTCGACGGTCGCTGGCTCATCGTAGGTCGCGCGCCAGCGGGCCATATCGTCAAATCGCAAGACACCCTTTTGCTTGTTGCCGCTGGGGTCCAGCAGTTCTTCGTTGGTATAGAACGTGTCAATCGCCTCAGCCACCCAGCCTTCATACCAGATCTTACGGGCCGCTTCGATCTGCTCCTCACGATCACGCGAGTGCGCCTCGGCTTCGACGAGTATCCGCTCATAGGTGTCGGCCAGCTTTGGGTTCTTGAACCACGACCCGACCTCGGGAACATTGCCCTGATTGAGATACACTTCGGCTGACGTCGGCCATTGATCGCGAAACAGGTCGGCCACTTTGGCTGTTGTATTGTGGATGTTGGTCAGCACCGGAATGCCGGTCCGCGCATAGCCGATCGCATGCTCCATGCAGTCGCGCAGCGACATCGTGCCGTAATCGGAGAGCAGTGCCAGCCAACCACCGAATGCGCCTGGCACACAGGTCGCCAGCATGCCCGCGCCCGGTATCGTCGGCAAGCCCAGCTTGCCTTTGAAATGCTCGATCGTCGCCAGCCCCGGAGCCGGGCCTTGCGCGCATAACACACGCGGCTTGCCATCTTTTTGGGCATAGAAGATCCCCGGCATATCGCCACCTGGACCGTTCAAATGCGGCTCGACAACCTGCAGCGTGAATCCAGCCGCAACAGTTGCATCAAACGCGTTACCGCCCTTTTCAAGCACCGACATGCCGACGCTTGTCGCGATCCAGTGGGTTGTCGCGACGACACCGAACGTGCCTTGAATTTCGGGACGAGTTGTAAATGGAGGCGGCGGTAGCTGTGTCATCATATTCCTACAACGAACGGATCTTATGAGCATATTAGTTTGCGCAAAGCTTAGCCTAAATTGGCGCTAGTGTCGCGCAAGTGGGCGATCTTCTGGTGAGTTGCTCAGCCGGTCATCCGAAGTGCAATTCCCTGGCTTGTGCTCCATCACTTTCGCGTCAGTTTCGTATTGGGCGCTATCGTCTCCAGGCAAAATGGCTTCCTGTTCGGAACAAACAGCTGAGATCTAACCGCGAGAACGGAAACATCACTTCATGCTCAAGACGGCCCTTCTAGTTTCCGTACTCTGTATCGGCGTGTTGACCAGCCCAAGTCTTGCGGCAGGCAACACACCAGCAAACGCACCTGGTACCTTGAAGGTGCTGTTCATCGGAAACTCACATGTGTTTGTGAACAACGTGACAGCCCGAGTCCGCAAGCGGCTGCAGGCTCTCAAAGGCCGCACCACAATCAGAGCAATCACCCGAGGCGGCGCACGTCTCTTGAGCTTCACGCACCGCCAGGACGTCGCCGCAGCAATTGCTGCAAACGACTGGGACGTCGTTGTCTTGCAGGAAGCCACCGCATCATTTCTATCATCCCAAGGCCGACGCAATTTCCACCAGGCAATCCGCTGGTTCACGCAGAAAATTCCCCGCCGAACCCAGATCGTATTGTACCAAACTTGGCCGTGGCGCGCCGACAGCCGCTATTTTGCGGGCACGTCATCCAACTCGATCAGCCTATGGAAAGCGATGCAGCACGCCTACGGCAAAGCCGCCAAACGCGCCCGCATCACCATTGCGCCTGTGGGCCGCTGTTGGATGAACTCGGTAAAGCGCGGCTCGCTTTACTCAAGCGATGGCAATCATGCGTCGATCGCCGGATCCAGCCTGGCTGCCTCCGTAATCGCACGCACCATTGCAGGTCGCAGCCAGCGTCGCTGCTAAACCACCGGGCTCATACCACCATCGATGTTGATCGCCGTACCGGTAACATAGCTGCCCTGGTCAGATGCCAGCATAGTCACGATATTAGCGAACTCTTCCGCCGTGCCGATCCGGCCCATCGGCACAACATCGCTCATCTCTTTGTAGATCTGGCTGACATCCTTGTTAGCAACCTTGGCCCGCTGCACCCACTGGTCGCTTTCGATGCGCCCGACAAGCACAGCATTAACCAGCACGTTGTGTTTGGCGCCTTCACCCGCGAGCACTTTAGTCAGCGCCATGCCGGCTGCACGTGTCACGGCCGTTGGTGCACCTGACGCCGGCGGTGCCTTAGCGCCCGTGTTCAGCACATTGATGATGCGGCCCCATTTTCGTTCTTTCATGCCCGGCATTGCAGCGCGCGCTAAGCGAATGGCACCGAACAGTTTGAGATCGATATCGTTCTGCCACATCTCATCGGTAATCGATTCAAAATCGCCACGACGAGACGTGCCGGCATTGTTGACCAGAATATCGATCTGGCCCAATTCGGCCGTCACTTGATCAATCGCCGCCTGGCAGCCCTCGGCTGTACCAACGTCGGCTGAAACCGCGATGACCTTGCAGTTGCTGATCTTTTGGACCTCAGCTTTGGCCTCATCGAGCACGTCCTGGCGGCGCGCCACCAGTGCGACATTGCCACCAGATTCGACAAACCGGCTCGCGATCGCGCGACCAATTCCGAGGCTGCCGCCAGTAATCAGGGCGTTGCGGCCGTTCATAGTTACCTGCATATGCGTCTTTCCGTTTGCTTGGGCCATTTGCTTGGACAGTGCACCGGCCATTGATAAACCTAGGTATTTGACGGCAAGATTGCACTTTTCCGGATCCCGGGAAGGATCTCGACAAGGGCAACTAAAACGGGCCACGAAACGGACCTGTGGACTGCGAATCGCTGCCCGAATACCGCCTCTCCTTGCGTGCTATAGTGACACGTCAGACCCACGAATCGGAACCAACATATGGATATGTCAGCGCCGCGCCCTCAAGCTGGTGGAATCGCTGCCCGCGCCATGCAGGCAGCGGCTCCCGCGTCTTACTTCGACGGCCTCAACCCGGAGCAGCGCGAGGCGATCGAGACCCTCGATGGCCCCGTGCTTGTTCTCGCGGGTGCCGGCACCGGCAAGACGCGCGTTCTGACCACGCGCATCGCGCATATCCTTGCGACTGGCCGCGCTTATCCAAGCCAGATCCTGGCGGTGACGTTTACCAACAAAGCCGCCCGCGAAATGAAAAACCGTGTCGGCAACCTGGTTGGCGGCGCAGTTGAAGGCATGCCTTGGCTTGGCACGTTCCACTCGATCGGCGTCAAGATCCTGCGCAAGCACTACGAGCTGGTTGGCCTCAAATCAGGTTTCACAATCCTCGATACCGACGATCAGATCCGCCTCCTCAAACAACTTATCGAGGTTGCCGAGCTCGACAAAGACCGCTGGCCGGCGCGCCAGCTCGCGGGTCTCATCGACAGCTGGAAGAACCGTGGCCTGACACCGGATCAGGTTTCCAAAGGCGAAGCGTTTTCATTCGCCAACGGCAAAGGCGCCGAACTCTATGCCGCCTATCAGGCGCGCCTCAAAGAACTCAACGCCGTCGATTTCGGCGATCTCCTGCTCGAATGCCTACGTCTGTTCCGCGAGCATCCGGATGTGCTCACCGAATATCACGGTCGCTTCCGCTACCTGCTGGTCGATGAGTATCAAGATACCAACGTCGCGCAATACATGTGGCTGCGCCTCTTTGCGCAAGGCTCGCCGAACGTCTGCTGCGTTGGCGATGACGATCAGTCGATCTACGGCTGGCGTGGCGCCGAGGTCGACAACATTCTGCGCTTCGACCAGGATTTTCCCGGCGCCAAGGTTATTCGACTCGAGCGCAACTACCGTTCGACCGGACACATTCTCGCATCCGCCAGCCACGTCATCAGCCACAACAGTGGCCGGCTCGGCAAGACGCTCTTCACCGACGATATAGACGGCGAAAAAGTTGCAGTCAGCGGCGTTTGGGATGACGAAGAAGAAGCCCGCGGCATCTCCGATTTCATCGAGCGTGCCGGCAACGATGGCGGCAATCTCAACGAAATCGCAATCCTGGTCCGTTCATCGGCACAGATGCGCGCATTTGAAGACCGCTTCGTCACGCTCGGCCTGCCCTATCGCGTCATCGGTGGCCCGAAATTCTACGACCGCCAGGAAATCCGCGACGCCATCGCCTATCTCGAAATCACCGTCAATCCGTCCAACGACCTAAAATTCGAGCGCATCGTCAATACACCGAAGCGTGCGATCGGCGACACCTCCGTCAACCGCATCCGCGCCTTTGCCCGCGCGCGTCAAATCCCGATCTACCAGGCCGCCCGCCAAATTATTGAGACCGACGAGCTTCCCGGCAAAGCACGCAACGCGCTTTCCGGTCTGCTCGGCCAATTCGAGATGTGGCGGCAGGCAGCTGAAACCATGCGCCACACCGAGCTCGCCGAACTGATCCTTGATGACAGCGGCTACACCGCGATGTGGCAAAAAGACAAGAGCCCGCAAGCGCAGACGCGGCTTGAGAACCTCAAGGAACTTGTCCGTTTCATGCACGATTTTGACTCGCTATCGGGCTTCCTTGAGCACGTCTCCCTCGTGATGGACGCTGCCGCTGCCGAAGATGGCGACCGCGTCACCTTGATGACGTTGCATGCCGCCAAAGGCCTCGAGTTCGACATCGTCTTCCTACCGGGCTGGGAGGAAGGCCTCTTCACGCATCAGCGCGCGATTGACGAGAGCGGACTTTCCGGCCTCGAAGAAGAGCGCCGCCTCGCCTACGTCGGCATCACGCGCGCGCGCAAGCAGGCACACATCTCGTTCGCCCAGAACCGGCGCATGCGCGGTCTCTATCAGGCCGCCACGCCGTCGCGCTTCGTCGACGAACTACCTGAAACCCACGTAGCGATTGTCGAAGTGAAAAGCCCGTTCGACGGCCGACAAGGCAACTTCGGCGGCTACGCCAACCCATACGGCACCAGCCGTTTCGACAAGACGACGGATGCGTTTGAATCCAGCTACGACACCCCCGGCTGGAAACGCGCCAAATCCCGCTGGCAAGACGAAAAAGGCAAACCCAAACGCCGTTCCAAGCCGATGATGCTCGAAGGCGAGCTAGTCGCTTCGTCTGCAGCGAAATCGTCAGCGTACGAGGTCGGCGCCCGCGTCTTCCACAACAAATTCGGCTACGGTGACGTGACGGCAGCCGATGGCAACAAGCTGACCGTGCAGTTCGATGAGGGTGGGCAAAGAAAAGTCGTCGATGACTTTTTGCAGCCAGGGTGAGAAGTGTAGGAGTTTTCGCAAACTAGGGGAAGCTATCCCTCGCCAATAATCCATTCCAAGGCTACATTCGCCTGAAAGAACGGCGATTACCTCTGTATGCAGAAGTGCGGCTGATGGGTCATATCTGGCCGTAGTCGACTTGCGGCGACAAGGAACATTGCTCCCCGGAAGTTGATTGATAGGATGGCGGACAATTTGGATTTCAATTCCCGGCAACATTGCAGCAGACAAGAGTTCACATGACAGTGCAGCTGACGCCGTCCATGCGCCGTGTGATCGAATATTTTGAGGATCTCGGCCCTAGATGGGGGCTTGATGCTAAAGGGTGCGGCGTACATGCGCTTCTGTATTTGACAGCCCAACGCCTCACCGCCGCAGATATCGCAACGATTCTTGATCTCGACGACGTTGCCGCCAAGGCCGCGATTGACGATCTGGTCCAGTGGCGCGTCGTCAAACAGTCTAGTGATGGGCGGGTCTGGACCGAAGGCGAACCTTGGGATCTGCTTTTCGCAGGCATGGAAGAACGACGTCGCCGGGAAATTGAACCTGCACTTTTGGAGATTGGCGAAGCGGCCAAGTCCGCGAGCAACGACGGTACATCGCGTCCGACAGCGGTCAGAATTAATAGCTTACACGACCTACTTCAGGACCTATCCGCAGTTGGAGCCCAGATCGACTTTTTACCAACCAGCGCTCTCAAGGGCGCAGTTCGGTTGGGAGGGCGCGTCTCAAAATTGTTCTCACGAAGATAAAATTGATGGAGTGATGTTCGATGGACGCCAGCCCTGAAGAGCAATCTGCTGCTTCACCACCTGATCCCTTTCGGATCAACGGTTTGGTTTTCGACGGCACCTGCGATCCAGCGGTTGGACGCGTGCGATGGGATGCTGGCCGATCAATCTGGAATGGCAGCATGCTCGTTGCGGCTGTTGTTCTCGGTCCGCTTTACTTTTCTTGGTCAGCATTGGCCGTGTTCATTGTGCTCTGCTTCGTGACGCTGTGTTGTGGCCATTCGGTTGGCTTTCATCGGCGCCTGATCCACCGCAGCTACAAGTGTCCGAAGTGGTTGGAGCGGACTATGATCTACCTTGGAAATGCTGTTGGTATGGGTGGGCCATTTTGGACAATCCGCACGCATGATATGCGTGACTGGGCTCAGCGTAGCCCCGACGCCCACCATTTTTTCACCCACAAAACTTGGTTCCTGAAGGATGCCTGGTGGTATCTCCATTGCCGCAAGGAGCTGGAAAATCCTCCAAAGTTCGATCCAGGTAACGAATTTGGCAATGATCCGTTTTATAAATTCCTCAATGCGACATCGTTCCTTCAACAGGTGCCAATCGCAATCGTACTTTACGCGATTGGCGATATCTCTTGGGTCGTCTGGGGTGTTGTTGTCCGCGTTGCCGCGTGCACGACGATGCACTGGTACATTTCACGGCTGGCCCATACGCGGGGTCCGCGCTCCTGGATGGTCGATGGTGTCGGTCTCATGGGATACGATGTGCCTCTTTGGGCAATCCCAACGATGGGAGAAAGTTGGCATAACAATCATCATGCCTTTCCGGCCTCGGCGCGGCACGGCCTATTTCCAGGCCAGTTCGATATCGGATTTCGTTATATTCAACTGCTTGAGATGCTGGGTCTAGCTTGGGACATCCAGACACCAGAGAACTTGCCTCATCGGAAGGGATTGCGCTCACTGATCGCGACGCAGCAGAACTCCACGCCTTAGCAAACCGAGGCTTCCTGATCAGAGGGACACTGCGACCCATATCCATATTGGCAATGAACATAGCAAGGCCGACTGGACGACGAGGAGGCTGAACAGAGCAGCATCCCACAATTTTCCCGTTGATCTTGGATCGCGTACGATACGGATCCGCAGGTCATCGACGCTGGTTGCCAGCAACTCCGCAGTAATGGGCGTTGTGAAGAGGCTGCAACATTGCCGGCCGTACTTGAATGCCGACCAGGCCTTTCGCGGAATCAGTAAAGCGCCAAGGGCAACCAACGGCAAACAAAACAGTGTTGCGAATGCATTGGGATAGCGGCCTGCCGCAAACTCCCAGGTCGCAATCTGCATCTCGCCGAACAGCGTGCAGGGATACCCTGTCACAACATGATGGAGGTCATGATGGGCCAGCGCTTGTTGCCGCCATTCGAAATTGTAACAAGGAACATCAAACCCGAAAAAGCGAAATGACCACCATCTTGGCGCCGCTCGACGATTTACCGGAGACGGAATGCTGAGTGACCAATCCTTAAGCGCTTCGGCAATCGTTTTCCTGCCTATGGAATTCATAACAGTACGGCTCGCAGTCTTGAATGAGCAGCCTTGATGGCGGTGTTTATCCCAGCAGTGATTCGTCATAAAACTTCGTAAATAGAAGTACTAGGGCCACAAGTTGCAAAAGGAACCGATCGCCGCATTGAGTCAAAACCAGCGGTTGCCCTGTCGAAAACCCGACTGATCTTCCCTTGAAAGCAGGCATCACATCCAACCAATTCGCCTAGACGCCGGGCCATTTTCGAGCGACCGTTTTTTTTCTATAACTACTACCTGTCCGCAGTTGCAAAATCTCCCCTCCGTCTCCTCCACCCACATGACAATTCTGCCACGCCGGCAGACACAATCTCCCGTCCCCCATCCACACAGCCAACATACCCGCAAATCATGTACTTTCGCCCCAGATTTTATTGATTTGGGAGGCCGAACCATGGACGCAGAAGTTGAACCCAGACCAACTGGGCAAACGAACCTCTCTGTCAGCTGGCAACACCCTCCCGGCCTGATCGGTCTCTCATTTACCAACCTGGCACTGCGCGTCGTCACGCTTGGCATCTACCATTTCTGGGCCAAAACAGAGGTCCGCCAACGCATCTGGTCGGCAATCCGCATCAACGATGAGCCGCTTACCTATACTGGTCGCGGCAAAGAGTTGTTCTTCGGGTTTCTCATCGTCATGAGCTGCATCTTCCTGCCGGTGATGCTTCTGGTGGCAGCTGTCGCGTTCACGTTTGGCCCGCAACATCCGATCACCAACAGCATCAGCATTCTGCTCTATATCGTTTTTGGTTTCTTGTTCGGGCTGGCGATTTACCGGGCGCAGCGCTATCGCCTCGCACGCACTAGATGGCGCGGCATCCGCGGCTCACTTGTTGGCGATCCGATGGTCTATGCCTGGACGTTCTTTTGGACGGCAATCCTGATACCGTTCACGCTCGGCTGGATCATGCCGTGGCGCTCAACCAAGCTGCAATCGATCATCAGCAACAACACGCGTTTTGGCGACCGGCCGGTCAAGTTCGATGCCCGCTCAGGACCGCTCTATGGCCCTTTCGCTGTCGCCTGGGTTGGCGGCATCGCCACGTATCTTGGGTTCTTTGGTTTGGTGGCTATGCTGTTTATGGCCAAGGTCCAGGCACAGCGAAATCTTGGCATTCCATTTATTCCGTCCGCACGCGAGGTCGGTATCATCTTTGCTGCCTTTCTGATCGCCGGCGTCATCTTCGCGCTGGTCACGTCGTGGTACCGCGCGCGCACGATCAACCATTTCGCGCATCACACGCATTTCGAAAATGCCAAGTTCAGCGCAGGCCTGTCAGCCGTCGGGCTGATCTGGCTGGGCATCACCAACTTTCTGATCATGCTCACCGGCGCGCTGTTACTCGGCGCACTAGTCGCCAGCATGGCCGTGCCGTTTGTGGGACTTAGCAGCTTCGCAGAAGCCATACAAAATCCAATCGCCCGGCTCATATTTTCGCTGGTCCCACTTGGCATCCTGTTTGGCATGACACTCTTTGCGCCGATCATTCAGGCCCGCTCATCGAGTTATCTTGTGCGCCACTTGTCGATCGATGGAACTGCACCGATTGACGACATCGTGCAGGCAGCCGGCAACGATGTCCAATACGGCGAAGGACTGGCAGAGGCGTTTGATGTCGATGCCATCTGAGCAAGCGGCCAAATTGGTTCACGCCCGATTTTCCGACGGCCAATCGGCCAGGAGTTGGTCGTGCCAACTGCTGCTTGGATCTGGCGGTCTGGAGATTGATCGCGGCGATGGCAGTGACGCACTGATCTGGCCGTACAGCGCGCTTGCCACCCATACGGCTGTATCACGCGGCGCTGGCGAAGCAATCATCGAGTGGCACGAGATGCCGGGCGCGCAGGTCCACGTCCGCGACGCGGCTTTCATCGAACGGCTCGTGCGCATCGCACCGCAACTCTCGGCCGGTGGCATGCGCAGGCGTTGGTTGATGCCGTTGCTGGCAGTGATGGGCATCATCCTTGGCGCCATCGCACTCGCCTGGCATCTCGACATAAAACCGGCCCGTGCCATCGCGGGCCTGCTGCCCGATAGTATGCGTCTGACGCTCGGGCGCAGCGTCGTCAGCCAGTTCGCCTCAAAGGGACGGGCCTGTATCGCACCTGACGGTCAACGGGCGTTGGATGCCCTTAAAACACGCCTGCTACGCGATGTCCCTGATGCCGACCTTTACACGATCACTGTCGCCGATATCCCAATCAACAATGCCTTCGCCGCGCCGGGTGGCCAGATGGTGATCACCAAGAGATTGATCCAGTCTGCTAAGACGCCCGATGAAGTCGCCGGGATCCTCGCGCACGAAATCGGCCATGGCATCGAACGTCATCCAGAAGCCGGGCTTATCCGCGTGATGGGCTTGTCATTCATAATTGAGCTGATCAGCGGTGGCAGCACCGGCGGCTTGAGTAGCCTCGGCCTGATATTTCTGCAAACGAGTTATGTTCGCCAGGACGAAGCGTCTGCTGACCAGCAGGCGCTGCGACTGTTGCGCCAGGCAAAGATCTCACAAAACGGCTTTGCTGATTTCTTCGCGCGTCACGCCAAGAAGCGCTGCAAGCCCGGTGACACAAAATGCACCGCGCCTGACAAACAGAAAAATGGAGGCGGCACTGCATTCGACCTGCTGCGCACCCACCCATACCCAAAAGATCGCCTCAAGGTGATACGCGGAACAGCGTCCTATACCAGCACGCCGGCGCTAACCACCGAGCAGTGGCGGGAGCTCCGAAAGATCTGCAACAAAAAGCAGGCACGCACCTAGCGCGGCCATCAGAACTCTAGTGCGATTTCACATCTCAGGATGCGCGTCCTAAAAACCTCTTTGAGAAAACACCGCCCATCACACAAAAAAATAAGCACCTCTTAACCAAATATTTACCATTCGGATTCAGCTTACGAATGTAAATAATTTGTTAATCAGATGCGCCTCACTCGCAGGCCATCGTGAGTTGCCCGCCGTGGGCTCGGGAGTAGTTATGCGTTGGTGTTTGTTTCCGGCACGTTCTTTGTGCGGCAGCTGTTTGGCCGCCTTTTTGATCTCCGCTGCGAGTGCGGCACGCGCCGACGACCACCCGGCAACCTCAACAACTTCGTACAGTGCTGTTCGACATAATTGGGACGGTTTTTAGGCTCCTCGACGAACTGAGTGGGTAACCTCGGTCTCAGTGCCTTCTGCTACCCTGAGGGATTGGCTTTTTTGTTCGACCCCCTGCTGAGCCCGCTTTTCCGTCCCGACCCACATGTAATCTGCGCCGACGTGTGGAGTG
>CAJQQK010000305.1 GCA_905480435.1 uncultured Hyphomicrobiaceae bacterium | reverse complement strand
GCGAAAACAATATCTCGCAGGCCATGTGGCACAACGTCCTCGACATCACACGGCCGCTCAATTATCGCTTCATGTAGTTAGCGTTGAACAGCCCTGGTCTCACTCAGCGGTCATGCGGATGAGCGCGGTACGCCGGCAGCCAACAAGAAGCTGTCGCGCCAACGCCTTGCAAGCATCCGAAAATTCCTGCGTGCTGGCGGCTTCAAGGGTCGCTTGAAACTTGTCGCCAAAGGCGAGACCGAAAAGTTTGCTGGCATTGACCGATCCAAGTTCGCACCGGACGAGCTCTATCAGCTCGACCGCCGCGTCGAGGTTATGTCAGCGCGCTAAAGCATGCCGCATCCAATAAGTTTCAGCATGCAGGGAGCGCGTGCGACCCGGCGCGAGCGCCGCACCGGCTGAGGCCCCGAGCAACGACCCTGAGCGTAGTGAGGGAATGGTCGTGAGCCCAAAGGGACTAAAGCGGGGAGCATTTTATGCGACACGCTTTGGAGAACCTCTGAGCTGATCAATGCCCCAAGCAAATACCTTTCTATCCGGTGCCTTTACACTTATCGACCTCGCGCGCCCGCAGTTGCAATTGACCGCATCGGTTCAACGCGCACTGCAAAACGAAATATGCTATGGCGAGCGCTGACATAGGTCACAAACTCACTACAGCATGTCGCGTTTTAACAGATTCACAATGCGCCTCAAAACGCCCAATCTTCGGGCGATTTGAGGCTCCTATTAAACGCGACATGCTGTAGTGAGTTTGTTACCTCAGCTTCAGCCGAGCCACACATGACATCTCCAAGCGCCGTAATCTACAAAATCTCACCGCGTAGCGACTGGCAAACAGCCGTCGCAGCCGGCGTATTTACGGGCGCACCGGTTGATCTGGCCGATGGCTTTATCCATTTCTCGACCGCCGCACAGGCCGCCGAAACCGCAGCCAAGCATTTTCACGGCCAACCCGATCTCGTTCTCGTTGCCATTGAGGCAAACGCCCTCGGTTCCGATCTCAAGTGGGAACCATCGCGCGGCGGCGCGCTATTTCCGCATCTCTACGCGCCACTCGATACCAGTCACGCCTTGCGCGTCTACGAGCTGCCGCTCGACGCGAACAACGTGCCACGCATTCCTGAAGGGCTAGAATAGTCATGCTCACCAAACTCGCCGGTCTCGCCCGTCCGATGCTCCTGCTGATGGAGCCTGAGCGCGCGCACGACGTTACGTTACGCTCACTTGAAAGCGGCATGTTCGGTTGGTCCGGCAAACCTGATGATGCCCGCCTCGGCGTTGACATCTGGGCTGGTCACGTCCCCAACCCCATCGGCATCGCAGCTGGCTTCGACAAAAACGGTCGCGTACCGGACACGATGATCCGTGTCGGCTTCGGCTTCTCTGAGATTGGCACCATCACGCCTCTGCCGCAGGTCGGCAATCCGAAACCGCGCGTCTTCCGCCTCATTCGTGACCGCGCCTTGATCAATCGTCTCGGCTTCAACAATGCCGGTCACATGCGCGTCAAGGCCGGCCTCAAGCGGCGCGATAAAGAAGCCTGGATGGGCGTCAACGTCGGTGCCAACAAAGACACCGAAGACCGCACCGCCGACTATGTTCTCGGCCTCGAAACTTTTTACGACGACGCCAACTATTTCATGGTCAACATTTCCTCGCCAAACACGCCCGGCTTGCGTGATCTGCAGGCCCCAGCCGCGCTCGATGAACTTCTCGGCCGGGTCATGGCAGCCCGTCAGAAGCTGATCGACAGCGGCAAACCGCTGATCCCGATCGCCGTGAAAATCGCCCCCGATGTCGCCGTCGAGGATCTTCCGGCGATTTGCGAACGTCTTGAAGCGCACAATGTCGATGCCATCGCCGTCTCAAACACCACCCTCGCCCGGCCGGCCCACATTGATCGTATCGTTCGCAACGAAGCTGGCGGTCTCTCGGGCCGGCCACTATTTGAGCGCTCAACCATCATGCTCGCAAAAGTTTACGAACTGACCGGCGGTCGCATTCCGCTCATCGGCATCGGCGGCATCGATTCCGGCGAAACTGCGTTACAAAAAATCGAAGCTGGCGCCACGCTTATCCAGCTCTACACAGCACTCGTCTACGAAGGCCCGAGCCTGATCGAGCGTATCAAGGACCATCTCATAGATGCTGTCGATACAGCTGGCGCCGCCTCGATCCAAGAGTTCGTCGGCCGCACCGCCAAAGACTGGGCCGCCCGTGAAATCACCGATTGAGCGCGGTGCTCATTGGCAATCTAACAACCCACAAGATGCCACCCCGGCGCTCGTCACACTACTTTCCAGTTTAGATAGTTTATCTTGCCTCGCGTTACTCAAAGGTGTCATCCCGTCACTTGTTGGCGGGACCCATTTCTCGCCTGTAGACAGCGCTGAGCTTGGCAAGACCATGCGCCGCTCGGCACGGCCTTTCAACGCTCGCAAGGTTGGTACGATAGGGCCCGGTGACAAGCACCGAAATGGTGCCTGGGCTGGTGGTGAATTCGATAGTTCAGTCTATGCAACTATAAAAGAGGCCACACAGCCTTACCCAAACTTCCGCTTCTCCAACCCGGGCAGGCACCAGCCTAGTGTCACCGCCCGCGCCACATAGAACACCAGCATCGAGGCCCACAGCCCGTGGTTGCCAAACATCGGCGTCAGCACCGACCAGGCCACCAGAAAAACGCCCATGCTTATAATTGCCGTGTCGCGCATCTGTGCAGTGCCCGTCGCGCCGACGAAAATCCCATCGAGCTGATAGCACCAGATACCGACAATCGGGATCGCCGCAGCCCACACCAGATACTCGCGCGCGGCCGCCCGCACGGCTGGATCTTCGGTCGTAAAATCAATCATCGTGCCGCCGCCGAACCACAACAACGCGCTGAACAACAGCGCAAACCCAAGTCCCCACATCGTGCTGATCCGGATCGCGTCGCGGTATCGATCGACCCGCCCGGAGCCAACTGCTTGCCCAACAAGGGTCTCGGCTGCAAAAGCAAAACCATCGAGCATGAAAATAAAAATCAACGTGATCGACAGCAGCACCGCGTTGGACGCCAGTGCGAGATCGCCGGCGCGCGCGCCTTGTGCTGCAAAAAACGTCGTCACGACAATAAACGAAGCCGTGCGTATCACCACGTCGCGGTTGACGTTGAACATCTCGTGCAGGGCCTGCCGGTTGCCAACTTCGGCGTTCGCGATCACCGCGCCGCGCCGCTTCAGTTCGCCAACTGCGATCCAAAGCCCAGCACCGGCTGCAACCACATCCGAAATCAACGCCGCCCATCCGACGCCTGTAACGCCCCATTGCATGACGAAGACAAGCAGCATCGCGAGCGCAATGTTCACGCCATTCAGGACAAGCTGCAGAATGAATGCAACATCAGCGCGCCCAAGCCCGATGAACCAGCCGATCAGTGCGAAGTTGGCAAGTGCTGCCGGCGCCCCCCAGATCCGAATATGAAAGTAAGTTTCGATCGCCGTATTGACTTGCTCCGATCCACCCATCAGCCATAGGAAGAGCAAAATCAGCGGTATCTGCAGCAAAACCAGCCCGACGCCCGCGATGCCGGCGACATACAATGCACGCAGCAGGTTTGCGGCCACTTTCGATACATTGTGCGCGCCGACAGCTTGCGCCGTTAGGCCTGTGGTGCCCATCCGTAGAAAGCCAAAGATCCAGTAGATATTGTTGAAGATGACGGCTGCTAAGGCGACGCCACCGATCAGATGCGCTGAACCGATCTGCTGGCCAATGACCACGGTGTCGACATAGCCAACTAGTGGTACTGTCGAGTTCGAAAGAATGATCGGTAGCGCAATGACGCCAACATCGCGATGCCGCAGCCGGCCCTCTTGAGGCGCGCTGATCGTCTGCTCCGTTGGTGGCGTGGTCATGCTCGGATCATTCGCCGCAAGTGTGAGAATAACGCGTGATGACGACAGCATGTCGCGTTTCAACGAATTCACAATGTGCCTTAAAACACCCAATCTTCGGGCGATTAAAGGAGCCAATTAAACGCGACGTGCTTTAGCTTCAATCTTTAGGATCGGTCATTGCCGCTTTTCGACCCACCAAACAGGCGCGACAGTATCCAGATCGGTATGACGATCACGGCCCCGATCAGAAAATACCCAAGTGCCCATTCAACGGCACCCCAGCCCATGCTGTAGATCCGTTCCATCAGCAGTCCGAGACGATACAGGATGTTATCGGGCGTGATGCCAAGCGCTGAAAGTATAATCCCGACCACCACCGACATGATGACCAGGCGCACAATCACGCCGACCGGGTTGCCCCCAAAAATCTGATCCCACCGCATCGTCGCAATCCTTCTGCACAACCTCGAGCGTCCGCGCCTAACCGGACCAACCGCCTCTACCACAACTCCCGCTCCCTGTAGAGAGCACCATAGCCACAGCCCATGCCGGGCAGAAATCCGCAAACAACTCTCTCCCAGGGCCCCGCCGTCACGCCGCATGCGAATACGCCCCAGCCCAGCTCATTTCCCAGAGCCTCACCAGGCCACTACACCCGGGAGCGCATGCGACCCGGCGCTTGGCGCCGCCCCCGCGGAGGGCCAGCCCAGCCCTGCTGGGCGAACAGGCCCGTGAGCGCAAAAACTCACTTCCAGAGCCTCCCCGCATCACCCCATGCGAATGCGCCCCGGCCCAACACATTTCCCAGAGCCTCACCAGGCCACTACACCCGGGAGCGCATGGGACCCGGCGCTTGGCGCCGCCTCCGCGGAGGGCCAGCCCAGCTCCGCTGGGCGAACAGGCCCGTGAGCGCAAAAAACTCACCCCCACCGTTTGCGCAACTTCTCGCCAATCAAACAATCGGCCTCAGCCGGTTTCGGCTCCAGCGGTCACCACTGCGCCTTCATTAAACGCGCCGGCCGCCCGGCAATCTCCAAGATCATCTTGTTTCGGATAGCGGACGTCCAGTCGACTTTTCTGAGCACCGGCAGCACAAATGCCCCCGGCCCTCCAATCACGCAGTGCTTGTAATAGACGTCGAGCCCCGGCTCGATGGTCGGATCCAGCATGATCGGCAGACCATTGATAACGATACCTTGCGCCAGCACGTCATCACGCGCGCCGACGATGTTGACACCATCGTTGTTTGGTCCATCGCCCGAAACGTCGATGACCTTCCTTGGGCTGCGCACATTGTTCTGCATAAAATACTTGGAGCTGAATGCCAGCATGCTGGAGATCGACGTCAGCCGCATATGAACGGCATCTTTCTTTTTCAGTTGTTCGGCAAATGCCTGAGCGGAGGCTGCATCGGAAATGATCTGCCAAGGCATTGTGATCGCCTGGCGTCCACTGCCCGCCCATTCGATATAGGCGAGCGCGATACGGCGGTTGGGTCCGGATCGAATGGCGCGGATAACATCCGGGTGTGCAATCGCCGCGACATAACCGGCGCGTTGAAATTTTTGCTCTTCGCCACTCATCGAGCCGGAGGCATCAACTGCGAGAACGAGCTCGAGATCCACTTGAGCTTGGGCATGTGCGCGGACGCTGGCAAACGCATCTGCGACCAGCAGTATCAAGCTGGTAACAAGAACTCTGACGCCAACCACGTAAGACATCGCACGGCCTCCGCATCACTATGCTCCCACAACCCTACCACACAGATTTGAGCTTCCCCGGTCCCCGCAAGATTGTGATCAAACGTTTGATCAGTGAGCAGATCAGTTCAACGTGCAATCTCCCCAAACCTCCCCGCATCACCCCCATGCGAATGCGCACCGGCTCAGTTCATTTCCCAGAGCCCCGCAAGGCAACTACACCCAGGAGCGCATGCGACCCGGCGCTTAGCGCCGCCCCCGCGGAGGGCCAGCCCAGCTCTGCTGGGCGAACAGGCCCGTGAGCGCAAAAGACTCCCTTCCAGAGCCTCGCCGTATCCCACCCGTGCGAATGCGCCCCGGCCCTCTTATTTCCCAGAGCCCCGCCAGGCTACTACACCGGGAGCGCATGCGACCCGGCGCTTAGCGCCGCTCCCGCGGAGGGCCAGCTCAGCTCTGCTGGGCGAACAGGCCCGTGAGCGCAAGCAGAGCAAAAAACTCCTCCTCTCCCTGCTTGCCATTTTCCCCCACCCGGACCAATCTGCGGCACGAGCCTCCGTCACGTGGCGGCGAAGCATCAATGGAGAACGATATGCCTAAAGCCTATTGGGTCAGCACCTACCTCGAAATCCACGATCCGGAAAAGCTTGCAGCCTACGCCGAGATTGCGGGTCCTGCCGTCAAGGCCGCCGGTGGCCGCTTTATCGCGCGCGGTGTTGCCACCAAGGCGTACGAAGCTGGCAAACTGCAGCGCACCACTCTGGTTGAATTTGATTCTCTGGAGATCGCCCTCGCAGCGCACGAAACGCCGGAATACAAAAGAGCACTGGCCGCACTTGAAGGCGGCGTCACCCGCGACCTTCGCGTCGTCGAAGGCGTCGAGTAACATTCTGGCACCCGCCTCGCCCAACAAGCAGGGCGGGTGTTTAAAACGCAATACGATCAAGCTCACTTCCCGGAGGATATATTATGAAAGCCGCGGTTTTATACGAAGCCAATCAGCCGCTCGTCATTGAGAACATCAATGCCAGAAAGCCGGGCCCTCGGGAGGTGCTGCTCAACACCGCGTATGCCGGCTTGTGCCATTCGGACCTGCACTTCATGGAGGGGCTTTATCCGCATCCCATGCCGGTTGTCTTAGGTCATGAATCCGCCGGCATCGTCGAGCAGGTCGGTTCGGAAGTCAGCTACGTAAAGCCCGGCGATCATGTCATCACATGTCTCTCAGTATTTTGCGGCACGTGCGAGCAGTGCACCAGCGGTCGCCCGGTGATCTGCACCAACACTGACGTCAAGTTGCCGCCCGGCAAAGCGGAGCGGCTATCCTCAAGCGACAACAAACACCTGCACACATTCGTCAACCTGTCGTCGTTCGCCGAGCAGATGCTGGTCCACGAAAACGCAATCGTAAAAATCCAGGAAGACATGCCGCTCGATCGCGCAGCCCTGATCGGTTGCGGCGTCATCACCGGCTTCGGCGCGGCTGTAAACACCGCGGGCGTCCGTTTCGGCGATACCGTTGCTGTCATCGGTTGTGGTGGTGTCGGTATGGCGGCAATCAACGGCGCGCATGTTGCCGGCGCCAGCCGCGTCATTGCGATCGACACCAACCCGGTCAAGCTGCAGCTTGCGACCAAGATTGGCGCAACCGATTTGATCAATCCGAATGACGGCGATCCGGTTGAGCAGATCAAGGAAATGACCAAGGGCGGCGTCACCCACGCCATCGAATGCCTCGGCCTCAAGAAGACCGCCGAGCAATCGTTCGAGATGCTGGCCGTTGGCGGCACCGCGACTATCGTCGGTATGGTCCCGTTCGGCGAGAAGATCGAACTGCACGGTTTTGATTTCCTGCGCGAGCGCAAGATCCAGGGTTCATCGATGGGCTCGAACCGTTTCCGCACGGACATGCCCCGCCTGATCGAACTTTACCTGCAGGGCCGGTTGCATCTTGATGATTGGATTTCCGACACAATCAAGCTCGAAGAGATCAACGACGGTTTCAAAGCCATGAAAGAGGGCCGCTCCATTCGCTCCTTGATTGACTTCGGCATAACCTAGGATCCGCCCTCCAAGGGCTGGCTTCGCCACTATTAAGTGTTATCCCAGCCCTTGTCGTACTGCTGCCCAGTGTGGATCGAGATCGTCATTTTGGTATGTCGGCTTCTCAACCACTCCGTCATTCCGGCGCAGGCGGGAGCCTAAGTAAACCTCCGCAAATTCGGTGCTCGTTCGGTTTTACGTTGATGACGTGACAGCATGCTCTTGATTGCAGGCAGGGTTTGGGCGTCGAAGAAATAGCCTAACACGATATGAACTGAAACGCTGACACCCCCAAGGAGTCACCCCAGTGCTTGTCACCGGGGGCCATCGTGCTACGGGCGCAGATCTTGCCGGGGTGGAAGGTTGTCCCTTTGAGCGGGCGACTTTGCCAAATTCAGCGCTGCTCCCAGACGAGAAATAGGTCCCGCCAACAAGCGTCTGGATGACACCTCAAAGTGTGTCCGCGCCATTCGCTCACCTCTTGAAAAGAGTCTTGACCTAGTGTCTGAAGCACGCCCAACAACTGCGCAACTCACCTACGCCCCGCCAACGGAGCCTTACCTGCCCGTCCTGCATAGCGATGGCGATCTGTTGGTGATCTCGAAGCCAAGCGGCCTTCTCAGCGTGCCCGGCAGAGGGCCAGCGCTCGCCGATTGCGTCGCGTCCCGTGCAGCGGCGCTGCATCCGGGTGCACTAATTGTCCACCGCCTCGATATGGATACATCCGGAGTCATGGTGCTGGCCCGCAACCGGCAAGCGCAGGGCCACCTTGGTCGTCAATTCGAACAACGTCAAATCGGCAAAACCTACGTCGCCCGCGTCTGGGGGACGATCACTGCCAATGCCGGCAACATTGACGCGCCACTCATCTGCGACTGGCCCAACCGCCCCCGCCAGATCATTGATCCGCTCCACGGCAAGTCAGCCCAAACCGCCTGGCAGGTCATGGATCGCGAAGCAAACGCAACCCGCATCCATCTGATGCCAAAGACCGGACGTTCGCATCAACTCCGCGTCCACATGCTAAGCATCGGCCATCCCATTCTCGGCGACAATCTCTACGCCCACCCAGAAGCGCTCACCGCAGCCGACCGCCTCCAGCTCCACGCCCAATCACTCTCCCTCACCCATCCGTCGACCGGCGATGAGATAACCTTCGCAGACGTCTGCCCGTTCTGAGCGCCATAGATTTTCCGTTACGCAAGGGGCTGGACCTCGTCCTCGATACCAGCCAAACTCGGTCATCCAATCATAACGCCCCTGCCATTCCAAGAGGTCAAACCTTCATGTCCCGCACCCGCCTGAGCCTCGATGATGTCCACGCCTTGTCGATGGCAGCCCTTACTGCTTGCGGTGCTGACAAAGAAAACGCCGAAGCTGTCACGCATTTTATGTGGGCTGCCGAACGCGACAGCTGCCACTCGCATGGTCTCTTCCGTCTTCCAGGCTACGCGGCATCGCTCAAAAGTGGCAAGGTCAACGGCAAATCCCGTCCGACCGTCGAAGATCTGGCGCCCGCTGCGATCCGCTGCAACGGCGATAACGGTTTTGCGCCGATGGCACTTAAAGTCGGTCGTGATCCACTTGCCGAGCGCGCCCGCGAAACTGGCATCGCAGCGCTTGCGATCACCAACACCTATCATTTCAGCGCGCTCTGGGTGGAAGCCGCCGAGCTCGCCGAGATGGGCCTCGTCGCAATCGCCATGACATCCGCCAAGCCGATGGTCGCGCCAGCTGGCGGCACTAAGGCGTTGTTTGGCACCAACCCGCTGTCGTTTGCCTGGCCGCGTGTGAACAAGCCGCCGATGGTTTTCGACATGGCGACCGCTGCCATGGCACGCGGCGAGATCATGGTTGCAGCTCGCGAAGGTCACACCGTCCACGACGGCGCCGGCGTCGACAAAGACGGCAATCCAACCAACGACCCGGATGCCATTCTCGAAGGTGCCCAGCTGGCGTTCGGCGGCACCAAAGGTGCGCTGCTCGCACTCATGGTCGAGCTTATTGCCGGCCCTCTCATCGGCCAGCCGTTCAGCGTCGAGCAAAAAGCGATCGATAACAACGATGGCGGCCCGTCGACCGGCGGCGAGTTCATCCTCGCGATTGATCCTGCACGCCTGTCCGGAAATACAGGTGTTCTCGATCATGCCGAAAAGCTGTTCAGCGAAGTGCTCGCCCAGGAAGGCACCCGCCTGCCAGCCGAACGCCGCTACCAGGTCCGCGCTGGTAACGAAGCCAACGGCATCGACATCCCAACGACACTTTACGAAACCATCAAGGCGCTGACTTAGGCGAACGTCTTGGTTGGCGGCAGATGCTCATAAGCACGTTAAGTGGCAGCCCCAGCAAATACCTCTCCATCCCGCGTCCCCGGAAAATGCCTTTAGCATTTATCAGGGGTCTTTCCGCTTATCGGTAGATGGCTGATCTATCCTGTTATGAACAAAGGTCCTGGACCTTCACTCAATCCGAACCACAATCAAACCCGAATGCCGATCTTTCCAATATGGCTCTTGCCAATAAACGCCTCTTGCGCAGAACCCAGGTCTTTGAGATCAAACGTCTGCGAAATCAGCGGTTTGATCTCGCCACCTTCGATATATCGGATCACATCCGGCAGAATATTGTCCGACTGAAATGTTGTCCCGAACAACGTCAGATCGCGCAAATAAAGCGTGCGCACATCAAGTTCGACAATCGGCCCTGCAATCGCACCAGCTGCCACATAGCGGCCACCACGCCTTAGTGAAGCAATCATCTCCGGCCATCGCAGCCCGGCCACAAGATCAACCACCGCATCAAAAGTGTCTTCCGCCAATGGCGCATCGCGCGCAATGATCTCATCTGCACCAATCGCCCGAACCGCATCAGCCTTGTCCGCACTTGTCATCGCCGTGATGTGCGCACCTCGGCGCTTCGCCAGTTGGATAGCTGCTGCCCCGACACCGCCAGACGCACCCGTCACAAGCACGTGTTCTTCACGCAAACCAATCCGCTGCAGCATCCCTTCAGCGGTTGAGTAAGCGCATGGAATGGACGCAAGCTCGATGTCACTCCAGTCACTTTGAACAGCCAGCGCATCATGGCTCCGCGCCTTGGTAAACTGCGCAAACGCACCATCAATCTCAGACCCGTACGTCACAGCTTGAAAAGCACCGCTTGCTGCTTTGTCTGGCGAATCGCTGGATTGCAACGCCCGCACCAACACCCGCTCACCAATCCGGGAGCCCGCAACATCCACACCGGCAGCAACGATCTCCCCGCAACAATCCGCGCCCTGCACCAACGGAAACCGGATCGGCTGCCCCGACCAGGAGCTATCATCAGCTTCCGCCTCCGCGCTCCCACTCACCGCGCCCGAAGACGTCGCCCCGCGCACAGCCTTCGAATACCAAGCAATGCGCGTGTTAATGTCCGTATTGTTAACCGACGATGCACCAACGCGAATGAGCACCTCGGCGTCACCAAGCTTCGGCACATCAAGATCGGTGCGCCACTCAAGACAGTCCAACCCGCCATGCCCGGTCAGCACCATGCCGTACATTTTCTCAGGTATGCTCATCGCTTGCCCATCGAACGCACGATTCCAAACTTAATCCAGCACAGTCTCATCAACACGCCACTGTTCAATCGTCGAGAGGTCAGCCGTCGCGCCAATGCCGGCGTCCGTTGGCAGCTCAACAAACCCGTCATCGATCGCAAGCGCACCAGCCAGCACTCGGTCACGCAACGGGTTCTCATTAACGTCCATCTCAAGCAACCCATCGCCACCGGCCGCCGCGAGCAGTTGCGCTGAATGCAGTTGCCCAACGCCGCCACCAAGCCAATGCGGACAGTACGTCTTGCCAGCTGCAATCGCATTCTTCGCGATCACATAGCAGTCCGTCACGCCACCCCATTTGCCGACGTCCGGCTGAATGTAATCCAGCCACGCCTGCGCTCTTTCAACGGTATCGATGCCGCGCAGGTTTTCAGCACCTGCAAGCGGCAGGCGCACTGCTGCCTTCAGCTTTTGCCAATCGGCCTCAGGCGCATCTGCAACCATCGGCTCCTCGAACCAGCCAACACCTGCGTCGGCAAGCCAGTCAGCAGCGCGAATGGCGTCATCGAGATCCCATCGCTGGTTCGCATCGACAAAGAACCGTTCACCAGGCGACAGCCCATCCATGATCCGCTGAACGTTCGCCTTGTCGATGTCATCACCAAAGCCGACCTTCAATTTGAAATTTCGATGGCCTAGTCCACGCTGCGTGACGACCGTCTCGGGTCCATCGCCCGGGTTCAAGCCACTGGCGTATGCCGGCACTCGATCGCTTGCATTCGGATTAAGCAGCCGGCGTAACGGCACACCAGCTTTGCGCGCCTTCAAATCCCAAAGGGCCTGATCGACGGCTGCAAGCACAGCTGCAACCGGTCCCGGCTCATCAGCCTGCACGGCCAGAACATGTAAGCTCTTGCCCAGGTCATGATAGAAGCTCGCCACATCATCGACCTCCCGGTTGAGCAGCAGCGCCGGCAGCACAAATGCTGCGAGCTTGGCGCGATACTCGGTGGTCACCGTCGGGAAGTTGCCCCACATATCGCCCCAACCGATAACGCCATCACTGTCCTCGATCCGCAGCATGGCGATGCCACGCGTTGGGATCGTACCGAACGAAGCGATCACCGGTTTTTCAACCGGCGCCCGAAACACATCCACATAGATGCGCTTGATCGTGAACGTCATACCCGCTCCTTCAGCTGTGCTGTCAAATTCTCGGGGGGCACACTTCCTAACGCTGTGCAACAAGGCACGCATAGTTCTGCGCAGCTGTCGGGTCTTCGATGTTCGGCTCCAGATGGATCAACGACTTGGGATCTGCAAAGCCTGCCGCCCGTAGAAATTCTATATGCCGGTCAATCTCAAACCGGCCCGGCTCATAGTCCCAATCCGTGCCATCCGGCTTGATGAAATCACCATTCGCAAGCAACCCGCCGGCGGGCAGTGCCTCGAAGCACCGCGCATAGACATCAGCAACCGGTTGCTGTCCGCCAAGATCATGCAGCGCCCACGTCGATACAATCGCGTCCGGTTTCTGGTTGAGCTTCTGCGGCCAATCTTGCTGCATTAAATCGGCGTTCGTAAACGTGACCCGCGATGTCAGATCGCCAAGCGTTTCGCGCGCGACATCCATGAACACGTCCGAGAAATCAAGCGCCTCAAAAGTGATGTCCGTATTGCGCTCCAACATATGGCGCGCCATGTAGCCAGGCCCGGTGCCCAATTCCACAACATGCGCCTGTGCTTTACCGAGTTTTTCGACCTCTTTCAGGATCATATCAAAAAGCTGCAATCGGGGCTCTGTCGGCACAAACCGGCTTGCCCAACCGCGCACAAATTCTGCGTCGTGAAACTCGTGCTGTGCGCCAACAAATCCTGGCATGCCGCGTCCTCCCATATGACTGATTTCGGTCATCCTGAGCACCAACGCCAAGCTTCGTCAATTGCCTCCACCAGCTATCACGGTTGAGGTCATACAACGCCCGGTCTACCGGGAAGCCTTTGCAGCTATCCAGTGCAGCACGGACAGTAGATAAATCGCACCGCAGCCCCACACCACAATGCTGAGTTCAGAGAACCATGTCCCGCTAAGCCATCGCTGCACGAGATTGCCGTAGGGTGAAAAGAGTTTTACACCAAACAGACCATCCCCACTCCACGGCGCCGTCCATATCCAGAACCGCGACAGGTAGAGCAACACCAACGTCAGTGCGACGGCGGATGCCAGCCCAAGTACATGGCGGAGTGAGCGTGAAGTTATCATGATCAAAGCACCTTCAAACTGCTGAGGTCTACCTTGAAGACCATGATATTGCCGCGCCTCTCAACGGTGCCCTCCAGTGACACATACACAGAGACATGGTGCAAAATTTCCGGCGGGAGCGGATTGCCTTTGCTGTCCCCCATCACAAAGAAGTCGTTGCCATCGACAGGCGCGCTCGAAACAAACACCGGCGGCACGCCCCCAATCAAACACAAATTGGCGCACGCTCTATGCGACAAGCCACGTCCAGGTCGCATCGCACCAGCCAGGCATTTGCCATCGCAGATCTCACCTTTCAGCCGCCAGCGCCCTAGCGGCTCAACCTTGACCGCCGGCGCTTTTCCATCCAGCGCCACAATGGCTTTGTTGTTGTCGCCAACCTGCAGCGCATCGATCTCGCCCCGCTTCAACGCAAACCCTTTGAGCCGCACGAGACGGCCATCTAGCTTTGCAACGCGCGGCCGCACGCCTTTTTTGCCAACGCCCGAAAGCAGCAACGTCCGCCCGGCTGGAATGTGTTTGCTTCCCGTCGTGACGTGCAACAGCGGATACGGCCGGATCTCCAACCGCCCAGTCACTTCCTGCGGTCCCCAGCCCCATTGGAAATCGCCGGTGCCAGGATTGCCCTGTGCCGTGCCGATCGCCAGCGCGAGCGCCGCAAATCCACCGATAAGCAATCCAGACACGACCACCAGAAACAATCTCAACCCGTGCGGAATTGGCAGATAGCCAATAAAGAACGGCGTTTGGTTTTGCCCGCTCATGCGCCAGCTCCTTGTGTCACTAATGGCAACGGAACCGGATCGACTTTCGTGCCAAGCGGGTTCATCCGCGCATCGACCAACACTACCTCGCCGTCAATCCGCAAGTTATACGTCGGCACCTTTTCCGTGAATGGCGCCGGCGAGCAGCCATCACTCAGTCGGTATTGAAACCCGTGCCACGGACACGTCAAACAACCATCGAGAATACGGCCTTCGCCAAGCGGTCCGTTCTGGTGGGCGCACGCATTACCGATCGCAGCCAAATGCCCCTCATGCAGAAACACAGCAACGCGTTCACCGGTGTCGAGCAGGCGGATCTGCGCACGGCCCTCTTCGAAGTCCGTCAGCTTGCCCACCGCAAACCACGCGTCTTCCTGGCTCGCTGACACTGTGGCAGTCCGCGCCAATCGCGTCTCATGAATGGCAGCTGCCGCATGCAGCCTACAAACCAGCACAACCGAGCAGCCCGTCACGACCGCAAACGTCGCGTTCGTCTCACTCTGCAATGCGCCAAGCGCGATGTGCGCAACCAGAAACCCATACGCTGGATAAATCGCATAATGCAGCAGCTTCCAAACCGGCGCCGTCAGAAAGCTCAACCAGAAGTCATGGCTGCTAACAGCCAGCACGAGCAAAGCCAGCAGCGCCAGAATACCAAACGCTTCAAACGGAAACCCCAGTATCTGCCCATAACTGGTGTTCGACGTCAGCAACGCCTCAAACCGTGGCGTCGAGCTGAAATTGAAATACCAGTTGAGCACGTAAGCCGCGTGCGTCAGCGCAACCAGACACGTAATCACACCAAGGTGGCGCCGGTTATAAAGCAGCGGCAGAAACCGCCGATCAAATCGCGCGAGCGGACCGATGCACAAGATCACGGTCAGCAACAGGAAGGCACACGTCCCAAACGCCCGCGCGCGCACAATGGCACCATCAGCCGATGGCACACCGCCCGTAAATGTTGGCGCAACACGCAAGTAAATCAGCACGTAGGCGACAACCAACGCCAGCGCGATCGCATCATAAAAGAGTTTTGATTGCGTCCACTGAACCGGGCTATATTTCACTGACATCGCGCCGCCTCACTGCTTAGGCGCCGGAGCATCCAATCGAACGGCTGCTCCTTTGCTATCTGGAACGGGCTGACGCATCAGCAACGCACCAATGAGCACTGCGGGAACAAGCACCGCGAGCACAGACCAGACCCGCGCATGGCCGGCCCGCACCGCCTGATATCGACCCCGGTCATAAGCTGCATCATCGGATGTGCCACTGACTGCTTCAAGCGTCCACCATCGCCACAACACAAGTGGCCAAAGCAGCAGCACACCGGGCGCGAGCAACGGCCGAAACAAATAAGCGCCACGCGCGTTGCCATCGACTCGATCAATGCCAAACAGCAGGAATACTGCCGCGACAGCACCACCAGCATAAAGCCACAGCGTCGCCAGCCACACCACCATCGATCCACCATTCATCACCGAGGCCTCCAATTCAGATGTCGCCGCTGATCCGGCCGTCGTTGATCTGACATGCCGCCCCTCTGATGCTGATGAATATGTCGACCTTTAACGCTCTTACTTGCTCTTCTATCTGCTCGCCGACACCGCGTCACATCAATCATGAGTCATATCAACTCGGCATCAGTCATGATCTCGACTAGCGACGGTCCATTGTGTGCCAACGCTTCCGTCATCGCCCGGTCAAGCTCGCTCGTTTCCGTAACGCGCTCGCCATGCCCACCACACAGCCGGGCAAACGTTGCAAACGGCGGGTTCTGCAGGTTGGTTTCCCACACCGGCCATTCACCGGCGCGCTGTTCTTTCGAGATCTTACCAAGCTGGCCGTTGTTGAGCAGAATGTGCGTGATGTTCATGCCGTATTTCGCAGCCGTCGTGAACTCCATCGCATATTGGCCAAAGCCACCATCACCGGATATCGAAATCACCTTGCGGCCCATGTAGGCATCGAAATCCTGGGTCGCAGCCCAGGCCCCCATCGCTGCTGGAAACCCAAAACCAATCGAACCAAGATAGCCTGACATCAGAACCCGCTGACCTTCCGTTTCGAAATAGCGCCCAAACGAATACGTATTGTTGCCAACATCAACCGCAATGATCGCATCCGCCGGGCACAGTCGCGTCAGCGCTTCAAACACCGCTGCCGAATGTATGCCCTGCCCACGATCCTCCTGAACGCGCTGTTGCTTTTCAGGCTCCTCGACGAACTGAGTGGGTAACCTCGGTCTCAGTGCCTTCTGCTACCCTGAGGGATTGGCTTTTTTGTTCGACCCCCTGCTGAGCCCGCTTTTCCGTCCCGACCCACATGTAATCTGCGCCGACGTGTGGAGT
>CAJQQK010000304.1 GCA_905480435.1 uncultured Hyphomicrobiaceae bacterium | reverse complement strand
CCCTCGCGGGCGCGCTATAGAGCGCGTCCTTGACCGCCGCCCGTCACATCGACGGGGAATGCTCTGCCAACAGGATTAAGCAGAAAACCGACCACCCAAAAACACCTGATCCACCCACTCAATTCGTCGAGGAGCCAAATTCATGCATTTCATGCGCAAGCACTTGCGCGGTCAGTAGGCACAGCAACGCACCAGCTAAGGTGCCTTTTTTTATGAAAACACGCATGTCGAATTTCACGGTGAGCTACCTTTTTCGGATTCGTGACGAGTTTTCAGCGCCTGCGCGGAAACTAACACCTGCTTCTCAAGGTTCCAATGGTCGGAAGTGTCTTTGCGTGCCGAACGTCGACTTGGTGAAATGCTGATCGAGCAAGCCGATGCCAAGATGATGGCGAAGGGGACCAGGGGGCAATTGAACGGATCATCGTCTGGCGGTGCCGAGTTGGCACCGCGAGAGAAAACCGAACCCACCCTCGTCGAAGCTGGACGGGGGGGTAGCGGGTAATTCTTACGCGCCGCAAAGGCCGCATTATTCGAGCATCGTTCGCCCATTGCGCGCCATCATTCGCGAACGGCATGGTCAATCATCCGCCGAGCAGATCGATCGTTGGGTGCGTGGCGGGTGACGTAGGCGATGGGGTGAGTGCGAAATCGCCTACTCAAAACAGAGGTGGCGCCAATTGCCCGGTTCGCCGGATGTTGTCATCCAAGATAGCGAACAACGGTGTGGGCCAGCCATGATGTCATTGGCCTGTAACCATGGCGATCCGCTTTCTGGATAGCTCGATGCGGCCATAAGAGGGTCCACATCAAGCATGCTGGTCCACCCAGCGGAGTACGCTGTTAATACAGCGGAATAACAGCGAAATCAGGAGTGCCGAAGTAGGGGCGTTTAACGGCAAGATCTAAGAGTTTACCGTTTTCGACAGCCCAGAGGTCACGGTCCCCTATCGAGCATGCTGGCCCACACAGCAGAATTAGGTGAGCTGGCTGCTGAAGGGGGATGCTTGGCCCAGTTAGGGGTTTGAGTAGTAGTGGAACAGAAAGTCGGATTGAGATGCTTACGACGCGTCAGATCGACCTGAGTGCTGGAAGTCGCCGTCCGCTGCTCCCTCAGAAGCGGTCAAACAAGCTTCGGCGGCTTAGGGCCATCAGCGGCCTTGAGCAGGTGCAGCATGCTCTGATTTCGTTATCGACGCTTAGTCGCAATCGCGGACATTGGGAGGATTGGCCGCAGATCGTGACTGCATGCTGAGATGTTGGTCGCACCTGAAGGTAAAGCGGACGATGCATTCCTCTGGTCGCCTCACAGCCGCTGCCTGTCGAAGATGCGCCGTCATATCCTCCTGAGCCAGACGCTAACACATCCCTAGTCTTGGCTGAGATCAAGCGTCTGCAACAATCTATAAGAGCGCTACGGCTCCCGCTCTGGCTTCTGCTACTGGTTGCGATTGCCGCCGTGATCCTGCGCAATTAAAGCCGCCGAAAAGATGCAATGGCCGGATGAAACGTCGAAAGCACAAACTAAATCAATACGATAAAGATGAAATTACAACTTTTTGCACGTATTACGAACGGACCCCAACTGCAGGCGATCGACTTCGCCCTTGAAATTGCGCATGCGGTGGGTAAAGCGGGGAGACGTGGCGAGGCCTGTCGCCTCGCCCGGCGCAATAAGGTCCTCTGCGGCAACGTAGAGGCCGACGTTTTTGTTGAGGACCGGATCGCGGTATGTCTTGCGAAAGCATGAGCCGTAGCACGGCAGTTGCCAAAGGAGCCGGGACGTCTCGGAGACATAGCCCTCGTCCTCGAGCATCATCTCGTAATTGGGTGTTTTTGCACAACGCCCAAAAAGGTATATTTTGGGCGTTGTGCAAAAATACCCTTTTTGGGCGGGGGAGTACCCGCAGGCCACCAGATTGAAACCAAAATAGATGATTGAAAACCTAGCTACAGATGGCCTAGCTCCGCTAGTGTTCCGAGTCTGACACTTAGTTCCCGGCCGTGATTGTCTGCAATTTTTCTAGAGCTCGGCGTTCTCTTGCCAGTATGTCTTTGGCAGTCTTCGTCCACACGTACGGTTTGGCGGTTGCGTTGTGACGCAGTAGGTAATCGTCGATCGCCGCTTCCAGTTCAGCAACGCTTCGGAAAACGCCACGACGGATGCGCTTGCCTGTGATCTCGGCAAAGAAACGCTCGACGAGGTTCAGCCACGACGACGATGTCGGTATGAAGTGGACATGGAAGCGGGGGTGTCGATCGAGCCAGGCTTTCACCGCAGGTGTCTTGTGGGTCGCGTAGTTGTCCATGATCAGATGCAGATCGAGATGCTTTCGCACAGTTCGGTCAATCGTCTTCAGGAATCGGATGAACTCCTTTGCTCTATGGCGGGTCTGGCACTCCCCGATGACCAAGCCCGATTTCACGTCGAGCGCTGCGAACAACGTCGTCGTGCCGTTGCGCTTGTAGTCGTGCGTCATCGTGGCGGCTCGCCCACGCTTCATCGGCAGACCTGGTTGCGAGCGATCAAGCGCCTGGATCTGGCTCTTTTCGTCAATGCATAGCACCACCGCTTTGTCCGGCGGGTTCATATAGAGCCCGACGACATCGGCGACTTTTTCCTCGAAATGCGGATCGCTGGAAACCTTAAACGTATCGACCCGGTGGGGCTTGAGACCGGCTTCACGCCAGATGCGACCAACGCTTGATGGGCTGATGCCGATCGCTTGCGCCATTATCGTCCGGCTCCAATGAGTGGCGTTCGCCGGCGTCTCATTCGCCGTCTTGGTCAGCACGCTAAGCCGGATCTCGTCCGATAGCGGCGGGATCCGCGAAGGCCGCGTCTTGTCACGTAGCAGACCATCGACACCTTCCTCGATGTAGCGTTTCTGCCAGCGCCACACAGTCGGCTTTGACGTGCCGGTGCGCCGCATGATCTCGTTGGTGCCGTGCCCGTCGGCCGTCGCCAGCACGATCCGAGCGCGCCAGACGGTCTTGCTCGAACTGTTGCGGCTCTTGATAACGGCATCGAGCGCCAAGCGGTTCGCCGGGCCCACGTAAAGGCAAATGTCATCACGTCTCATAAGACCAGATTGACTGATTTGCCCCGAACTAGGAATCAATTGTTAGGCGGGGAACACTAGATTTCGTTTCGCATTCATTGAAGGCAGCAGAACGGACAAATGCGGACGTTTGGACTGTTCCCCGTTCGAGCGTATTTCGACGGACAGTCGGCTTCACGCACCGCCTTGGCCCCAGATCTCCATAGCGCGACGCTCGACAAGGTCGACGACGAGGCCCATCACCGCGTCCGGTTCCATCTCACCCGTATCGATGGCAGCGTCCCGGCCATGATCGATGGCACCGACAAGGACGGCGGCCGCGAGTTCGGTCCGGCATCGTAACGAGGCGCCGCCCTTGTCCCGCAGCATGTCGACCATCAGATCGTCGACGACTTCCATGGCGGCGACGACGGTGTTGAACTCATCGTCGCGCAACGGCATCGCAACCAGTTCCGGGATGACCGTCGTCGGTTTAGGCGTGTCGGAGTTGGCCATGGTGATGTTCCTGGATTGAGCGGTTACCCGTTAACCCGTGAGCTTCTGTCGACACACACACCGCGAGACCCGTTACAATGATGTTGGCATCATCGAAGATGTCGTGCTGTAAGTAACGACAACAGATGGCGAGGACGGTGGAGAAACAGGTGACAGCAGCCAAATCACACACTTGGGTCTTTCGGTCTCGTTTCAGGGCTGGCGGCTTCGGCTGGCGCTCCGAGCTGCCGATTAAGCGCATTAAGGAAGCTGTCTCGGAGATCAAGAAGATGGCCCGCAAGGACAGCGTCCTCGGTGCCGAAGGAGCCGTAATTTTTCTCGATAAACTCTCGCCGGCGATCGAACAAGTCGATAGTTCGTCAGGTGCCATTGGCACCACTGTCAACCGCGCGATTGATGCCCTCGTCCCAATCATCGTCGCGGCGCCGGCAAGCGACGAGCTGAGGGAGAAATGGCTCGATCGGTTGTGGGATGCGGTCGAGCAAGATCAGATGCCCTATCTCGAGTTGCTGCCCGATTACTGGGGAGACTTGTGCGTCACCCCCGAGCGGGCAGCACGATGGGCGGATCGTTTCATTGAGGGCGTCCGCTTGACATGGAGCCCTGGTTTACCACGAGGAGGACACTTCGAGGGCACGGCTGCCTGTTTGAGCGCATTGTATTCGGCTGGTCGTTACGACGAGTTGCTAAAGCTTTTGGAACTGGCTCCTCACAAGTTTTGGCACGATCGTCAGTGGGGCGTTCGTGCGCTAGTCGCTCTAGGCCAGCGATCGGCAGCAATAGGATACGCCGAAGATACGCGTGGCCTCAATCAAAGCGACAGCCAGATCTCGTTAACTTGCCAGGAAGTTCTTCTCTCCGCCGGCATGTGGCGGGAAGCTTATGATCGATACGCGTTGGAAGCGAACCGCCACGGAACTTATCTGGCCATGTTCCAGGCGATCGCGAAAAAGTATCCCCAAATCGGCCCCGACGAGACCATTCGAGATTTGATCAACAGCACCCCCGGCGAAGAAGGTAAATGGTTTGCTGCGGCGAAATCGGCCGGGCTTCTTGCGCAGGCGGCCGAACTTGCCAACCAAAGCCCCTGCGATCCGAAGACTCTAGCACGAGCGGCGAGAGATTTTGCCGGCACCGAGCCCGAATTTGCTCGATCGGTCGGTCTGGCTGCACTCAAATGGATGCTGCTAGGTTACGGCTACGAAATCTCACTGCGAGATATTGCTGATGCGTTCGACTTCACCATGGATGCGGCAAAGGTCGCGGCGCGCGAACCAGACACCGTCCGCATTATCCGTCAACTCATTGACGATCATGCGAGCGCAAAGCCACCCATCACAACCATGCTGCGTCGCAAGCTTGACGATCTTGCCAATTCTGTTCGCTGAGGTGGGGCGGGCTCCGACTAGGCGGCCGGTGGCATGAACGCCAAGTCCCGTATTAACACTTGCGGCGTCATTTTCCAGACCGCCCCTTATGCGAATACTCGATGGTTAACGCTGCCAAGATACGAGTAGCGCCTAACGGCCATCACAGGCCGTCTACCCCGTTGAGGCGGCGTGCGTTAGACAGCGGGAGGGGCTCTGGGTGAAATTCCGCGGACCGACTCGGTAACTGCCGACATGACCAGATATTCAAGACGGGCTATCTTGCGTCTCGCAAACTGATTAGGGGGAGGTAAGAATGCTCGATATTGTTGCAAAGGAATGGATCGAAGTTGGTGCACTGGTAGTGGCGATTATCGTAGCCTTGACGGGATTGAGAACGGCAAAGACGGCTGAAAAATCTGCAGAGGCACAGCTTGACGCGGTTCATGCTATGGCAATAGCGCAAGCGATTGATGACTACCAGCGTCTGGGGAAGGACATGGCAACGCTTGTGGACTGGTATCGCTCGACGAAAGAAGAAGGAACAAATTTTCTCGAGGTCTATGCAGGTGATCGTGAAGGTGTCGATCATGTTTCAAGTGCGCGGAGAAATGTAAGACTCCATTTTCAAAAATCCGCACAACTCTTAAGGTCGGGTTCCATTTCCAAGCGTGTATTTCACGCAATGGCTCACAAAAAAGGCTTGAATATTTTGCATCGCATCGTCATTCCCTTGGAGCAGTTGAAGCTTGATGACAGTGCAGCATTCTTTGATGAGAACCCCGAGATGATAGTTTTTCAAGGCGCTCAGTACGCGAAGCACGGCGACGGCCTCTTCACGTTCGAACGTCTTAATCGATGATTTAGCTGGGCGCGCTCTAAACTGAAGTGCAACACCTTGAGGTCAGGGTGTTGTAATGGGAACGAGCTACAATCATTTATCGGCGGCTGAGCGGACAACGCTGATGGTTATGCTGGCTGACGGCTTGCCCCAGAGCGCAGCGGCTCGGCATCTGGGCCGAAGCGGCTCCACAATCAGCCGGGAACTCGATCGCAATCGATCTGGTTGTGACGATAGTCATGAACCCTATGATGCCATCGTGGCTGACGAACGGGCACGATCGTTGCGCGCCGCGCCCAACCTCAACCCGAAGCTCGGTGTCGATACGCCGTTGTTCGGCGTTGTCCAGGATCAGTTGCACGAGGGCTGGTCGCCCGAACAAATCGCCGGACGACTCGAAGAGGCGTTCCCCGACGACAGCACTCGAACCGTGAGCCACGAGACGATCTACACCGCCATTTACGTGCTCCCGCGCGGTGGTCTGCGCACCGATCTCATCTCACTTCTGCGCCACGGTCACGCCAAACGTCGCCCACGCAGTCGTGACGAGGACCGGCGCGGAAAAATCGCCGACATGGTCAGTCTGCACGTGCGTCCGCCTGAGATCGAGGACCGCGTGATCCCCGGTCATTGGGAGGGCGATTTGATCAAGGGCGCACGCAATCAATCCTGCGTCGGCACGCTGGTCGAGCGCTCCAGCCGCCTGGTTCTGCTGGCCCGCATGGACGGCGCCACGGCCGAGGCAGCCCTCAAGGGCTTCACCGCGATCCTCAATCGTGTGCAAAAGCCGTTGCGCAAAACGTTGACTTATGATCAGGGCAAAGAGATGAGCCGGCACAAGGACTTGACCGCCGCAACCGGCGTCGATGTCTATTTCGCTGATCCCCACAGTCCCTGGCAACGCGGCTCCAACGAAAATGCCAATGGCCTCATTCGCCAGTACCTGCCCAAGGGCACCGACCTTTCAGGCCTGACGCAGGACGACCTCGACGCCATCGCTTACAAGCTCAATACCCGGCCACGCAAAATCCTCGGCTTCCGCATGCCTCTCGAAGTTTACACCCAGCATATGATCGACCTGTCTTCTGTCTGATGTCGCGAGTGGCAAGGCCAAGGGTCGCGCAAACTTATCCTTTTCGGCTTGGCAGCTCCTTGGCGTCGTGCGCGGACGCGGTCAAGGTTGGCCGTCGCTCGGCCCGTGCGGCAGGCTCGACATCGGCAGGCCACGCCTTGAGGGCGGCCGTGCGCTACGCCACGATCAACCCAATCGGAATGCTTCGCAAACTCAACCTTGACGCCGCACCGACAAAACGGAATTGTCACCCTAAATTACCGGATGTTGCACTTCAATTTTGAAACCGCCCTGTATTGGGCCAGACTTGATCTGAACACTGCGCTCGGCAAGTCACGTTCGTTGCGTAACTTGTAAATTATGCAACGTGAAATTGGTCGAGCTGACACTCTATGAAACTAGCCCGAACCACGAAACTCGAAAGACCAAGACGGCCATCAGCGGCCAGACGGCGACGGTTCCGAATATCCAAAGTGGCCACTCTGACGCTTCGAGCGAGGGTCGCCTCATCGCAGCCACCACAAGTTCTTGCAGGATGCTAATAACGACCATCGCTAGATACACGACGGCATAAAGACCGACGGCAGGCTGCCATCCAACGTCATAGCCATACGCGACGATCCAAGCTATTCCAAAAATCAAAGTGACAAAACCGGTCAGATCGATAAACAAACCATGCGTGTCGACACGTCCTATCAATCCATCCTGCCGCGCGCGTATCCAACGAGAATTTTCCCAGTCGGAAAGTTTGTAGGCGGTGAACCAAAACAATAGGCCTGCGGGCGGCAAGAAAGCCTCCATTTCGCTCATTTCCTATCCCTCTCTTCAATAGGTTCCACCCGTTTGGTCGAGTGATGGTAGGCTGAATTTCTTCAGGCTGTCGAGACTGCGAGCTTCACAGGCGGGTTTGGCCACCGCGTTCGGTAGCAAACAGCCACGGCAGATCATCGTCGCGGGTAGCGAGGTAGCGTTTGATGACACGCAGCTCATCACCTTCGATGGGTTGGTGTGTTGAAAGGTGAGCGTCCGAGAGGCGGCCTACTCAGCTAGTCTGAGTATATCGCCAGGGCAGCAGCTCGTCGATCCGATTAATCTTGTGATCGGCGATGCGGGTTAGAACATCGGTCAGCCATGCCTGCGGATCAACACCGTTGAGCTTGGCCGTTTCGATCAGCGTGTAGGGGTCCGTTCGTAATACGTGCAAAAAGTTGTAATGTGATGCGGTCGCGATCGTAGCGGACTGAAATATTGCCCTGGTCAAAGACGCACCTGTTCAGCTGTCGGATGACAGGCCGATACCCTTTGTCAGATATGGCGATGTGTGTAGTTGGGGGCCGTTCGGGCAACGATCACTGACGCTAGAAAGAAGAAAAGATGGACTATCATATTGAGCGAGGCATTCGATTTACCACCGAAATTGAATACAAGAACCTCTATGACTGGGCTTTGCAGGAAGTTGCCGAAGACGGCACGACCATCGACAGAGATCAAATCCCTTGGGAGTGGACGCTCGATTTTTCCGGGATGGTCGCCACCGGTAAGCCGCTTGCGGCATGATAAACATGCATCGGCGCAAAGCCGCGCTCGTCATGATGCGCGTTCCAGAACGTGAGTTGCTGGCCACCGTGCGCGGCATCAAACGTATCATCAATGTCGAAAATATCGCGATGGATGTACGACCAGTCCGGCAGCGGTCGCATTGTCGGCGTCATGCCGGTCGCGATATTCACATTCGTCGCCGGCTTCCGATAAAGCCGTCGCTCCAGTTCCTCGTCGCTGACTTTGCCAGCTAGCGGCCAACTC
>CAJQQK010000303.1 GCA_905480435.1 uncultured Hyphomicrobiaceae bacterium | reverse complement strand
GTGATAAAAGTTCCAGGAATTCTGATGCCATGAGTGCGCTCCTTTCGAATCAAACGCACTCCTATAGATTCTGATAAATCCCCGACCGTGAATCCCTTATCGCAGAGTTATGCAGCAGTCAGCGTTGAACAGCCCTGGGCTACCGGTGACGTTGATTGCGGGATTGGCTTTGCAAGTGGTTGGTGTTGCGATGCTGGAAATCGTCATCAATCTCTACGTGCTGGATCATGTGCCGCGCAAAGAACTCAATTCATTCGAGCCGCGACGGATGTTCTACGCCGGCATGGTCTTTATCATATGTCCCTGGGCGGGCATTTATCTGCAAACGGCCGTCATGCCTGGGCTGACATTTCTGCTGGTCGGAATATTTGCCGTGATTTTCCTAGTTTTCTTCTGGCGTATGCGGCTGTCCGAGAACGATGCGTTCCAGCCGGCGAAGAAGCCGCCGCCGAAGCCGCTGAACTACATTCCGAGGTTCGTCAGTCAGGCGCGTTTACGGCTGGCATGGGTGCTCGCGGCTGGGCGTAGCAGCTGGTGGATCATGTATTTCGTTTACATGCCGATCCAGTTGAAAGCGTCAGGGTTCAGTTCGGAAATGACAGGTGCGATCGTGTCGGCAGGTTTGGTGCCGCTGTTCCTGATCCGGGTTTGGGCGCGGCTTGGCCGGAAGCACGGGATTCGACCGCTGCTGATCGTTGGTTATGGCGCGGCCGGCGTGGCGACCCTGGCGGCTGGACTAGCGTCTGGGTGGCCGACAGTGTCGATCGTGCTGATTTTAACGGCAGCGGTGTTTGCAACCGTCATTGATGGTGCCGGTAACGTACCGTTCTTACGGGCCGTACATCCATATGAGCGCGAGTCCATGACGGCGGTTTATATGACATTCCGTCATTCCGCGTCGTTGTTGACGCCCGGGCTGTTCGCGGCTGTTCTGGTGGTCGCGCCGCTGCCGGCCGTATTTGTTGCGAGCGCTGGCGTCGCCATCTGCATGGCCGGACTATCCCGGTTTATTCCGCAAAAACTGTGAGGCGATTGGATATGCGACGATTACGCTGCAAACGATGATCGCAGTTGCGCGGCCCAACAGTCTTTGAGCTTTGCGATCACCCATAGCGATCGAAAACTTCCGAGCTCGCTGTCATCTGTCCGGTAGCGTGTGAAGCGTACGTCGAGGTGTACTTTGTCAGCGTCAGCTGCGAACACATCAACAGAATCCAATGTCGAGTGCTTCCAACCATCCCCGGCGCGTGCGAGGAAGTCACCGAAATAGGCATCGGGTCCGTCCCAGGTTCGGAGTGCGCCACCTGAGAGACGGTGATGTGGGAAATGCAACGTGGCAGCCAGGGCATCTTCATCGCGCGCATTGAGGGCGGTGAAATGTGTTGTCATTACGCCACGCGCAGCCACAATGGCCTCGTCGATACCGGCTGCGTTCACGGCTTGTCGCTCATAACAGCCGCCAGCTCGTTGAAGTCAGATACAATCAAGTCCGGTTGGTGTGGTGTTTCGCCGAACGGTCGCTTGCGCCGGTCGATGAAAGCGGTCCGCATGCCAAAACTTTTGGCGCCGATACAGTCGAACGCGTGATTGGCGACAAACAGAATGCTTGAGCGATCTTCACCGATCCGCTCCTGCGCCGTGGCATAGGTCTTCCAGTGCGGCTTGAAATATCCAGCTTCCTGCACTGAGATGACATCGTCAAATGGGAAGCCGATGTATGGCTTGGCAGCCTCCAGCATATCGCGGTCGCCGTTCGACAAGATCACCAGCTTTAGTCCGGCGTTACGCAACTTTTGCAGCGCTGCTAGGACATCGTCGAACGGTTTGAGCTTTTCGATCTCAGCAACGAGCCATTGCACTTCGTCCTGGGTGTAAGTGATGCCGCTGCGGTCCATCACGAACGATACGGCGCGATGCCCGATCTGGCGATATGGTGTGTGGCCGCGATCGCAGAGCGCGTCGATCATCGAGTTTTCATAGTGTGTGCGGCGCCACCAGGTGACGAAACTGTTAGGCTTGCCCTCCCAGCCCTTGGTTTTAAGGAATGGCGTAACGGCTGCAACCAACCCGGCCTGCATGTCGACGATCGTGCCGTACTGGTCAAACACCAGCGTTGATATTTCGCGACGCAGAACTTCGGGCTTTTCCATCAGTATGTTCTTTCGCTGGCGATTGGCGCCATTACTCCGCCGCTGACGGCAGTTGTTTGATCTTGGTATCGGCGAGCGGTGCTTCAATAGGCGCCATAGTGGGTGGACCGGCAAGTTGGGGCGTTGCTGGGATCTGACAACCAACCGGGCAACAGCGTCCCGGCTGCTGGTTCTTGGACGTTTCATCATCGACGGCCAAGACACCGCGATCGAGGAGACGCTCGACAAGCTCGCGGCGTTCCTGCAGTGGGTAGTAGCGATAGATCTCACGCTTCAGGGCTTCAGGCGAGCCGCCGCCATGCAGTGAGATCACCGACATCCAGCCAGCTGTGTCCGATGTGGTCAGGTCCTGCATCAAACGAGCGACGTCCATGCGCTTGTCATAGGGCACGTCGGGGCGCGTCTGTAGCATCGACATCAGATCGCCTTTGGTTTCCGGATTGTGATCTTCATCCGGCCCCGGCAAGGCGACAATCAAACCGCCTGATACGTCGTGTGCAAGACGGTGCATGTCATAGATCTGTGACGCCATAAGCAACTTGCCGACATTGGAGAACACGCCGTCCGGTTGATGCACGCCGGATGCATCGGAGAAGCCGTAAATGGATGCTGCCGCGCCGCAGGCATAAAAACCTTCGACGATTTTGATCAGCTCGACGAGATCGTTGCGCAAATGTGGATGACGAGCGGCATCAAGGCCATTGGTCTCGATCATCATGACGCCAGCGCCGATCAGCAAGTCGCCAAAGCCAGCGCGGGCGCCGATGCAGCTGTGCCTGTGGTGTGTTGCGTATGTCGATGTGAGGAACTGCGAATACTGCCATTCGCCGGCAAGGAATACGCTCTCCCATGGTACGAAGACATCGTCGAAAATCGCAACCGCTGTGGATTGGCCGTACTTGGCGGCGAATTTGGCTGCGTTCTCGCCCGGCCGACCTGCCGGTTTGGAGATGATCGTGAGATTTTCGACATCAATTGGCACGGCGCAGCAGACCGCAAAGTCTGCATCCGCTTCCGTCATGTTCCGACACTGCATGACGAGCAATTCGTGCATGTAAGGCGCGCCGGTAATGATCGCTTTGGCGCCACGGATTATGATGCCGTCTTTGCGCCGCTCTTTGATGTGGACATAGACATCTTTGTTGGCCTGCTGTGATGGCCTGAGCGAGCGATCGCCTTTGCCATCGGTCATTGCAACCCCAACTGAGAGGTCTTCGTCCTGCACCCGGTGCAGATAATTCAGAAACCTTGGCAGGTATTCCGAACCAGTTTCCTCGTCCATCCGGTGGGTTGCCTGATAGACGGCTGATAGCGAGTCGTGTGCGAGATATCGTTGCGCGCAGCCGACTTCGCGGCAGGTGAGCCGCACGGCTTCAAGTTTCTCGATCAGATCCTGCGCCGAGCGGTCGATGTGCAGCATGCGATTGACGAGTTTGCCCGATGATTGCTCGGTTGCCGTCATCAGGTGTTTGTAACGTTCGTCGTGGGCGAAATCATACGTCACGCCCATCGCATTGATGCCGGGCGCAAGGCGGGGCTCGTCGGCGACGCTATCAACTTTGTCGCCATTGATGAATACGCGCGGTTTGAGCTTGCGTAAGGATTCGCGATATTCTTCAGCCGTCATCAACATGGCATGTCTCCGTCCGAACTTCTTTGATCTGATGTCAGCTTAGTTTTGTGCAGCTGCGACCGCGTCCGCCATGGCAACGATCCGCTCTGCCTTCACCACGATCGGGTAATCGACAAAGTAACCATCGATTTGGATTGAGGCAGAACCGGCGGCTTCGGCCTTGGCAAATTCCGAAATAACTTTGCGCGCAAATGCGGTTTCTTCGGCGGTCGGCGTGAAGGCTGCATTGGCCGCCTCGATCTGACCCGGGTGGATGCACAACTTTCCTTGGAAGCCCATGTTCTTGACGCGCTCACAGGACTTGGCGAACGCTTCCTGCTCTTTGATATGGATGAAAACCGTATCGACAGGCGGCTCAAGCTCATTGATCCGTGATGCGAGGACCACTTCGGCTTGGTACGGTGCCAGTTCGGCTTCGCCGAGTGTCCACTCCATGCCCATGTCACGCGTGTAGTCGCCAGCACCAAACGAGAGGCGCTTCATGCGTTCAATGCCGGCTCCCGCAATCTTACGTACGTCGGCGATGCCTCGCCCGGTTTCGATGATCGGCAACAGGTCGATGCCACCAATCGGCAGGCCTTTGCGATTCTCCAAACCTATCATCATCCAATCGACCATCTGCAAGTCGGCCGCGCGCTCGACCTTGGGAAGGACAATGCCATCAACACCAGCGGCGACAACGGTCTGGATATCTTCGAAGCAGAATTCTGTGTCGAGTGCGTTGACGCGCACGTAGCCTCGGCATTGGCGTGGTTTCTGGAGCGCTTCGACGACGACGGCGCGTGTCGCTGGTTTTTCCGAGATTGCTACCGCGTCCTCTAAATCGAGGATGACGGCATCAGCGCCAGCATCGAATACTTTTTCGACTTTACGGGGATGATTGCCGGGTGCGAACAGAAATGTGCGGTTCGGTTGCATGATCTGGGTAGAGCCTCTCAGTATATCGTTCGACACTTGTTATTGATGGTGCCGTCAAAGCTGGCACATGGCGACGGATGTGGTGTTACCAGATGGCGCCGGGTTTGACCTTGTCCCACCTTGATCGACGCCCGATTGGCGCTTCTTGGACTTCGACAAGCGTTACCATCTGTTTGGCGGAAGCCGAATCAGAAGGAAAATAAATCGCGCCGTGAGGCAGGAAGAATTCCTTGTTGAGGTCAAAATTGTGAATGTCGGCCTGTGACCGTTTGCGGATGCGGAAGGCATAGTAGGCGAGCAGTCCGGGCAGAAAACCAAGAGCTGCTGTTAATAGTGGCCAGGCACCGGCAACGCTGTCGAGAAATTCGCCGGGTTGAGAATAGAACACCAGTATTGTCATGCCGATCACGAAGGATATCGTAGCTGCGATGAAAAATGGTCGGAGCTCCAGTTCTACGCCGCGAAGGCGCAGGGCGGTCTGCTCGTTACGCATCATAAGGGCTGCGGTGTCGCGGATTTCGTTGGCGGTATCGACGGGCAAATCATCCAGAAATTGGTCGAGCGGCTTTTGCTGTGGTGGTGCTTTTGCCATCGCATGCGGTCTCCGGTTGCGAGCGTGCGCGGCGAGGGTGCGGCCCGAACGTGTTGATTGTATCAGCTGTAGCGGCAGACGCTAGCCATTCGGTTCCATACAGACGAATAATCGAAACCGATACAACTTAGTGTCCGGCAGCAAGCTTGGCCTTGCGGGCTGCTTCTTCCTGCTGGCCGCGCACGCGTTCGCGGTGCAGTGTGTAGATGGCTGCTGCAACTATGATGGCGGCACCGACAAATACGCGAGGCTCTGGCCACTCGTCGAAGATCAGAAATCCCAGTATTAACGCATAGATCAGGCGCACATAGTCGAGCGGTGCGATGGCGCTGGCTTCGCCGGCCTTAAATGCTTGAATGGTGCATAACTGGCCAACTGAGGATACCGCACCGATGATGCCAACCAGGACCAGATCCATCAATGTTGGCTGGGTCCAATACCAGATCGTTGGTGGGATCATCAGGGCGCCAACGCCGATGGCCTGATACGACAGAATCGTAACGGGCTTGTCGACCTGCGCAATGGTACGCATCAACGTCATGACACAGGCGACGGCAAGTGCACTGCCAACTGCCATCAGGGTATAGATGTTGGGCTCCGCGCCTTCCTGGGGCCAGGCGATTATGATGACGCCGACAAAGCCCATCGCCATTGCGGACCAGCGCCTTGGGCCAACGACTTCGCCGAGAAATATGATCGCAAGGACGCCGACAAAGAACGTCTTCGCAAAATTGAGGGTCGTCGCTTCGGCGAGCGGCAGGTGAATGATTGCCGTGAAGCCAAGCAGCATGGCGAGAAACGCCACTGAAATACGGATCATTTGCAGGCCCGGCCGTGCTGAAATCAGCGAAGCTGGGAAATAACGGATGATAACAGGCGCTGCGAGCAGCAGCATGGTGAGCTGGCGAAAAAAGAGGATTTCAGTAACATGCAGTCTTTGGCCTGCGATCTTGATCATAACAACCATGATCGCAAAAAACAGCGAGCCGAACAAAATCCATAGCCCACCACGTACATTGCCCGGCAGGTTGCGCAATTTGACGGCGACATGCGAGCGCGCACGGGATAGCGGTAGTCGTTTCGACAATGCTCTCAGTTGAGGTGTGATGGTCTCACATCCTGTTGGGACTGGCTGACGGTATGGCTGCAGGCGATGATCACATCATCTTATTCATAGAGATCCATGCCATCTTCGGCCACCCACCAAAGCAGAAATGCGCTGTTGTGCCTATGGACAGCCAGCGCCACGGGGGCTTGGTGCTGACTTTTCCATCACGCAGCAGATGCGATTATTCGCACCATTGCACCGGCGCGATTAGGGGCGCAGGTCTTTAGAAGCAGACTTATCAGCTGAAAGATGTCGGCCGGGTGCGCTCAATCACATTGCCATCGACGTTCTGGCCCGCCGCGCTTTGCATTGCGATCGCGGTTGTTGGTGGATTTGCATTCAATTTTTTTCAGTTTCCGTTAGCGTTCATGCTTGGTGCGATCGCCTTCACGATGACTGCTGCGATTGCAGGCGCTCCGATCGCCCGGCCAAACGCACGTATTGTGGCGCCGATGCGGGCTTCACTCGGCGTGCTGCTGGGTTCTGCCGTGACGCCTGAACTGCTTGACCGTATCGGCGCCCTTGGGGCAGCGGCTGCTTTCGTTCCAGTTTTTGTCGTGATCTCGGGCGCTATTGGAACGGTATATTATATCAAAGTGGCGCGTTTTTCTAAGGAGGAGGCGTTTTTCTGTGCTGTGCCAGGCGGGCTGCACGTCATGACGATCTACGCTGAGGAATGCGGTGTCGATATCCGCCGTGTCGCGCTTGCGCATGCATTGCGTATTACGTTCGTTGTGCTGCTGATGCCATTTGCGGTCGAGTATTTTTTGCACGTGCCGACCGTTAATGCGACCGCGTTGACCGCATCGATTTTCAGTATTGCTCCCAAAGATCTAGTTCTGCTGTTCATTGCAGGATTTATCGGATGGTATGTCGGACGCAAGACGGGCATGCCGGGAGGGCAGATGCTGGGACCTCTGATCGCCAGCGCGGCACTGCACATTGCCGGCATAACATCTGCGAAGCCGCCGGTTGAAATCATCGTCATTTCGCAGATTATTATCGGTGCTTCGATCGGCTCACGCTATATCGGCGAGACACTGGAGATCGTCCGGACATCCGTGTTTTATGCGTTTGGTCATATCTCGATCACGTTGACGATCGCGGCGATGTTCGCATACGTGTTGCATTTGGTGTTTGATCTTCCCTTGATTACCGGAATCCTGTCGTTTGCACCGGGTGGCATGTCGGAACTGGGTCTGATCGCACTAGGTCTGGGCTTGGATGTTGGGTTTGTTGCAACAATACAGGTTTCGCGTCTTATGACGATTGCTGTATTCGCACCTTGGGCTTTTCGCCACGTTCGGAGCTTTCTGAAAGACTGATGGTGAGCGCACCTGAAGATGAAATGGACCCACGTCTGACGCCGCTGCGCCGGATCGTCATTCTATGCGTCATTATTCTTGCGACGACGCTCTATGGGACCACGATCCTGGTGGTGTCGACGATCCTACCGCAAATGCGCGGCGCGTTCTCGGCCACCGCTGACGAAATTTCGTGGGTCATGACGTTCAATATTCTGGCGACCGCGATTATGACGCCGACGGCTGGTTGGCTTTCAGCGCGGTTTGGTACGCGACGCGTCATGGTGATTAGCCTTGCCGGGTTTACGTTTTCGACTTTTATGTGCGGCTATGCGACGTCGCTCGAAGGTATCGTGTTCTGGCGCATTATGCAGGGTGCGTTTGGTGCGCCAACAACGCCGCTTGCCCAATCTATTATGATGGCGTCCTTCCCGCGCAGGCAACATTCGATGGTGCTTGGCATCTTCGGTTTCGGCGTCGTTGTCGGGCCGATTATTGGCCCGCCACTCGGTGGCCATATGTCTGAAATGATGACCTGGCGCTGGGCGTTCTATGCGCTGGTTCCGGTCGGCATTGCAGCTACTGTCGGTTTGTGGCTGGCCTTACTGCCTGATGACAAGAAACCACGTAAGGCGCATCTTGATTGGACCGGCTTCCTGGCTCTCTCGGTTGCGATTGGCTGCGTTCAGCTGATCTTGTCGCGTGGCCAGCGCCTTGATTGGTATGACTCGCCGGAAATCATGATCGAGACGCTAATCGGGCTCGTTGCGTTCTGGATTTTCACGGCCCACAGTCTGACGACAAAGACGCCGTTTCTTAATCCGAGGCATTTGCTCAACCGCAACTACAGTTTGGGCATCTTGATTGTCACGATATACGGCATGCTCAATTTTACGCCGATGGTGTTGTTGCCGCCGTTGTTGCGTGAGTTCGCTGGATTTCCGGATTCTGTTATAGGCTTTATTATCGCAGGACGTGGTGTCGGCGGCAGTATCGGCTTTCTTGTTGCTGGATTTTCCAGCCGGATCGATCCGCGCCTTTCAATGATGGTCGGCTTCGGTATGTTGTTCACAGCGGGCATCTGGCTGATGAACATAGATCTCAACGTGACGGTCGGATCGCTTGTCGCCAACGCGTTTCTGCAAGGTCTTGCCATTGGTGCCTGCTGGGTACCTTTGACGTTGCTGACGTTTGCCAACGTTAAGCCCGAGGACATGCCGGAAACCACGGCGGTCTACCATCTGTTGCGTAATCTTGGATCCAGTTTCTTTATCTCGATCAGCGTTGCTGAGATTGTCCGTTCGACTTCCGCGAACTACGCGCGGCTGTCCGAGATGGTCAATCCGTTCAACAAAATTTTGACGCTGCCCGAAGTCATCGGCTCATGGGATGTGGAGACGGTTGCTGGGCTTGCAAGAGTGGGCAATGAAATCAATCGCCAATCCGCAATGATTGGTTATCTCAATGCGTTCGGTATGTTCACGGCGGCCTGCGCTTGCACGATCCCGCTGATCCTGCTCATGCAACGCGGGCCAGTTGCTTCCAAATAGAAAATACGTTGAGGAGATGTCATGAAACCCACCCTTGCACCCGGGCTGACCCAGGAAACGCAACACATCGTTGATGACAGCCGTGCGATCAGTTTTATGGGGGATGATCTACGCGTTTATGCAACCCCATCGATCGTTCACGATCTGGAGTACGCCTGCCGAGATCTCATTCTTGAGCATCTGGAAGAGGGCATGGATTCTGTTGGCGCGCGTGTTGAGATCGAGCACTTGAAGCCGACGCCGATGGGCAAGGCTGTTCGCCATGTCGTCGTCGTTGAAGAAGTGAAAGGTCGTAGCGTCACGTGTACCATCGATATTCACGATGACTTGGAGAAGGTCGCAACGGCGCGACATACACGCTTCGTTATCGACATCGCGCGCCTTAAAAAAGCGGTTGCGCAAAAGCGCGAAGCCATGGGCTGACGATGTGGCGGGCTGGTCTAACCCAATATCTCATCCATCGTTTCAAGTGCCTTCAACGCGAACGCGCGCATATTTGCGGCTCTATCGTCTGATCCCGTGCGATATGTCAGTACTGTTTCGCTGGCACCTGCGACGGCGACACAGGTATGCCCAGCAGGATCGCCATAGCGGTTGCCGGATGGGCCGGCAGCGCCAGTTTCCGCCAATCCCCAGGTCGCGCCGACTTTGTCGCGCACCGATGCAGCAAGTAATTGCGCGTAGGGCTCGCTTGAAGAGCGTTTGCCTTCCATCTGCTCGCGTGTGATGCCGACAATGCCTTCACGGGCCTGGACAGTATAGACTACGGACCCCGCAAGGAAATAGGCTGAGGCGCCTGGAACTGCGAGCAAGGTGGCTGAAATCAATCCACCTCCAGACGATTCTGCAATTGCAATCGTCTCCTTGCGGGCTTTTAATTTGGCGCCAACGCGCTCTGCAACCGGCAATAGAGTGTCCATGTCATTTTCCCAATTTAAAGTGGCCATTGTGAATCTCAGGTGGGCGATTCAACAGAGCGGTAGGCCGGTTCGATGATATCGTGAGATCCCGCAGCCGCATAATTTCGAATTGCTCTGCAGATGAATAACATCCTTTGGATGAAGTTGTCGATGAGCCTTGACCTCGGCCAAGCATTGCTCGTTTGATGCGCGCCGAAGTTGTTATCTCGCGATGTCGGTGACAAGAAGCCCAATGGGAGCCCCAAATGCAAAAGAACAAGCTGCGTGAAACCTGGAAGTCAGGTGCCAATACAATTAACGGCTGGTTGGGTTTGCCAAACAGTATGTCGGCGGAAGTTGTTGCTCGGGCTGGCTTTGACAGCGTGACGATCGACATGCAGCACGGTTGCGTTCCATTCGAAAGCGTTGTGCCGTTGTTCCAGGCAATTGGCCAGACTGATGCGGTGCCGATGATCCGCGTACCTTGGAATGAGCCCGGTATCATTATGCGGGTGTTGGATGCTGGCGCCATGGGCGTGATTTGCCCGATGATCAATACGGTGGAAGAAGCTAAGGCGCTGGTTCAGGCAAGTCGCTACCCACCGCTTGGCGGGCGTTCAAACGGACCGTTCCGGGCGGGCTTCATTCACGGCGGCGACTATGTCAAACACGCGAATGATGAGGTGTTGGTGTTCGCGATGATCGAGACCGAGACTGCGATCGCAAACTTACCGGAAATCCTCAAGGTTGAAGGCCTGGATGGCGTTTATGTGGGGCCTTCTGATCTCGGTTTGAGCATGGGTGAGGAAGCGACGTTGGCGCCGAGTTCTCAGAAAGTGCTCGATGGTATTAAGAAGATCGCGGATTTGACCAACGAGGCGGGTCTCATTCCGGGCATTCACTGCGATGGACCGGATACGATCCTGACGCGTTATGAAACTGGTTATCGTTACGCAACGCTGCTCAATGATACGCGTTTGCTGTTCACGGCGTGTCAGAACGGTGTCAACGCAGTGCGCGGTAAAGGGCCGGCTGCAGCGGCGAAAAGCTACTGATCTATCTAGCTATTAGAAACTAGTCAGGCTCCGCACATCAATTTTAACAGATGATGTGCGGAGTATTGAGGTAGCCTGACGTTGGCTCGCGCCTCACGTGTCAGGCGTCTGTGAGCGTCGCGTTACACCTTGTGCTTCCAACTCACCAAGCCGACGTTTGAGGCGCAATCCGTCGCCGATCAGCCAACCGATCAGAATGGTCAGAACCACAGCGACAATGCCGTAAGACGCCCAGATGAATACGGCGTGTTTGCCAAGGTCAATCATTGCTCGGTACCTCTGTCCTACGCTTGGGCTTCGTTGGTTGCGTCTTCGCGTCGTGCGCGCTGGACCTGCACTTGCATCATGGCGTTCAATCGTCTGCGAAGAATTTCGTTACGCATGGCTTTGAGGTGCATCGCAAAGAACATCAGCGTGAACCCAAGCGCACAGATGAGTAGCGGCCACAGAATACTTGGATGAATTTTGGGGCCATCGCTGCGCATTACGCTTGATGGCTGATGCAGCGTGTTCCAGCTCGGAAGCTCGATGCCAAGCCACGGGATGCTAAGGCCCTCCACCGAAATTTTGATGAACGGTAGAATGACAACGCCGACGATCGCTAAAACGGCTGTCAGTTTGCTTGCGAGCAGTTCGTCGTCCATCGATGATCTGAGGGCCATAAGGCCGAGATACATAAAAAAGAGCACCAGGACGGATGTTAGCCGCGCATCCCAGACCCAATACGTGCCCCACATTGGCTTGCCCCAAAGCGAGCCTGTGACCAGCGCCAGAAATGTGAATGCGAGACCGATCGGCACGGCAGCCTTGGCCGACACATCTGCGAGCGGGTGACGAAACACCAGCAATCCAAAACTGGACAGTGCCACCAATCCGTAACCCATCATAGCCAACCAAGCCGATGGCACATGGACGAACATGATCCTGACGGTTTGACCTTGCTGATAATCTTCCGGCGCAACGAAGAAGGCTTGATAGAGACCAACACTGAGCAATCCAGCTGCGAGCACTGCGATAGCGATCATTAATGGCCGCGACCAACTCATGAAACGTGCAGGATTGGCGAGTTGTTCCAGTTGTCTCAGCGGATTGGCCATTCGCTCTCCGATATCATCCCTTGTTGACGCTCAGCTGGTCTGACCGACGGCTGTTGATCACATTCAATTCATTGCATGAATTCGCCAAACTAAGGTAGCAGAATGACGCTCTGAGCTTTCTGGCGGCGTTCATGAAGCCGGATAGAGATTAACTAGCGCGTGTGGAGCCAACAACGCAATGGATGCTAAGACTTATCTTGGTCGATGTTTGTACACATTGGTGACGGCACTGGCTCTTGCGGTGACAAGTTCGACATCAATGGCATTTGCCTCGGATGTCTCCTCGAGCATCGAAAGCGATGGGTTGCGTACGGTGCACGAAAAGGCGGCTGCTCGCTATTCAACCGTTCAGCAGATCTCGGCGCGGGAGTTCACGGCGTTGCGTGGGCAAGAAACCCGGGCGCCGCTGGTTTTGGACATTCGTGAGAAATCAGAGCATGCGGTTAGCCATCTTGCCGGTGCTGTTCAAGTGATGCCGGGGATTTCGGCCGAGGGTTTTATGCGTAGGTTTGGTGGGGCCTTTCGCGGTCGTACAGTGATCGTCTACTGCTCCGTCGGGGTGCGCAGCATGGGGTTGGCGGACCGTATGCAAGCTGCCATTAAAGCTGCCGGTGCCAAAGCGACTTACAACCTCGCTGGCGGGATTTTCAATTGGCATAATCAATCTCGACCGCTGGTGAGCAAGAGAGGGCGTACTGAACGTGTCCACCCTTACAATTGGGTCTGGTCTCGATTAGTCAAACGTCGAAATCTCGTCAGCTATGATGCGGCAGCTCCACTCCCATTACTGGAGGAGTATAGAGGAGGCTTTGATCGCTGATCTCGTTTTCATTATCGGACCTGAAAATCAGTTTGGATGAAGGTGCTGTTGTTCGATGGATGGATCAGGAATTCCGGCAGTTTGCTTGGAATTATCGAGGCGAGGGATTGCAACTGGGCGAGTTCAAAGTCGCTAATCGGTTGATCAATCCTTGCAAGTTCCAGCACGAAGCGAACCCGCTGCCGGGGAACTAAAGGTAGTTCATAAACTTGCCGCATACCTGCTTTGCGAAATGCCGTCATGAGTTGTGTCAGGACCGGTTCGTCAACAACACTGGTTGCAAAATCTGACAGTGCTCTAGGTCGGCCAAACTGACGGTTGGATGTAACAGCCGGGTGGGCATTTGTTTGCACGGCTTGTGAAAGTATTTTCTTCAGTTCAGGTGCAACCGGCAACAAAGGCAGCGTCATGGAATGCGTCGGTAATGGCATGTAAAGCAGCACGGCGTGACTGATTTCGTATCGGTCCAATATGGCTGCGGAGACACTATGAATGTCCTGCAGCGTTTGCGCCGACTGGAGCTCGTATTGGTCGACAATTGGACTTGGTTCTGAATAGGCTAGGGTCATAGCGGACTTTCGGAATTAGCAATGCAGGCCATTCGGGGCAGACTATTCAGCAGCCACAAGCATTTCTGCAGGTTCGCGAATGCGCAGGCTGAGACGAATCTCTGGCGGCATAAGTGTTACCGATGAGGTTGGTAGGCCGACCGGGCCCTTGTTCATCGAGACCGGAACGAAGCTTGCTGAGATTTCGAGAGCCAGCAATTGCAGTTCCAGAAGGGCGACACCCATGCCCAGGCAGGCCCGGGGGCCAGCCCCAAAAGGAAGATACGCCTTGCCGGAGAATGATCTGTCCGGATTGAACTCCTCCGGATTATCCCAATAGCGTTCGGACCGATGGTAAAGCCAAGGCACGACCAAGAGCGCATCGCCCTTTTTGATTTGGGCTCCGCCAATTTCCATGTCGCATTTTGCATCTCGAGAGAACCAATGCGCTGATGGGTAAAGGCGCAAAACTTCCTTCACGAACGACAATGAAAGATTGGCTCTTGCCATGCGCTTCGTGTCGATTTCGCCGTCATCACCGGTGATTTCTGCGGCCTCGTTGGCAATTGCCGTTGCAAGGTCGGGCCGTTCGGCAAGATGATGCAGAATCCATGCGGCCGCGGAACCTGTCGTATGGTGACCGGCAAGCAGCATTGTGATGATCTCATCGCGCATCGCCTGAGTGTCCAATCCGAGCGCTTCTAAGGCGCCGACGGCTGAATCTGGTGTGCATCTCTCGCGAATGCGAGATACGATCTGGTCGAAAATATATTGTGCTTCCTGCCGCTTGGTTTGTGTTGCCCTGGCGTTCCAAGGTGTGCGGGGAAACAGGCGGAACATTTCATCAGCGAGATCGTCTTCAACCATTTTGACGGCACGGAGCAATGCTTGCTCATCACCACTGGTCAAGACATTGCGACCGAACATGACGATGCAGATTGTGCGCAGCATCAGCATTGAGGTTGCCTTGTGCGCATCGAAAGATTCCTTGCCGAGCAATTCAGCAGAAAATCCACGAATTGCTGCGGTCATGTTGGGTACGAATTTCATCGCACCTGTCCGGGCAAACGTTGCATGCAGGGCTTGCCGCCTTCGGGCATGTTCTTCGCCACTGATCGTCAGAGAGCTGTGGCCGACGATGGCTCTCAGCTTATGGATCAATCGGCCTTTATCGATCTTTTCTTCTGATGCCTTGAGGACATCGCGAACCAGCTCGGCATCGTTGATCAGCCAAACCGGTGTCATACCAAGCCGAAGTCTCTCGATCGGCTGGTCTGAGTTGCCGCCACGCTCCAGAAAGAAGCTAAGTGGATCACGCTGAAATGGCGCGGCGTCCGAGAACCAATGTTGCATCTTCCAACTCCATCTGTTCGGTGTAACCAATTAGGCTTTCCAGTTTGCCTGGTGCTTGATCGAGAAGTGGTATTTCACCTGCGACGCAGCGCAGCTTGCGGCCTGATCTGTCCGTGCCGATAACTTGCGGAGGCCCATATCGGCGGGTACTGATGCTGAGTGTGCGCAAATAGCGCTCGTAAACGAGGTCTGCGAGTGCGACTAACGCAGTTGCGTTTCGATGCTGGGCGAAGCGCATCATTAGGCTGTAGTTGATCTTGGCGAGGTCTGTGCTGGCGAGGTGTGGCGCAATGCCAAACCGGCTGATTTCCCAGACATCTGCTCGGCGCGGGTAGGGCTTGGTCGTTGCCAAGTGTGGAAATATCTCAGCAGCCAGATAATTATGGTCTGAGCGGATCGCGCGAAAACCTGCAATTATGCTGTCATTTTCGCTGACCACGCAGTATTCTGCATAATCATGATCAAACTGATCAATCTCGCGGTTTCCGGTTACGTCCAGTTTCCAGCCGAGAGTTTGTACGAATAGATCATATCTAAATTTGTAGAAGCTCTCGATTCGTTGGGGATTGTCGGCATAGTGGCCAAACGTTGCCGCCAACGTTTCTGCAGTGTCGAACATCACCAACCTCCGGACTATAACGGTCAGGAGATCAAAGTAAAAATGGGCAAAAGCTCCAATACCGGAATCTGGGTAGTATTTCGATGAACGTCGCCAACGCGCTTTCGGATATCGAAGCCTGCACAACTTTGCACGGCCTTAAACGAACCATGCAAGGCATTGCGCAGGGCTATGGTTTCTGCTCGTTTGACTTTGTTGATGCAGGCGACACGACTTCCCGTGAACCGTTCTATCTAGGGACCAGCCAGGAAGCCTGGATTGACGCTTATGTCAGCAATGAATTCGTCCGAGTTGACCCTTGTGTCGCCCGTGTGCGCCGGACCAACCTGCCTTTCGTCTGGGCTGACGTTATGGTCCATGAAACACGCCGTGGTCCGAAATCTGGTGGCCAGCGACTGATGGAAGCCGCGAGCGATTTTGGGTATACTGAAGGTCTTGTTATCCCATGCCATTTTCGCGATCGTCTCGGTCGGGATCGTTCCGCTTCGAGTGTTTTTTTCTGGAGTGATCCCCTGCAACGCTTCGAGTTTCTGCTCACCCAGAAGCGTCAGGAGCTCCATCTCCTTATGATCTACTTTATCCAAGCCTGTCTGGATATTCGCGATCGAGAGATGAAGAGCATGGTTTCTGCGACAGCGAATAATCAAGGGCGGACAGTTGGCAGTTTGACGGATCGTGAACGCGATGTTCTGAGCTGGGCTGCACGCGGAAAGACGACCTCAGAGATTGCAGATATACTTGGTTTGAAAAGCGATACTGTCGAGGTCTATTTCAAGAATAATCTGCGCAAACTGCAAGCTAGCAATCGGACACAAGCGGTCGCGAAAGCGCTAGTTCACGGACTGATTGATATTTGAACTGTGTTGAGCGGTTCGCTGATGAATCGACGATTAGGGCCAATTTTTTAATCGATCCCGCGCAATTTTCCGAGAACGGTCTTTATCTCGCTAGGGTGCGGCCCGTCTTTCAAGTCGCTTAGGCGCTTGAAGATTTCGGCGCTTGCGAGATGGAACCCGTCGGGTTGGCCGGCGCCAGCAAATGTGTGCGCAATTTCTTCCATCTCATCAATCCAGCGCCATGCTTTAGCTGGTACGCCGCAAACGGTTGCTTCACGATCACGTGATCGATTGGCGCCATCGATTTCCCACTGCTCATTAAGGGCGTCGCGGACGCCGAGTTCTTCGGCAGTTCCGAGGATGCCGCACAGCAGCGCTGCGGTTCCCTTGGTCAGGGCCGCGTAGCACATCTTGAGTGCAGATGCCTCGCCGATTTTGTCCGACATTATCTTGGCCGTTAAGACGCTGCCGGAGAAGCACACTGCGACCTCGGCTCGAGCGGGGCCGGATAAATGTAGAAACGTCGTTCCTGCCTTCCAGGCCGGATGACCGATGATGGCGCCGTCGACAACACTGGCGCCATTCTTTGCCACAATTCCGGCAACAGCGTTCATCCGTTCTGGTGATACCGCGTTACCGTCAACGTATATGCCGCTGTATCCAGTTTCGGCGACAGCACGGGCAACGTCTTCAGCTGCTGCTGGCGGGCAGATACTGCATATGACGTCGCTTTGGTTGCACAACTCGGTTACGTTGCCAACGTCTTGCAGTCCGTGTTCTTCGGCTCGCTGCCGCGTTGCTGGGCCACGTCCGTCAGATGCCCACAACGCCGCCTGTCCGCTTGAGATTGCAGATGCCGCGATTGAGACGCCCATACTGCCAGGATGCAAAAATCCTATTTTCATGTTCTTAGTCCTATTTTTATGCAACCCGATGCAAACTCTGTTGCCACAGGAACCTTTTGCTCAGGCTTAACACTTGGTCACTGAAACAAAAATCGATCTCTGGTTTTGGCATCTTGATGCGACGGTGGGCGATATCGCACGCTGGCGCAAGCACTTGGCGTCAGATGAACTCGAGCGCATGTCGCGGTTTATGTTTTCCAAGGATCAAGAGCGGTACACGATCTGCAAATCGCGCGTGCGTCGCATTCTTGGCTGGTATTTGGGGATATCGCCCCGAGATGTCATGTTTGCTACAACCGGTCGCGACAAGCCCGTCTTGGCAGATCGTGCGGCTGGGATTGCATTCAATCTAACCCACACCGATCGCTTGGCCTGTCTAGCGGTGACCCGTGGCGAAGCAGTCGGAGTTGACCTCGAACGTGTACGCGAAGTCAAAGATGATTTCATTGCATACGCTCTCAACCCTGATGAGCATGCGCGCGTGCTAAGCCTTGATCCAGATGCGCGGCGGCATGCGTTTTTTCGCTATTGGACTGCCAAAGAAGCATATCTCAAGGCGACGGGCACCGGTCTGTGGCAATCGTTGAAAACATTCGATGTTGAGGTCCCGGTGATCAGCACGCTTGGTGAGTTGACTAGGGGTGCGCTTCCCAGAGTAGATGATCCGTCAGAGCGAGACCGGAATTGGCATCTCTATACGTTTCAAGCAACGCCTGCGCACATAGGTGCCCTGGCATTGGCTCCACCGACGAATGCGGAAATCAGAATCTGCTCGCGTTGGATTAGTTCGCAAGCGTGGGTTTGAACGTGGCGCGTCTCGATTGCCGGGCCGTTGCGAGGGCCCGGCTCCGAGTGTGGTAGAACCGCAGATGGGCATTACCGTGAGCTGTTTTTCCCGAAGGACTCGCCTGTTGAAACTGACATTATTCATCTGATGACGTTTGATAGAACACTTTTCCGGGCCGCATTTGCAGTACCATAGGGCATTCGGCTGACGATTGGCCCGGCTCGGAGGCGTACCAGACTTAGGGTCCGGACCTTAGCGATGAGAGGCTGCGGTAGACAGATGGAACTTTTCTATTCAAACGCGCAACTGGCACATAAGCCGGAGCAATTTATGGTTGCAGGCCGGCTGGTTTCACCATTTGAAGTGCCGGAACGTGCGCAACGTATGGCCGATGGATTGGCGGCGATCGGCCTCACCGTAGAAGAACCTGCAGATTTTGGGATGGCGCCGATCGAGCGCGTGCATGCCGATCACTACACCAGCTTCCTGCGCGAGGCCTATCAAGAATTTCGTGCGATTACAGGCGCCGGATCGGAAGTACTGCCAAACATTCATCCCTATGTTAGCGCCGGTCCGGACCTTGCCTGTCGAGAGCGGCCCCGTGCCGAGGGCGTGGTTGCGCGTGCGGGCTGGTATGTCGGGGATATGGCGTGTGCTATTGGTGAAGGCACCTGGCGTGCCGTCTATGCTTCCGCTCAAGCAGCCATCGCCGCGGCTGAGGCCGTCGTTGCCGGTGAGGATGAGGCCATGGCGCTCTGTCGGCCACCGGGGCATCATGCCTATCAGGACCGGGCTTCAGGATTCTGTTTCCTGAACAATGCTGCCGTTGCTGCGGAAGTGCTCCGTAAGCGATTTAAGCGTGTTGCGATCCTGGATTTTGATACCCATCACGGCGATGGTACGCAGGCGATATTCTATCGCCGCTCAGATGTCTTCTTTGGGTCAACGCATACTGATCCACGGCGCTACTATCCCTATTTTAGCGGCTACGGTGACGAGACGGGTTTCGGTGAAGGCGACAAGTTCAATTTGAATCTACCGCTGGCCGAAGGCGCTGATGACGAAGCGTTCATAGACGCCAATCAGAAGTTGATCGTTGCGGCGCTTGCTTGCGAGGCAGAGGCCATTGTTCTTTCCGTTGGCTGGGACGCGCATGCTGAGGATCCGCTTTCGAAGCTGGCTGTCACATCCGATGCGTTCCGTCGACTTGGACGGATATATGGCGAGGTGCCACTGCCGACGGTTATTGTTCAGGAGGGCGGCTATTCGCTCGCCGCAATAGAGAGCGTCGCGCCGCGGTTTGTGACCGAGTTTCTTGACGAAAGAAAACCGTAGAGCGCTGAGGCCCGTGGAGAGTTTGTTGGGCAAGAACTTTGCGCCTGCCAAGACCTAAGGCCGCAATTTGGATTGAGGGACAGAAGATGACCGGACGTCTTACAGGCAAAGTTGCGATCGTTACGGGAGCGGCACACGGTATTGGCGGCGCGATTGCGGATCGATTGGCGGCGGATGGTGCCAAGGTACTTGTTGCCGATATCGAGGAAACCGCAGCCAATTCACGGGCCGACCAGATCAAGACGGCTGGTGGCGAAGCCATGGGGCTGAAGGTTGACGTGCGTGCACGCGGCGACACAGAAGCGATGGTCACGAGGGCGGTCACTGAATGGGGACGTCTTGATATCTTGGTGTCGAATGCGGGCATAACTGACCGGCAACCATTTCTTGAGATGGACGATGATCTTTGGCATCGCGTGATGGCGACCAACCTTTATGGTGTATTTACCGGCGGGCAGGCTGCGGCACGGCAGATGGTGGCGCAGGGCGATGGCGGCCGCATTGTTCAAGTTGCATCGAACTCGGGCATTTTTGGTGGGCGCGGCCGCGCGGCTTATGGCGCCAGCAAGGCTGGTATCGTCAATCTCACCCAAACGATGGCGATTGAGCTTGCCGAGCATGGTATTTTGGTCAACGCAGTAGCGCCCGGCGCGACGCGGACACGGGTAACCGGCGGCGAGTTCCCGCCTGATACCGTTATGGCCCGCATGCCGTTACGCCGATTTGGTGAACCAGCGGAGATTGCAGCGGTTGCGGCATTCCTGGCGTCCGACGAATGCTCGTTCACCACCGGCCACGTTTTCTGCGCTGATGGCGGCTTTACTGTTGCGGGTGTAATGGAGGGTTAGTGATCCGTTGAAGACCGTTGGCTTCTTATTGGAGGCTTCGTGAGTAGGAGGCCAAGCAGCGGTTTGTTAGCGTGCATGACGGGGACATAAAAAAGAGCTGGTCAGAGCGCTTGCAATTTGCTATCAGCCAGCGTTCGAAAGTGATCATATTCCGCGGTAGCTCAGTGGTAGAGCAATCGGCTGTTAACCGATCGGTCGTAGGTTCGAATCCTACCCGCGGAGCCACCTCGTCTGGGTTTTTCAATAAAATTCAATAGCATCAGTAGCTTCAGGTTCCTCTAGGTACACATTGTGGTACACATTGGGGCTTATCGTGAAGCACGTTGTTCAAACCAAGACAGGCTCATTTACCTATCGTCGTAGGGTCCCAAAAGGCCTGCGTGAGGCGCTGGGTAAGACAGAGATAAAGAAGGTTCTGGGCGCCTCTCATGGACAGGCTCTGAAGCACTATCAGGCCTTCCACAATGAGGTTGAGCGCCTTCTTCAATCTGCTCAGCGCAGTGCAAAATCCCCTAGAACTACTCCCAAGACAGATTATGAGGTCCATCGAGAGGCCCTTAGAAGGCTCCAAGAGATTGGCTTTGATGAGATCGATGGCTTCGGTCTGGATGATGACGAAGTTGAGAGCCTCCACCGCGATGTCGTTGGTGATGAACTCGCTAAAAGCTACCCCATCGATCCAGAAACTGGTTATCCGATCATTAGCGATAAGGTTGTTGGCCGACAGATCCACATCCTCAATTCAAGTCAACCTATTGCCGAGCGCTATAGGTTTTCGGATGCTGTGACCCTCTACGTTGATGAGAGAGCTATGCCGCAATTTGGGTGACGGGCTGATCAGGCGGCGTTTCGTGTCGGCTCAGTCACTTCGATGCCGTCAGAGAATTTGACGCCCTCGATGATTTTGGGCAAGTGGTTTCTTCCTTTCAATCGGCGCCACGTCTG
>CAJQQK010000302.1 GCA_905480435.1 uncultured Hyphomicrobiaceae bacterium | reverse complement strand
ACTTTGGGTGTCGTCGTGGCCTGGCTATGAAGTCGAACAAGCATTTGCGCCTCCGTCTCGGATATCCCTCAAAACCGAACGTGCCATGAAAAGGGCCGAGCGCCGAGGATCAATGTGATCATCCGGGATGGAACACATAGGGACGTCGAATTGCTTCGTCGAAAATGCTAGCGAAAATGAGACGAGTGTACCAGCCGGTAGGCTGATGAGTGTGGCAGGCGCATAATCTGCCTATGCATAGCTCGACGAACACGTGGGATAGTTGTGATGATTGAGAAATTACGAACTGAGATTGAAGATGTGCATACGTTCATTGCGGCCTGGTTTCGTGGCGACGTCGCCTGCGATGATGCGTTGTATGACGCGAAGCTGGCCGGCCGTATGGCTGCGGACCTTGTGAACATCCAACCGTCTGGCCAAATGCTAACGCGTGCCGATCTGGTTGAGGGAATACGCCAGGGATATGGCGGCAGTCCGGAGTTTCGGATATCGATTTCGGATGTTGCGCTCCGAGCCGCAGATCAATCTCGTGCTCTGGTGACATATGTCGAGCATCAGAGCGGCGCCAAAAACTCCGCATCAGACAACCGCCGCATATCATCGGTCTGGTTTGATGTGACAGCTGACACAGCGCCGCCTATGTGGCTGCACATCCACGAAACCCGATGCGACTGACGGTTACTCGCTAACTTGTCGGCACTTCAAGTTTACGGGTCAGGTTTTCAAACTCGCGGCGTAGTTCTTCGTTCTTGAAAATTTGCTCGAAGGTCGGAGCTTCCAACTTCTGCAGTGCCTCAAATGTCGAGCGCGTGTTCTTCATCAGATTGCGCAGCTGGAAACTCGCTTCGACGGTTTCGTAGGTATTGTCTGCGATCGACAGATCATGCGCCGCGCGGCGGCGTGCGCTTGCAACCTGTTCGCGTTGCTGCAGCAAATATTTGTTATATCCGCGCGCTGCCTCGTCGGCGAGTTTCTGGCTGTTCAGGTTTGATTCCAGAACACGACGTTGATCAGCTCGGTTCTTGCCGCGCAGGAGCTTGCGAGTCCGAGCTTTGGCAGCTGCAAGGTCACGCCGGATGGCTCCAAGCTTTGGCAGATATTTACCATCGATCTTTTCGATAACAGTGTCCTGGGCGTGCACCAATATGGCGAACAGAGCTGCGTGCATTGCGAAGTATTTACGCGCGGCCCCCATGTTGTCGCCGCTCGCCGCCATTAATTTTGACAGCTGCTGGTCGATGAGTTTTGCCGAATTAAATACCGCGACAAGGCGGACAACGTCGCCAGACAGAACACTACCGATCAGCAGATCGACCTGTTCTTTAGAGAGTTTTATGTCGGATTTTTGCAGACCTTTGTGGACTTCGTCCTTGGCCGTTTCGATCTTCTCACGGTTCAGCGCAATCCGCTTTTCTGAATCAATGATCTCCTGACCGAGACTGGATACTGTGTCGGAAATTACACCCGGCAGAAGTGAATCTTGTGGCGCGGTTATTTGTTTTTCGCGCAGAGCAACTACGTTGTTTTCCAGCTCCGTAATGTTCTTGCGGAGCTTTTCGATGCGCTTTTGAATGGCAACGATCGGTACATCTGTGACGATGCCGAGCGCGGAATCCATAAGCGCCCGAATGCGGCCTTGGCGGTCTTCGCGGGTCTCGGTCCAAAGCGGCGTGAGGATGAAGTCATCTTTTGATGGCAGTTTGCCGGCTTTGGTTCGATGATCGGCTGTATCGCGCAGGATTTTGTCGATCGCGCGCATCAGGCTGCGGGCTTGCTCGTAGTCCTTATCGCCAGCGCGCGGGTCTTTGTTGGCCGATTTGGCTGACGTAGCAGCTTCTTTGCCGGTGTTTTGCGCAAGCCGTTGTTGCGATTTGCTGGCGGTGGTTGAATTGGTGATGAGATCAGCGATGCGGTCGCGAACACTCGCCTGAGCCGACGCTGTATCTGCGGCTACAGTGAGGATTGCCGGCAAAGTTAACGCGAGCAGCAAGGCGCTGCATGCAGCCCTCAGCGTTGCTGGATGTTTGTGCGTTCTCATATACCGCTCCTCCATACCCGTTAGATCGGGATCAATTGGGGCATTTCAATGGTTGGGGAGACGGGGTCCTAGCGTTTTATGGGGAAATCAATCGCGCCGCTGGAGGTTGTAATCAAAGCCGTTAAAGCCAAGGCCTCGACCGAGATTTGTAATCCCGGTAAGCATCTCCAAACCGGAATTCGAGGTGTCGTTCCTCAGGCAGTATGGCCAGATACGTCACAAGCACACCGAATATTGCCGCTCCAACGACAAACCACAGGTTTTTGGTGAGCTCGGCTACGCCAAGTAAAATCATGACATCAGCGACGTAAATCGGGTTGCGCAGCCGAGCAAATGGGCCGCTGGTTACCAGTGCGCTGGCAGACTTGTGGGGTTTGATTGTTGTCCCGGCCTGACGCATTGACCATGCTGCCCATCCGGCAAGGATGATGCCGCCGCCGCCGATTGACAGACCGATTATCTGCGCCGGCAGATCATCACTGCCTGGCCACGGCAATTGATAGAGTTGACCAAGTGCGATTGCGGCAGCGATGACGGCCAGCAAAACGAGTGGCGGCCAGGGAATGCGAGACGGCGGCGCTGGTTCGTTTGGCGGATTTCGCAGTTCTGCTTCAGGCACAGGCGGCTCCTTGTTGTCTCGGTAATCAGGGCAGTGGAGCGATCACCAGTCATATAGACATGAGCCGGCAGCGATGCCATCGAAAGTGTGAAATCGGATTGAAGGATGAGCATCAATGGACGCTTTTGAGCCGCGCGACGCGGATTTTCGCAGGCGGGTTACGAAGAGTTTTGATCTGCAGCCGTTTGCAAACCATATCGGTGGGACGTTGGAACGCGTTGATCCGGGCGAGGTTGATATTGCCTTGAAGTATAAGCCTGAACTTGCCCAACAACATGGCTATGTACATGGCGGTGTCATTACCTCGATCGCAGATGCGGCGGCCGGATATGCAGCTATGACATTGGCGGCGCCCAGCGTTGGCGTGCTGACAACCGAGCTTAAGGTTAATTTCCTGCGGCCGGCCGGCAAGGGCGTTTTGCTTGCCAAAGGCCGCGTGATTAAGGCGGGTCGTACGCTCAATATTGTACAGACGGACGTCACAGAAATGACGGATGACAAGACAGTGCACGTGCTGACTGGTTTGGTGACGATCATGTTTGTTGAAGGGCTCGAGTAAAACGTTGTCCGCCAAGCAATTCGCCTCAAGCTGAACGGTTCCGTCGCGACTGGTAATCCGGTCGAAACGCCATGCTGGCCGGTCAGTTGTAGTGAAGCGGGTGATATCTCCGGAAAATTGCAGCGCAGAGCGTCGTTAGAGTGCCAAAGCCCTTTGACAATAATCGCGCTGCATGTAACCGTGTATGTCCCAAGCCCCTAATGTGGGACGGGTCTTTTCCGTACGTCATGAGCCTGCTGCCATATTAGTACCGTCAATGCGTTATGGCAGCCGCGTGATACGAAGAGTGCACAAAGCACCGAAGTGTTGCGATTAAGTCGGAAAAGAGTGGAGGAAATTGAACGGAGGGTTATATGCGCCTCAAGGCACTCGTCGCGCTTACATGCGCGTCTATCGTTGCAATTCCTGCAACGGCAAGCTTCGCGCAAAAACGCGTGAAATGGAAAATGCAGTCGGCATTCGGTTCAAGCCTGCCGCACCTCGGTACATCTGGCGTTCGTTTTTCTAAAAACATCGCTGAATTGTCCGACGACAAGTTCAAAATCAAGTTCCACGAGCCAGGCGCACTTGTGCCAGCACTCGAGTGCTTCGATGCGGCCGCCAAAGGTTCTGTCGACGCATGCTGGACAACACCTGGTTACCATGCTGGTAAATTCCCAGCTGCATCGTTCTTCACTGCCGTGCCGTTTGGCCCGGGCTTTGGTGAATACCTTGCATGGAAATGGTTCGGTAACGGCAACAAAATCCGTGATGAGCTTTATGCAAAGAACGGCCTGAAAGGGTTCGACAGCTTCTGCATCGGTCCTGAAACTTCAGGTTGGTTTAAGACTGAAATCAAAGGCGGCATTGATTCCCTTAAAGGCATCAAAATGCGCTTCTTCGGTCTTGGCGCTAAAGTCATGCAGAAAATGGGTGTGTCGACACAGCTTCTTGCTGGTGCTGACATCTATCCAGCTCTTGAAAAAGGCGTGATTGACGCAACTGAGTTCTCGATGCCGACAATCGACATCAAACTCGGCTTCTATCAGATCGCTAAGAACAACTACTTCCCAGGCTGGCACCAGCAAGTGTCTTGCTCTGAAATCCTGATGAACAAGAAGGGTTTTGAAGCACTGCCTAAGAACTACCAGAAGATGGTTGAAATCGCAGCTGGTGAGAGCGTCGCTTACACCTATGCGGAAACAGAAGCCAAGAACCCACAAGCTATGCTCGACATGGGCGAAAAGTATGGTGTGATCACGCGTCGTTGGAGTGATGCAGATCTTGCTAAGCTTGAGCAGGGTTGGTTGGACGTCTTGAAAGAAGAATCAGCGAAAGACCCGCTGTTCAAGAAGGTTGCGGAAGATTTTCTGTCATTCCGTAAGACTTACCGGAAGTGGGGCGATGCCCAGCGTCTGAAGAGCACTTACTTGAAGTAAGCTGCTTGGTTGTGCGGCGCATCAGGAGATTGACTGTTTACGGTCAAAAGCCAGTGCGCCGCATGATTTTCGAACGGTATACATCGTTACAGATGCTGGTGAGTTCGGACCTTGTGCCACAGAATGTGGTGCGGGACGGAGGCAGCCCGATCGAAACCGCGTCTTGAGCCACAAAAGGTTTTAGAAATGGCAGACTTGCAGGGGACACCCGATAGAGCTGAGAGCCGGGGGTGGGGTGGCACGATTGTGTCTCTCGTGGTTCTTGGGCTGATCGCTGCGATCGTCCTTTATGTTTCTTCGCTGGCACCAGATATGCGCGAAGAGCTCTATTACAAAGTGCAGGAATACGTTCCGATCGTCATGTTTGTGTCGCTCGCGTGCCTGCTGTTCACCGGATTTCCCGTCGCCTTCATCCTAGGCGGTCTGGCACTCGCATTCGGTTTGATTGGTTACTTCCTCGATATCTTCAAGCTTGTTGAGTTTTTCAACTTCCTGCCACGGATATGGGGCGGTGCTGCTGAGAATTTGGTTCTCGTTGCGGTTCCGGCATTCGTGTTCATGGGCGTGATGATGGAACGCTCAGGGATCGCTAATGATCTCTTGTATTGTGTGCAGGTCCTGTTGAAACGCGTGCCGGGCGCTCTCGCTCTGGCCGTTACAATCATGGGTACGATCCTGGCAGCTATGACAGGTATCATCGGCGCTTCGGTTACGATGATGACGGCGCTGGCGCTGCCAACGATGATGAAGCAGGGTTATAGTCACGCTTTGGCGTGCGGTACGATCGCTGCATCGGGTACGCTGGGTATTCTGATCCCGCCGAGCATCATGCTGATCATCATGGCAGATTTGCTATCGATTTCAGTTGGCGACGTGTTCATGGGTGCGGTTGTTCCAGGCCTCGGACTGGCACTGCTCTACCTGCTCTTTGTTGCAACTATTTCGGCATTGAAGCCATCATTGGCGCCACCTTTGCCGCCTGAATCACTGACGGTCCCGAAAGGTGAGATGCTGCCGCTGTTGGTCCGCAGTTTCTTCCCGCCGGTATTCTTGATTTCACTGATCAAAGGTTCAATCCTACTTGGTTGGGCAACACCAAGTGAAGCCGGCGCGGTTGGTGCTGCTGGTGCGATGTTGCTCGCTCTTATCGCCGGACGTCTGAATTTTGACGTTCTTCAAGGGGTTTGCCACACGGCTGCACGTACGATTGCGATGATCTTCTTCATCATCGTCAGCGCGACATGCTTTGCCTACGTTTACCGTGCTCTTGGCGGTGACGACTTGGTTGAACATCTGATCCACGGTGCGGGACTTGATGACTGGGGCTTCCTGTTCCTGCTGATGGGCATCGCCTTCATTCTTGGCTTCTTCCTCGATTGGATCGAGATCACGCTGATCGTGCTGCCAGTATTTGCGCCGATGGTTGCCGGCCTTGATTTTGGTGATCACGTCGCCAAGGAAGACGTCGTGATCTGGTTTACGATTTTGATGGCGATCAACCTTCAGACATCGTTCCTGACGCCGCCGTTTGGGTTCGCATTGTTCTACCTGAAGGGTATTGCGCCGCGTGAAATCAAAATTCAAAGCATCTACTTCGGCATCATTCCGTTTGTGATCCTGCAGGTGATTGCTCTGGTTTGCGTCATCAACTTCCCGCAGCTCGCGCTGTGGCTGGTCCACCTTGATTAGTGGGGAGGAAAAATAATGTCAGAACAGACAGAAACTGAAGAGTTTCAGCGGTATAGCGATGCAGATCGACCGATGATGCTGAAGGTGAGCGATCGCCTGAGAGGCTTCGTTGACCAATTCGGTAAGTGGGCGTCGTGGCTGGTCGTACCGCTTGTGTTGATTACGTGCTTTGACGTGATCATTCGCAAGCTGACGTGGCGCAATGAAGATGGCGGAATCTTCTTCGGTGTTCAGTACTATCTGGTGCAGAACGTCAGTGAATGGTTCGGTTCGACACTGCTGCAGGAGCTTGAATGGCATCTGCACACGGGGCTCTTTGCTCTCGTGCTTGCGTATGGTTACATCTACAACACGCACGTTCGGGTCGATCTTGTCCGGGAAACGTTGGCATTTCGCAAGAAAGCCTGGATTGAGTTTCTCGGCATTACGGTCTTTCTGATCCCGTTTTGTGCAATCACAACCTACTTCGCATTTGACTATGCCTACACCTCGTTCCTGCAAGGCGAAATCTCAGCTTCGACTGTTGGGCTCTCGAACCGGTGGATTATCAAAAGTGTCCTGGTTATCGGGCTCTGCTTGGTGCTTTGTGCTGGCTTAGCGGTATGGCTGCAAACCTACATGGTTCTGTTTGGTGAACCGAACCGTCGCTACAGCCTGATGACGCTGGAATGGCCAGAAGAAGAAGGCACAATGATTGAAGGCAAAAAGCGTATCGAGGTTGATACTTCCGAGCCTGTTGCGCCAACCCGCGGCACGGGTGCTAGAGAACCAACTTAAGTCCAAGACCCACAATCAGTGTTTGATTGTGGTGCGAAAGATAAATCGCGATAGTTGATATCTGAGACAACAGACGTTACTGCATGTCGCGTTTTAAAGGATGCACAATGCGCCATAAATCGCCCAATCTTTGGGCGATTTATGGCTCCGATTAAACGCGAGGGGCTTTGGGGGCGGGCGGCAGAATATGCGGTCCGCCCGTATCTTTTTGTGAAATGCTTGGCTTGATCTGACGGTGTGTCCTGGAGAAATGCGACATGGCTCTTGACTGGGAAAAGATGTTCAAGCGCTACGTGATTGACGATGCACGTACACCGCAGTTTATCCGCGTTTCAAAGCTGTCTCGGACGCAGGCGCATTACGAAATTCTATTTTATGCGCTGCTTGTCGTTCCCGTGTGCATCATGCTCGGCGTCGCCTCGTTGTCGGGGAAACTGCCGCACGGTGATGCGCCGATGGTTGCGATGTATGCGCTCGCGGTGGGCTGGGCGACGATTGTATTTGCCTGGAGTAAGAACCAGATCGCAGCCACATTCAGTGCGACGATGCCGTTGGCGCTGCTGTTATACTTCGTTCTGTTTGGCTTTCCGCTTAAGATGAGCGGTCCCGATAGTGTGATTGTTGTCGCGATCGTCTCCGCTTGGGCGGCGTACAATTGGCGTATCGTGATGCTTGCAGCGGCCTATCCTGGTATGATTGACCGGCCGGACAGTCCTGTGGCCAAGCCACGTAGACGCCATCCTGAATTCTTGGAACAAGACGACAACAAAGACCCATGATCAAGTTGACTGATGCTCGTGACGGACGCTGCTTACTTGCGTAACTCTAGATCTGTGGCATCAATCTGATTTTGACTGGGCGACGCATGTATGCGCTAGGAGGTAGTGGTGATTGAACCAGCGAAAACTCCAAATCTTGAAGAGAAATTGGTCTCTTGGGCGCAGGTCACGTATCCTTGGCATCGGGCATTTTTCATTGGCTTGAACGGGCTTCTGACTGCGACCAATTTTTGGACCGGGGCACCTTGGTGGGCGCTTTGGCCGTTGGTGATCACCGGGGGCTTATTCACGCTGCATTACCTGATTTACAAAACAACGCTTATTGATGATGCGTGGGTCGATGAACGCGCTGGCGATCTTTATGATCGGAGTTACGACCAGGGCCATATCGACAGCATTGCGGGGCATCACGACATGGAGACGGCGATGCAACGCACGGAACGCGAGATGCGTGAACGGGTGGCAAAGCGCGAGGCTGAGGCTGAACGGCGCGCCAAAGGCGACTAGGTTGCGGGCCCCCAAGGTTCGGACTTCCAGTGTTCGGGGCCTGGCGATCATCATAGGTGCGTTTGAGAATTTCTTTTGATTGGTTCAAATTCGGGCCAAGAGTTTCATCCAACATCGACATGACAAGATGGAAAGAGAATACGCATGAGCGATACAACTCAAGACCCGATCGTTATTGTTTCCGGTGCCCGCACGCCGATGGGTAGTTTTCAAGGTGTTTTTGAACCGTTGACGGCGTCCGAACTTGGGGCTGCTGCCATTAAATCTTCGCTGGATAAGGCTGAAGTCAAAGGCGAGGAAATTGATGATGTTCTGATGGGCTGCGTTCTGCCCGCAGGACAAGGCCAGGCTCCGGCACGCCAGGCGGCTTTCGGTGCTGGTATGCCAGCCTCTGTACCAGCAACCACTGTCAATAAAATGTGCGGCTCCGGCATGAAGACCGTGATGATGGCCTATGACAGTTTGCATGCACGCCCAACAGACGTGATCGTTGCGGGCGGTCTTGAGAGCATGACGAATACGCCGCATATTCTGCCAAAGATGCGTTCTGGTCAGCGGCTCGGGCATGCGCAGGTCTATGATCATATGTTCATTGACGGCCTGGAAGATGCTTATGACAAAGGCCGACTGATGGGAACTTATGCGGAGGATACCGCGCAGCATTATCAGTTCACGCGTGAAGCCCAAGATGCGTACGCGATTGAGAGTTTGAGGCGCGCAAAGGTTGCCAACGAAGATGGCTCGTTTGCGTCCGAAATGACATCGGTTACCGTGAAGACGCGTAAGGGTGAAACGGTCATCAGCCAGGACGAGCAGCCGTTTAATGCGCAGCCTGACAAGATACCAACGCTGCGTCCCGCCTTCGCCAAGGACGGCACGGTGACGGCAGCTAACTCGAGTTCGATCTCGGATGGCGCTGCAGCGGTGATCATGATGCGGGCCAGTGAAGCGGAACGGCGCGGTTTGACGCCGATGGCGAAGATTGTTGGGACGGCGAGCCATGCGCGTGAGCCAAAATGGTTTACGACGGCGCCGGTTGGGGCAATGCAGAACCTTCTGGAGCGTGTCGGCTGGTCTACGAGCGATGTGGATTTGTATGAGATCAACGAAGCGTTCGCGGTTGTCGCGATGGCTGCCATGCGAGAGCTCGATCTACCGCATGACAAAGTCAATGTGCATGGCGGTGCGTGCGCGCTCGGTCATCCGGTCGGGGCATCAGGCACGCGCATAATTCTGACGCTTCTCAATGCGATGGAGAAGTACGACCAAAAGAAGGGCGTCGCGTCGCTGTGCATTGGCGGCGGCGAGGCGACTGCGGTCGCCGTCGAGCGGTTCTAAGGGGCTCCCCGACGTTTCAAGTGGGTAGCCTGAGATCGAGTTTGCCAGCTATAAGGTAGGTGACGGCCTTCAAGGTCTTGCTGTTTCGGTAGCCGCGCGCCTTGGCTTTTGCGGCCTGGACGAGAGAATTGATGCCCTCGA
>CAJQQK010000301.1 GCA_905480435.1 uncultured Hyphomicrobiaceae bacterium | reverse complement strand
ACACCGCAGCCGCGCTTCGCTTAAAAGTGAAGGCCGGGATTGACCCTCTGGAAGAACGGCACAGAAAGGCCGCAGAGGCGCTTGCAGCGTCACAAGCGGCGCATGTGGCAGGAATTACGTTTAAGGACGTAGCGACCACCTATATCGCCGCCAATGAAGGTAGCTGGCGCAACGCCAAGCATCGCCAACAATGGCGCAATACGCTTGTTACCTATGTCTATCCTGTGATTGGAGATTTGCCCGTTGGAGAGGTCGCAACGGCGCATTTGCTTTTGATCCTTGAGCCGATCTGGAAAGATAAGCCGGAAACGGCGAGCCGCATTAGGGGGCGAATTGAAACGATCCTCGATGCCGCCAAGGCGCGCGGCTACAGGGAAGGTGAAAATCCGGCGCGCTGGCGGGGGCATATCGCCCAAATATTGCCTGCCCGAGCCCGGCTTGCGCGGGGTCATCACAAGGCGATGCCCTATGCGACCATTCCGGAGTTCGTGGGTCAGCTTCATCATCGTGAAGCTATCGCTGCGCTGGCACTTGAATTTGCAATTCTCACAGCCGCCCGATCTGGCGAAGTGATCGGCGCTACGTGGGATGAAGTTGATCTAGGCAAGGCAATTTGGACGATACCAGCCAAGCGGATGAAGGCCGGCAAAGAGCATCGTGTGCCGTTATCGCAACGGGCAATCGAGATACTGAATACGGCAAAGCCGCTCGGTAGCGATTGGTTGTTTCCCAGCACAAAGGGGCAAAATCTATCAAACATGGCAATGTCGATGTTGCTTCGTCGCATGGAGCAAGATTGCACTGTCCATGGCTTCCGATCGAGCTTCCGAGATTGGGCAGCGGAATGCACTAGCTACGCCCATGAAGTTTGCGAAATGGCACTGGCGCATGTCATCGGAAACAAAGCAGAGGCGGCATACAGGCGGGGTGATCTGTTCGAGAAGCGTCGGAAGCTGATGGACGATTGGGCTGCTTACTGTGCAGTTGAACGGTCGAATGATGCAAAGGTAGTGACGCTTAGAAGAATCAAGGTTGGATCATGTTGAAACGCGCGGCCGCATCTATTGATCTTCCGCGTTCCGTTCTTCATCCTTGCTAACTAGGGGATAGGCAGGCCAGCCGATAAGCGCGCATCCCACGCGCTTCCCCGCTTCTCAAATGGGAGCCGCGCGGGAGGCGGTGATTGCAATGGGTGATGACGATTGGGCGCGCGTACATACAACGCCGTTGCCTGCTTCTCTACCGGATATTGGTCCAGTCATGGCGCTTGAGGAGGCGTTATGCTGGCTTGCTTATGATAAGCCATCTTATGATGCTGAAGTGTATCAAAATGCGGCTGGTGACTTTGTCGTAACTGGGCCAAATGGCAAACTAGTCCCTAGTGCCTTGGAGCGCGCGACTTTGATTGAGCAGTATCGGACCGCTGCCCGCAACATGCATGCAGCCCTTCTGGGTGGGGGTCTGCTCAGTTATCTTGCGCCGGAAAACGGACAGCCTCTCGCTGTACCCCGTCTGTATTGGAACAGGGTACACCCCGAACGCCTCAGTCCAGTCTATCGGGGTATATCATCCACCACAGATTTAGGCGCGGGTTGTCCGATCCTATTGTCCCGGCAGACATTCGATGAATGGCGTGATGAATTGCCGTCCCAAATTGACGGGTCAGCGAGAGGGCCATCATTGGCCAGTGCGGAACATCAATGCAAGGAATGGCTTCTAAAACGTTTCACCGAAGACTCTGATCACAAGCGCGGCAGGGAGTCGTTCCAAACTGCAGCCTTGGAGCAGATTAACGGTCTAGGGCAGCGCGGGTTTAAGCGCGCTTGGGATACAGTCGCCCGAGATGCTGGGCGCTCTAAACCAGGTCGAAAACCGAAACGCTGAATCGATACGCCAATAAATCGTGACATCTATTTGGTGTCAGCCAAATAACGAAAGTTCTGCCTCGTTCCGCAGCAAACGAGGTCATACCATGAAGTCTGTTATTCTCCGTCCAACCAAGCTTGCCTATAGCATCAAGGAGGCCTGTCACGCTTCCAGCTTGGGCAGAACGACAATCTATAATCACATTGCTGAGAAGCGGCTAAAGGCAGTCCGTGTAGGAGGGCGAACGCTTATCCCGGCCGAGAGCCTGCATGCTCTAATCGAAGGGGAGGTATGAAACATGCCTTCCAAAAGCAAAACCCCGCACTTGGGCGGGGAATCGCAGAAGAGCTTTGGGGGCTACATCTGCGCTGAATATACGACGCAATCGCTGCACCGGCAAGCAGCGCTGGCTGACCAGCAGACACTACGCAGCAGTCATGACAGCGCTACGATGCGCGGGAATATGGTCCTCATCCGCGAGCGTATGCGTCAAGCCCTGCACTTCATTCCCGCCTCTGACCGGGAGACCTGGGTGCGAATGGGAATGGCGATCAAGTCGGAGCTCGGCGATGAAGGCTTTGAGCTTTGGGATGAATGGAGCCGACAAGATGACTCGCATGACCCCAGATCGGCGCGGGACGTATGGAGAAGCATTAGCGAAAATGGCAAGGTTGGCCCCGGCACGTTGTTCCACAAGGCAAAATCGAACGGCTGGAGTGACGATGGAGCACGTTGGGTGCCATCCCCAGAAGAACAAGCCATGCGCCAGCAGGAAGCCGATAGACGGGCAGCGCAAGGCGAGGCTGAAATTTCACATGCGCGCGCCAAAACCGCAGGGCTGGCGGACAAGATTTTGAAGGCAGCTACAAAAGCCCAACCCGATCATTCCTACTTGGTGCGAAAGTGCGTAAGGCCGCCCCCAACCTTGCGAGAAATCCAGGTGGACGCTGCGGCGGCGATAATGGGTTACGCCCCGGCCGCGTCCGGCATTCCTCTGGCAGGCCCCTTGTTGGTGGTTCCCGTGACAGTCGGTGACAAGCTGTCAACCCTGGAATTGATCGACGGCGACGGGCGCAAGGCCGCGCTCGCTGGACGCGGTACTAAAGCGGGCGGGTACTGGGCGGCACAGTCTCTCCCAGCAGATGGGGGCGACGGTTCGGTCTTGTTGATCGGCGAGGGCGTGGCGACCGTGTTGTCCGCGCGGGAAGCAACAGGGCATCCGGCGATTGCCTGTTTCGCCAACACCAATTTGAAGCAGGTCGCGGAGGTAATCCATGAACGATACCCGGCTGCGGAAATAGTGGTTTTGGCCGATGTCGCAAAGGCAACTGGTGAGCCTGATCCATATGCGATCGAAGCGGCCCGATCCGTTGTCAAGCGACACCCGGTTTTGACCCTTTTGCGCCACGAAGAACTGACCCACCTTTCGTCGTAGGCTAGGCTTTCGTCGGTTTGGATTTGGTTGCCGATGCTGGCTTGTTGAGCAGGCCGCTGCGACGTTTTTCCTT
>CAJQQK010000300.1 GCA_905480435.1 uncultured Hyphomicrobiaceae bacterium | reverse complement strand
GACGGAAAAGCGGGCTCAGCAGGGGGTCGAACAAAAAAGCCAATCCCTCAGGGTAGCAGAAGGCACTGAGACCGAGGTTACCCACTCAGTTCGTCGAGGAGCCTTAAAACTAGCTGTCGGCAGCGTTCACATCGGCGCGCTCTTTTATTGAAACCCGCCAGTGGATGCGGTCTTCATCAGGTGGGTAGTCAGCTGCGGCTTTGTGATACGAACAGCGGTTGTCCCAGATGACAATGTCACCCTTCTGCCATTCATGGTGGTATTCGGAACTGCTCTCGATCATATGGTCAGTGAGTTGATCAATCAGAGCGTCGCTTTCCTTCTCGCCGAGCCCTTCGACACGCAAAATTTTTCCAGGATCGAAATACAATGCCTTGCGGCCGGTTTCTGCGTGTGAGCGCACTAGTGGATGCAAGGCCGGCGCCTTGTTGCGGTCTTTGGGATCGAGCAAGGCATTGTCTTTGCTGCGGCCACCATAGACGAAGGCACCCAAGCGTCCTTCGATGGACTTCTTAAGCTGTTCTGGTAGTGCGTCGTAGGCTGCGTACATGCTCGCAAACAAGGTATTGCCGCCGCGGCTTGGGACCGCGACAGCATAGAGTTGCGTGGCTTTGAACGGCACTTGATCGTACGCGCCGTCGGTGTGCCAGGAGTGGCCGCCGCGCTTATAGATGTTGATATCGAGCTTGCCGTCAGCGCCAAACTTGTTGACACCCAACAACGTGATCTCAGGACACTCGGGATGGCGTGTACTCTTGGACGGATGCGGATCGACTAAGCCGAAACGGCGGCTGTAAGTCAGAAATTCATCCAACTGCAGGTTCTGTCCGCGCACAACGAGCACATTGCAGTCGAGCCAGGCTTGATAGAGTTGTTCAAAAGTTGCGTCGTCGATCGTGCGGACGTCGACGCCTGTGGCAATCGCACCGACACGCGGGGTCAGTCGTTGAATTTCCAGCATGATGTATGTTCCCACTTGAGACCATCGTGGTGATCCAGCTTTGACTTGATATTATGGTCAATCAATCGATTAGATATAGCCAAAGCCGAACTGGTTGGTGAAACTATAACAACGCTGCAGTGAGCACGATAACCCCCACTGCAATTTGCTGAATTCGATCATAGAGGGGATTGAGCGTTTCGCGCTTGAATCGGTGGCTTAAATGGACGGTGATCAGAAATTGAATGAGTTGTCCGGTACGCCAGTCGGGGTCGGCAAAGTCGCTCCGAAAGCGCATTCCCGTTTCCGCAAGTTTTTGTCTCTCGCTGATTTCGAACGTGCCGCACGTCGGCGGTTGCCGCACATGCTGCACAGCTTCATCGCCGGTGGATCCGAAGACGAGGTTACGCTGGCGAACAATCGTAACGCGTTTGCGGACTACGCCTTTGTGCCACGCGTGCTCGGCAGCATCTCGGGGCGATTACAGACGACCCAGTTATTCGGGAAAACGTACAACGTTCCATTTGGTATTGCGCCGATGGGGATTGGTGCGCTGTTTGCCTACCGAAGCGACGTGCTGTTGGCGGAGGCCGGAGAGACCCTTGGTCTGCCATTTGTTCTGAGTTCGACCTCACTCATTCCAATGGAAACAGTGAAACAATCGAGTTCAACCACCTGGTATCAAGCCTATCTACCTGGCGAGGACGAGCGCATTGAAGCACTGGTCGATCGTGTTGCAGCGGCCGGTTTTGATACCTTCGTTCTAACCGTCGATGTGCCCGTGTCGGCGAACCGTGAAAACAACGAGCGCAACGGTTTCACAACGCCGCTGCGACCAAGCGCTAAACTGGTATGGGATGGGCTGACACATCCGCGCTGGCTCATGGGTACAGCATTGAGGACACTACTTAGTCACGGCATGCCGCATTTTGAAAACACCGATGCAACGCGCGGCCCGCCAATTCTGTCGCGCGACCTGACACGCGCTTCCGGTTTGCGCGACCAATTTGGCTGGGAGCATTTGGAGCTTATCCGGCGCCGATGGAAGGGCACACTCATCGTGAAGGGCGTGCTTTCGGCAGAGGATGCCCGGATCGCAAGAGACAAAGGCGTCGATGGTGTGATCGTGTCAAACCACGGTGGGCGGCAGCTTGATGGTACGATTGCGCCGTTACAGGTTCTGCCCGAAATTGTTGATGCCGCGGGCGATATGACCGTTATGTTTGACAGTGGCATTCGACGTGGTGGTGACGTATTGAAAGCGCTGGCGCTCGGTGCGTCTTTTGTTTTTGTCGGTCGACCGTTCTTGTTTGCAGCGGCCGTTGGCGGGCAGCCAGCGGTTGAGCATGCAGCGGACCTTCTGACCAAGGAGATCGACCGCAACATGGCTCTCCTTGGCATCAGGGACTTAAGTGAACTCAGACCCGAGCACGTCCGGCGGATTAGGAACTAAAGCACGTCACGTTTAATAAGATCCTTAAATCGCCCGAAGATTGGGCGTTTTAAGGCGCATTGTGAATCCATTAAAACACGACATGCTCTAGATCTCGCTGCCTTTCCGGAATTTGGAGTATTTGAAGATGTTGACCTACGCATTTCGGCTGCCGCCCGGACCGAAAACTGTCGACTACGCGGTGATCGCTGAGAAGCTTGGCTACGAAAGTGTCTGGTGTCCTGAGATCCCGGCGTTTGGGCACGACATCTGGATTACACTTGCGCGCATTGCCGAGCGGACATCACGCATCGGCATCGGCGCTGCGGTTCTCATTCCGAGCTATCGCCATCCCGTGGCGCAGGCTTCCGCGATCGCCACGATCGAAGCGATCGCGCCGGGACGACTGAAGGCTGGATTCGGAACGGGTTTTACCGGGCGAGCGGGGATGGGCAAACCACCTCTGACGCTTGCCGACATGCGACGGCATATGGAGCAAGTAAGAGGGCTGCTGCGTGGCGACGCGGTTGATATTGATGGCGGCATGGCGCAGCTCCTCGCGTCTGAGGGGTTCTTGCCCGACCATCCGATCAACGTGCCGTTATTGTTCGCAGCCCAAGGGCCTAAAGGCCGCCAGCTAGCGCACGAAATTGCTGATGGACTGATTACCATGGGTGGCGCCGCCACTGGCTTCGATACCTGCCTCGTTTTAATGAATGGAACTGTGTTGGATGACGGCGAAGACGTTTCCACGCCACGTGTCCGAACAGCGATAGCACCGCTGATCGCCTTGGCTTACCACTTCAAATACACAACCGATCGGGAGAGCGTTAAGTCGCTGCCGAATGGCGAAGCTTGGTTGGCGAGCGTTGAACAAATTCCTGAAGACGTACGTCACCTGTCGGTCCATCGAGGCCACACCCTTGATGTTTCGAATGGCCATGACCAGCTCGTCGATGTCCGCTTTGCCAAAGAAACGACGTTTACCGGCACGCGCGATGAATTGCGCACGCGCCTTGATGCGCTCGAGGAAGCCGGCGCAACAGGTGTTATTTTTGGCACCAGCGGTGTCGATGTCGAACGCGAGATGCATGCCTACGCAGAAGTCGCTGGCCTCTGAAAAAGCCGGAACTCGTCAGAACTCGATAACAAGACGCCCGCGTGTGCCGCCGGCTTCAAGTCGCGCATGGGCTTCGCTGGCACGTTCCGGTGGATACGTGTCGGCAACGCGCAGGCTCAAGGTACTGGTCTCAGCCAATTGCCGAAGCCTGTCGAGTTTCTCAAACTCACCGTCATACGAGCGGACAAATGTCGTTGTGAAATTGATCCCACGCTCGGCGGTTCCCTCGTAGCCGCGAACGGCTGTGAAGTCACCGCCATCACGGACAGCTGGCACAGCCAATGCATTGAGAACCGCGCCGTCGGCAAGTCCGTCGACGCCATCAGGGAACTGCTGGCGGATGCGGTCTGCAACATCGTCTCCGCGCGTGACGACAAAATCGGCACCCAGTGACGTAACCAATTCCTTATCGGCATCGGACGCATCCGCGATGACGGTCAAGCCGGCGGCCTTGGCGAGTTGTATGACATAACCACCGTAGGCGCCGGCGGCACCAGTTACAGCGAGTGTCTGACCTTCGGTGAGATTGAGCAGATCTAACGACAGCTGAGCCGTCAGACCGTTCATCGGCAGGGTGCAGGCTTCGGCATGCCGGCTCCAACTTGGGGCTGCAACCACGGCGCGTTGATCAAGGACGATTTGTTCGCGGTAGGCGCCGTGGCTGGCTTTGGGGACGACCATCGCCATCACACGATCGCCAACGAGGACACCGGTTGTGACGCCTTCACCGACCTGATCGACAGTTCCGGCGATATCCATGCCGGGCACATAGGGCGGCGGATCAGATTTTTGCTGCTCTGCGCGAGAGCCGTTGCGCGCCAGCGTGTCGGTCGGGTTGACGGCTGCCGCGCGCACCTGAATGCGGACTTGGCCCGGACCAGCTTGCACTTCGGGAACATCAACGACTTGCAAGACTTCCGGGCCACCATGCTTCATCAATCCGACAGCTCGCATCCGGCATCTCCCTCGTTATTCGATTTCCTTGAGCGGCAACCTAACAGGCTTCGTCGCGGATTACTGCACGGTGTTAAAAATCACGTTGCGAATGCGCAAGCGAGGCAGATCCAATTAGGATGCTGCCATGGCGGAACACGCTGATTGGGACATTATGATATGAAACCGGAAGACATTCTCGAACAACCGGCGACACGCCTCAATCAGGCACAGCGGGAACAGTATTTTTCTGACGGGTCTCTGACGATTCCGAACGCTATCCCAAATGAATGGCTCGATCGTCTCCGCGTTCTATCCGATCAATTTCTTGATGCGAGCAGGCGTTGCACGGCCTCAGACAATGTCTTTGATCTTGGACCCAACCATTCACCCGAGACACCGCATGTCCGTCGCGTGAAAGCGCTAGTACCCACTATCTCTAATGGATGAGTCGTGATTCAAGTGTTGCATGAATTGCATTTTTGAAGCGACCCGGATCGTATTGACGAAGGCTGAGCGTGCCGAGCTTGATCGTTTGGTGCGCTCAACGAAGACGGAGCA
>CAJQQK010000299.1 GCA_905480435.1 uncultured Hyphomicrobiaceae bacterium | reverse complement strand
GTTAGAGAGTGACAGAGTTTGATTCAGCATGGTCGCGTGGCGCGCGTCAAAGACCGTTTTATCGGCGTAAATCACAATTTTCAGCACGTCGCCGCAATCCACTCGTGCGAATGCGTGCCGGCCGCCCAGGTTCCCAGAGCCACCCCAGGCAACTACCCCGGGAGCGCACGCGACCCGGCCGCTAGGCCGCCCCCGTGGAGGGCCAGGGCGCGTTAGCGCCCGGTGCGGCCCGTGAACGCAAAGAGCTCATCTCATCGCCTGATAAACCAGCGCTCGGCTCAACTGCCTGAACCGCAACCGGATGGCCCCAGGCGCAGCCGCCATCACCACACACGATAGTTCTTCGACCGGATCGATCCAGAAATACGTGCCGAAAACGCCTGACCAGTAATAATCACCAGCGGTTCCGGCCAGCGCGGCAACACCATCGTCTCGCCGAACCGCAAAGCCGAGCCCGAAGCCATATCCTTCGGCCGCCGGGTCCATCGTGTCCGCGATTCGGTTGCTGACATGCGCCTCAAGATGGTCAGAGCTCATCAATCGCACGGTCTTTGGGCCGAGCAGCCGCGTGCCTTGGCGGCTGCCGCCCTCCCGCAACGCCTCAGTAAAGGCAAGGTAGTCAAGGGCGGTTGAAACAGCGCCGGCCCCACCTGCCTCCCAGTGTTTCGTACCTTCACGCTCATGATAGAGTGACTGGGGCTCGCCAGTTATCGGGTCGGTGTCGAATGCACGTGCATAGCGCTGCTTGCTCGTCTCATCGAGGTCGAACGCAGTATCCTGCATCCCAAGCGGCGCCCATACATTTTCGGCCAAATAAGCCCCGAGCGTCTGGCCTGTTACAGCCTCGACGATGAAGCCCAGCACGTCGGTCGAAAATCCGTACTCCCAAGCGCTACCTGGCTCAAACAGCAGCGGGCAACTTGCAAGCGTATCAATGGCTTGTTGCTTTGTGAGCTGCAGTGCAGCTGTCGCCGATGATCCGGGATAAGCTGCATACACCGCAGTCGTGCCACGGTTCTGATAGGTCAGCCCCGATGTATGCCGCAGCAGGTCCTGGATCGTTGGTTGTCGTTCGACGTCGACGCGGTGCAACGTTCCGTCATCTCCCACCACACCGCGCGCCATGCCGGCAAATTCCGGCAAATGTGCACTGATCGGGTCGCCAAGCAGCAAGCGGCCCTGCTCGAACAGCTGCATGATAGCGACCGACGTCATGGGTTTGGTCATCGAAGCGATCGAGAAAACCGCATTCTTTGGCATGGCGGCGCCTGTCTCCGGATCACGAGAGCCGAATGCTTCGAAATAGGCCAACTTCCCGCGGCGAGCCACGGCCATGACGGCACCAGGCAATCGGCCGGCCTCTATTTCCCGTCCAAACGCCTGGCTGACGATGGTCAGCCGCGCCGGGTCAAAGCCTGCGGCTTCAGGGTCTGCAGCACCAAAAGTCTCGCTAATATCCGCCATTTCGTTCGTTCCATCTCCAAAATCTCTAGTGACGGATAGGCTAACAAAGCGCGGCGCAGTTCGCGACCCACAGCTGGATGATGCGCTGCAGGCTCGATGCGGCTGATAAGCACAAACCAAGACAGTTATGCGAATAGTTGTCTTTGGTTGATGGTTTCGCCATATAAGGCGCCATGATGCACGACACAGTCCTTCCATTCCGCAAGATGAACGGCCTCGGCAACGAGATTGTCGTGGTCGACGCACGCGGCAGTCATGTCGTGATCGCGTCCGAGGAAGCAGCTCGCATCGCCAGTAACCCTGGCAGCCGTTTCGACCAGTTGATGGTGCTTTATGACGCTGATCCTGTCGAAACCGATGCCCGCGTGCAGATATTCAACACCGATGGATCCAGCGCGGAGGCCTGCGGCAACGGCATGCGCTGTGTTGCACTCACGGTCTTCGAGCAATCCGGTCGCAAACAGCAGCGCTACGAAACAGCCTCTGGCAACCTTGAAGTCACAATGACCGGCTCGGACAGCATTGCTGTAGACATGGGGACTCCAGGTCTGTCGTCCGAAGATATTCCGACCCGTGATCCGTTCCACGACACCACCCGCATCGAGCTGCAGATTGGTCCGATCGATGATCCCATACTGCACTCTCCGTCCGTGTGCAGTATGGGCAACCCACACGCGGTCTTCTGGGTTGATGACCTCGATGCTTTTGATCTTTCGCGGATCGGTCCATTGCTGGAAATGCATCCGATATTCCTCGAAGGCGCCAACATCACCCTGGCCAAGGTTGAAAGCCGTGAACGCACGCGCATTCGCACTTGGGAGCGTGGCGCTGGCTTGACTAAAGCCTGTGGCTCGGCGGCTTGTGCAACTTTAGTAAACGCGGCCCGTACAGACCGAATGGATCGTGCGGGAACAATCATCGTGCCCGGTGGTCCGCTGCAGATCGAGTGGCGCGCCGACGACCATGTCATCATGACCGGACCAGCTGAGCTTGAGCACGAAGGCAATCTCACGTTCCACGTGTCCGGCGGGATGACCATCTCATGACTAGCCCTCCAAACGTGAAACGCAACACATCTGAGGGCGACACTGACAACCGGATCATTACGCTCGGCTGCCGCCTCAATGCCTACGAGTCCGAAGTCATGCGTTCTCATATGGACGCGAACGGCTTGCAGGATGTCACTGTCGTCAACACGTGCGCTGTAACCACTGAGGCCGTTCGTCAAGCCCGACAGACCATTCGCCGTCTACGCCGGGAGCAGCCCGACGCTCGGATTGTCGTGACAGGCTGTGCCGCCCAGATCGAGCCTGAAACCTTCAACCAGATGGCTGAAGTCGACCACGTCATAGGCAACGCCGAGAAACTCGCAGCCAGCACGTTCAAGGGGCTCGCAACTGGCGATACAGAACGCGTCTTGGTCAACGACATCATGAGTGTCCGCGAGACGGCAGGCCAGCTGATCGACGGCTTCGCAACGCGTTCGCGCGCCTACGTCCAAGTCCAAAACGGCTGCGATCATCGCTGCACGTTCTGCATCATTCCATATGGTCGTGGTCCATCACGCTCGGTGCCAGCTGGCGAAGTGGTCGAGCAGGTCCGTCGCCTTGTCGACCAGGGCTACGCCGAGATCGTTCTAACCGGCGTCGACATGACCTCCTATGGTCCTGACTTGCCTGGCGGTCAGACGCTCGGTCGTCTTGTTCGTCAGATCTTGCGGCATGTCCCGGATCTTCAACGGCTCCGTCTGTCCTCGATTGACCAAGTCGAAATTGATGCAGACTTGCTTGCCGCGATTGCCGAAGAGCCGCGTTTGATGCCGCATCTGCATCTGTCCATGCAGGCGGGCGCTGATCTCACGCTGAAGCGGATGAAGCGCCGTCACTTGCGCGCTGACGCGATCAACTTCTGCAATGAGGCCCGTCGGCTGCGTCCTGATGTGGTGTTTGGTGCTGATTTGATCGCCGGCTTCCCAACCGAAACCGAGGCGATGTTTCAAGACACGCTCGCGATCGTCGACGAGTGTGAGCTGACGTACCTGCACGTGTTCCCATTCTCGCCGCGCCCCGGCACGCCGGCAGCCCGCATGCCGCAGGTTGAGCGCGCCACGATCAAGGAGCGCGCCGCTCGGCTTCGCGACAAAGGCAATGCCTGTCTGCAGCAATTCCTCGCCAATCAAGTCGGCAGCACGGTTGACGTTTTGCTGGAGCGCCCCAATATCGGTCGTACGCCTCAATTTGCAGAAGTGCAGTTGACAGACCCGGCCCAAACCGGCGCTGTCGCGCGCGCCAGAATAACTGGAAGTGACGGGCGTCGTTTGTTGGCGGAGACCATATATTGAGCACGGACGATAAAAAGCCAGGCGTATTCAGCCGCCTATTCGGCCGCTCAAAGCCGACATCTGCTCCGGAGCCCCGACCTACTTCGGACATAGTGCCTGAAGAGGCCGTCGAAGCAATAGCAGAGCCACCACCGGTTCACGTGCCTGACGATTTGCCAGTGCCCGTAGAAAACGTTGCCCCGCCGAGCATTGAGCCCGAACCATCACCTGTTTCACCACCCGCTGAACCTGAGCCTCCTGCCGCATCGGGTGGCAGTTGGTTCCAGCGCCTGAAATCCGGCCTCTCCAAAACCTCATCACAGCTGACGTCGGGCATCACCAACGTCTTCACCAAACGCAAGCTCGATGCAGCCACCATCGATGACCTCGAAGACATCCTGATCCAGGCCGATCTCGGCGTGGCCATGGCAACACGGATTACCGATAAAATCTCAGATGGCCGTTTTGCCAAAGGCGTATCGGCAGACGAAGTCCGAGCGATTCTGGCAAACGAGGTCGAGGCCGTTCTGACGCCAGTCGCCAAACCCCTTGACGTCAATCGTGGCAAGCAGCCTCATGTCATATTGATGATCGGTGTCAACGGTGCAGGCAAGACAACCACCATTGGCAAGCTCGCCTCTCAATTCCAGGCCCAGGGCAAAAGCGTGCTCGTAGCGGCGGGTGACACCTTCCGCGCGGCCGCCGTTGATCAACTCAAGGTGTGGGCGGAACGCACTGGCGCTGGGTTCATTTCCCGTGACATTGGCGCGGATGCAGCAGGTCTTGCGTTTGACGCACTAACTGAGGCAAAAACAAACGGCACCGACATCGTGTTGATTGATACAGCTGGCCGGCTGCAAAACAAGGAAGGCCTGATGGACGAGCTTGAAAAGGTCGTCCGGGTCATGAAAAAGGTCGATCCTGAGGCGCCTCACGACGTGCTGTTGGTGCTTGATGCGACAACGGGGCAGAACGCTTTGCGTCAGGTAGAAGTATTTCGTGAGCGCGCGGGTGTAACCGGCATTGTTATGACGAAATTGGACGGTACCGCTCGCGGTGGCATCCTCGTTGCCATTGCGCAAGCGCACGGCCTACCTGTACATGCAATCGGTGTTGGCGAGGGCGTTGGGGATCTGGCGGCATTCGATGCTGGCGAGTTCGCCGCCGCAATTGCCGCTGATTAGAAGATTGTTCGTGTTCATCCCGTATCATGAAAAACTTGCGTCAAATTTTTGGCCTCTGACGACCTCAACCGGGCAGGAAATAAATGAACTGGCTTCGTAAGTTATATCCGTTCAATGCCGAGCAAACTGTCAACATCATGAGCGAGTTCGGCCCGCTGGTTGCGATGTTCATCATGAACGCGGCCTACGGCATCAATGTTGGCACCTGGGCGCTGATCATCACCACCGGCATTGCCATCGTGACCATGCTGATGGTGCTAGGCCGCTTGCCTATCTTTCCGCTGATTGCCAGCACGGTGACCATCGTCTTCGGCTTCCTCACGATCGTGACCGGCGATCCAATGTGGGTTCAGATCAAAGTAACAATATTCAACGCCATGTTTGCGATATTCCTGTTTGGTGGACTTTATATGGGGCGAAATTTTTTCAAATACATTTTCGAGGGGACATTCAACTACACGAAAAAAGGTTGGGATAATTTTACTTGGAGCTTCGCGTGGTTTTTTGTTTTCACCGCGATCGCCAATGAATTCGTTCGACTAATTTTCGAAAAAGATGGGATGTACTGCATCCCTATTATTAACTGGTGCATGGACGGGATCAATATCTGGATCCTCTTCAAGGTCGCATTCATCATGCCATTGAGCGGCATTTATGCCTGGTGGTTGACGATGATGATGCAGAAGTACCGCATCGACGACGCTGACAGCAGTGCTAAAGTCTCTCCTGCTGAATAAGCTGGATTGGACCGCAACACACTTGTTTCTTGCAGCTTCGTATCGCGACGTAATCAATTGAAATCTGGAGATATTCGTGAATCCGGACGCCAATCAAGACGCAAAGAAACCGGCTGCTGAAACGGCTGAACCTGTACTTGAGCAAGGTCAGCTCGCCAAGCTAGTTCTTGAGGCTGGGCCGCTCGTCGTGTTCTTCGTCACGAATTCCTGGTTCGGTATATTCAAGGCCACTGGCGCCTTTATGGTGGCGACGATTTTAGCTCTTGTTGTTTCACGCATGAAATTCGGTCGCATTCCGATTATGCCGCTGGTATCGGGTTTCTTTATTTTGGTTTTTGGCGGCCTCACGCTTTATTTCGCAGAAGAATACTTCATCAAAATAAAGCCGACGATCGTCAATCTATTATTCAGTGTTATATTATTCGGCGGCTTGCTCGCTGGTCATTCTTTGCTGCGCCATCTTTTTGGCGAAGTATTCAAACTTCAAGACCGAGGTTGGCGTTTGCTGACGTTCCGGTGGGCGTGCTTTTTCATCTTTCTCGCAGTCGTCAATGAAATCGTCTGGCGGAACTTCAGCACCGAATTCTGGGCCGGCTTCAAGCTCATGGGAATCATGCCGATCACGATGATTTTCGCCATTTCGCAACTCGGGTTGCTGCAGAAATATGACGCTTCTGAACCGACGATAACAGACGATTCAACCTGAAGTATGTGCTCGAGTCGAAACTAACTTGCTGATTCCAAGTGTTTAAATTATCGACTTATGCACGCCTTGATCGGTCGTCGGTAAAATTCATGATTGCTGTGACCGACCGGATATGTTTCAACATATCGGAATAACAACGTATTCGAAATCGTGGTTCTGCCTTATTTGAACGCGTCCTCGAATTCGAAGATGAACTCAGTTCATTGATAACACGACAACAGCAATGGCAAAGATATTTTGAGAGGAACGGCTGAAATGGCTGTTGAAGACGACCGCCTTCAAGGTTCGGCTCTCCACCTGCTCCATCGCGCAGGACAGTGCGCCAGTGAAATTTTTCAATCCGAAATGACCTCGGGCGATCTTACACCACGACAATTCGCAGTGCTGGTTGCGGTTTCTCAGAACGAGGGGCTCAGTCAAACGAGTTTAGTGAAAAAGACCGGAATTGATCGCTCTACTCTGGCCGACATCGTGCGGCGGATGCTACGCAAAAATTTGCTTCAGCGCCGACGCACGAAACATGACGCGCGCGCCTATTCAGTCAAGTTGACAGATGATGGTTGGGAAGCGCTCCGCCGTTATGAGCCAACGGTCGAGCAAGTCGACAAAACGGTTTTGGCAGCATTGCCAGAGGCAAGCCGTCAGCGGTTTCTGGATGAACTTGCACTGATCGTAAGCGCATTAAGCGAACAAAATGAGCCACCGTCGACGAGCTGACACCGAGTACCACTGTTCGGCAGAATGCGAAGCTTAAAGCACGTCACGTCCAATAGGATTCAGCATGCAGCGAGCGCATGCGACCAGGCGCCAGCGCCGCTCTGATGGAGGCCTCGCACGTAGCGAGGAGCATTTTGTGCGCCGCGCTTTAGTGCTGGTGGTTGTCGTTGATGCCCTGGGCAATTGACTTCACAATAAATTGGACTTGCCGCTCAGTGGCTGGGCGGTCGAATTCGCCTAGTTTCTGATCGAGAGCGATTGATACAACCCCGTGCACTGCCGAAAACAGTGCCCGTGCGGCCTCAGCTTGAATGGCAGGCTGCAGAAGTTCTTCAACGACCGCGAAAAGCTCCGCTTGCGATAGCCGATACCATTCTGGCACGCTGGTTTTGGTCGCGAAGCGGTGCTCGAAAAGCGCACGCCATTCCAGTGTCCTGGCCAAGGCAAATTCAAGGTAGGCTTTGGCCAATGCGTCCAGTTGGCCACCGAGCTTCGGTTCGCTTTCTTTCGCCTGAAGCAGCAGTTGGTGAAGTTCACCAAGCGTTTCGGCATTGGCTGCGATGATCACCATATCGAGACTGCCGAACAAGTTGTAAATTGTACCAACCGAACAATCTGCGGCGCCGGCCACGCGTCTCGCCTGCAGCCCTTCCAGTCCTTCGGTCGCCAGGATATCTCTCGCAATTTTGACGATGGTTGATTTCTGACGGTCGCGATAACTAGGCATAGACATTCAATACTCCCCGTTCGATCTCGTCGCGCTGCGTCTGCCAAGCCCTGCTCTCTTGCTTGCAGGCAGGTCGCAATCACTTTAGGCATTAACAACGCTCAATATATTGAGCCCGCTGCATGGCAGCGGCACACAACCTCACAGCTACGCCGCGCAGTGTCACGGCAAAGATTGTCGCAACACTGATGAAATGTAATAATGAGTCACAATTGTTGTATTAGTAGGTCGGATTTTTGCCTTCTTGGTGTCGTTCGACGTGTGCTGTCCGCGAAACACCAACAAAAAACAGGCTAATCAGGGCCACATAACCGCCCATCCAAAGGCATTGTGTTTCAAAGCCAATGCCTTGGTCTATCAGTAGTCCGGTGATGCCGGGACCAATTGCCGTCGAGAATACCATGGCGGCGACGGCAAACGCTCGGATTGAGCCAAGGTTCCGGGTTCCGAAATATTCAGGCCAGATTGAACCGATCATAGCTTGTGAGGCACCTTGTGTGATGCCGATCATGACCAGCGCAACGGGGCCCCACCAAAAGCTTGTCGCGAGGCCCATGACGATCATCGCCCCACCGATTGGCAACAGATAGAACGGCAGCAGACGCGCAGCCCCGTAACGATCAGCGACCGTTCCCGCCGCGAAGTTGGATATAACAGAAAAGGCTGAGTAAATCGGATAGGTCGCGACATAGCTCGCTATATGCCAGCCCTTGATTTCTGTCAGATGGACTTGGTGAAAGAACAGCGACGTGCTGATGAAGGATGGTGCCAGAAAACCGGGCATCAAGGCCCACAGCAGCCAGTGCCGCATGGCCTCTCCACGTGTCCAATGGCGGCCACCAAGTCCTGGGCTGTGTTGTGAATCGCTCATTGACTGCGGCGAGCGCTCGCTGCGCAGCAAGTAGAGCAGTAGCGGTACAACGATCAGCGCCAGTATAGCCGCCGCCGTTACCCAGCCAAATCGCCATCCGATGAGACTCGTCAGCAGCACAAAGCTGATCGGTAACAGTCCTTCGCCGATCGAGAAGCCGAGCGAAGCGATTGCCACAGCCCGGCCGCGATTGCCTCGAAACCAGCGGCCCATAGCAGTCAACGCGAGATGGCTCATCATACCCTGGCCGCAAAACCTGAGGCCGAAGATCGCGAAAACCAGCATAATCCAATGCGATACGGCTGACATCGCCAGGCACATCATCACAAACAGAGAGAGCGTCGCCACCGCCAGCGTTTTCACCTTAAAGCGATCCGCGAGTCGGCCGACCTGCATAAGCAGTGCCGCCGACATCAATGTGCCCATCGTATAGATGCCACCCCAGCCGCCGTGGCTAAGACCAAATGCTTCCTGCACATGGGCAGCAGAGAGGGCGATAAAGTAAGTCTGGCCGAAGCTTGATGAGCACGTCAGCAATACGCCGGCAGCGAGCCAGCGTGCGTTCTCTTTGATAAACTGCAGCAAGCGCATGCGGTGTGGATGCCGTACCGTGGTTGGTGGGCCATGTCGATGAACAGGTGTGATAGGGAGCGGACAACGCATCCGTTCGCCCTGTTCCCGGTCAGGAAGCCGCTCACCATGTCACGTGCGGTGCTGCATGCAAAGAGCTCCACCTCCCAAGTCACCATCCTTGCTTTAGAGCGTGTCTGACTTAGATGGAGGCGCGCAAAGGGAGCGCACGTGACCCGGCGCGTTGCGCCACGCCCTTGCAGGCCCGAGCGGTAGCGAGGAATAGCCGTGAGAGGGCAGAACTGGAGCGGCCTTCCAGAGCCTGAGAGCGATTCCACTTAAACCTGACCCGCTCTAGTGCACGCGCCATTGAATGAGGCCTTGTCTTTCTGCCTGCATGCGGCGACGGCGGATTTCCGCCAGCATTGTGGCAGGGTCGACATCCCACCTCACGGAGAGCGCTTGCTCTACATCGCTACGAGATACGCCTATGTCATTCAGCATCCGGTCGTCATGTGTCAGGAGAAGCTGCGTTATCGCGCGGGAGCGCCGAGCCTCATGGATCCGTTTCAGTACAGCCAAACCAAATGCAGCGCCTCTCAGTAGGTTGTCAAACAGCCCATAAATCGCAGAGTTTCGGCTTCTGATAGTGCTCATGTCGTTGCCCTTTCGGAGAAATTCGAGCGGCGCCCAAGCGGCGCATGTCGCCGTCTGATGCCACCGACCATGAACCAACCCTCCTGACATCTGATGTCAGGAACATCATCCACTCCTGACAAGGTTTGTCAGGAGACATGCTATGAGCACCCAATGATGAGGAAAATATCGGGGAGCAGGCCGATCTGTCCCAGCGAGCCGCGTTGCCTTCAACAAAGGCACAACCGGTGAGCCAGTAGTGTTCTTAGCTTTTGAACCGGGTGATGCAGCCCGGAGCACCAGGACTAACGGCTTCGAGCCTTCCTCGAAGCCGGGAAGCAACGCGACCCGGCCGATAGGCCGCCCCCGCGGAGGTGCCTGGCAGCTCCGTTGCCAGAAACAGCACCGTGAGCGAAAACATGACACGCGCCGATCGAATGCTCGAAATCATTCAGTATCTGCGCCGCAAGAAGTTGGTGCGGGCGGCCGATCTGGCCGAGGCGTTTGGTGTCACCGAACGCACAATCTATCGCGATATTCGCGACCTCATTGCGAGCGGTGTTCCCATCGAAGGCGAGGCCGGCGTCGGTTACGTATTGCGATCGGGCTACGATCTGCCGCCGCTGATGTTTTCCGAAGCTGAGATTGAGGCGTTGGTCCTTGGTGCCCGCATCATAGAATCCTGGGCCGACAATGAACTGGCCATTGCCGCCGCCAACGTGATCGCAAAAGTCGAGGCGGTGATCCCGGAGCGCCTGCGTAGGTACATGGAAAACACCGCGCTGCTCGCGCCCGAACAGCATTATATGCAACCCTTGGTGGTTGATTTGGTCGACATCCGGGCTGCTATTCGCAATCGCCGGAAAGTCCTGTTCGCATACACGGATGGGCTTGGCGACGCGTCCGAGCGCATCGTCCGGCCACTCTCATTGGCCTATTTCGGTCCTGTCTGGATGCTTGCTGCGTGGTGTGAGCTGCGCGATGATTTCCGCACCTTTCGCCTTGACCGGATGCGCGACTACAAAATGACCAGCCAGACATTCAACGTCGAGCCAGGCCGGGCCCTCAGCGATTTCTTAAAGCGTCCTGAAACCGTCGCAAAGAACCACCAGTCGTGGTCCGCGATCCTGACAAACCAACGTCAGACTGACACCCGTAAACGATCCGCCATCTCGCAGCACTCAAACCATCGGTCGTTCTTCGCACGTCGAAACGCGATCCGTGCGCCAGGCGCGCGCCGTCCAAGTCGGATTGCGCAACGTTGAGCTTTGGGCCTCTGCAACGGTCCGCGTATCAAAGAAGAACTCGAAGCAATTATCGCTGACCTGACGCACCCGGTAGCATCCACCTGTTTCAGATTGATCATAAATCGTACAGAACCGGTCCCGCACGATCGACCAGCGTCCGCCGAGTTTGGCGTTGCCCACGGGCTCCTCGTAGTTGAGCGATCCGTCAGCGTTGTAATGTTCTCGAAAGCCGCGCGCGTCGACATATTGCCCGTCGATGGTTGCGCCACCTAAGCCGCTGCGCAGCTCGTTTTCCTTGAGCCAGATGTCATTTCCGAGCACGTTCGAAACCAAGCACACGCACAGAGCAGCGCCCAACCATAACCGGCAGATTTGTTGTTTCCAGAACATCGATTGAGCCACGAACTGAATTCAGATCTCGAAAAGTTCTACGTCACAACTCAAGTCAAAATGAGATAATCAAACCAACAAAACCAAAGCACCCAAAATAGTAACCAGCACTTCGGAGGCAAGCCCCAACGTTGGGATCTGCCTCCGAAGCTTCAGTCTTAGCCCTTATGGCTGACGAACTTGGCCGACAGATAAGCCTGCAGACCTTCGATGCCCTGCTCGTGGCCAAAGCCAGAGTCCTTGATGCCGCCAAACGGCGTCTCTGGCAGTGCCAGGCCGTGATGGTTGATCGACACCATGCCGGCTTCAAGCGAGTCAGCCACGCGTGTTGCAAGCGCCGTATCGTTCGTGAATGCATAACTCGCCAACCCGAACGGCAGTTTGTTGGCGCGTTCCAGCACTTCGTCGGTGTCCTTGAACGGCAGCATCACAGCAACCGGACCAAATGGCTCTTCTGACATGATCCGCGCATTTTCCGGCACATTGGTCAGCACCGTTGGCTCGTAGAAGTTGCCCTGGTTGCCAATTCGGTTGCCACCGGTTTCGACCGTCGCGCCTTTTTCCGCAGCGTCGCCGATGAACGTGTCCATCGCATTGATCCGGCGCGGATTGGCAAGCGGCCCCATGGTTGACGTCTCATCGAGACCATCGCCGACCTTCATGCCTTTCGCGACGTCGATGAACTTGGCAACGAACTTGTCGTAGACCTTCTCCTGGACAAAGAAGCGCGTCGGTGAAATGCACACCTGACCGGCATTGCGCCACTTCAGGGCACCCGTCAGCGCTGCCACTTCTTCAGCGTCGATATCATCAAAGATCAGCATCGGCGAGTGCCCGCCAAGCTCCATCGTGATGCGCTTCATGTGCTGCCCGGCAAGGGCTGCGAGGTGTTTGCCGACCGGCACGGAACCCGTGAAAGACACCTTACGGATCGTCGGATGTGGGATCAGATATTCTGACAGCTCAGCTGGAACACCAAAGATCAAATTAAGAACCCCTGGCGGCACACCGGCATCATGGAAACAGCGGACCATGGCGATCGGCGAGCCTGGCGTTTCTTCCGGGCACTTACAGATGATCGAGCAACCGGCCGCAAGCGAGCCCGCAATCTTACGGATCGCCTGGCTAACTGGAAAATTCCACGGCGCGAAACCAGCAACAACACCAATTGGCTCCATGATCACCATCTGGCGCACACCAGGCGCGCGCGCCGGGATAATCCGTCCGTAGGCGCGTTTGCCCTCTTCCGCGAACCAATCGACCACATCGGCGCTCATCAGCGTTTCCGCTTTGGCTTCCGCCAGTGGTTTGCCTTGTTCCAACGTCATATAGCGGGCGATATCGTCGACGCGTTGACGCATCAGGTCAGCGGCTTTGCGCAAAATACCCGAACGCTCGAACGCAGACGTCTTGCGCCAAATCTCAAATCCCTTGCGGGCTGCTTCGAGTGCCGCGTCCATTTCAGGCTGCTTGGCATAAGGCAGATGACCCAGCACTTCGTCATTGGCAGGGTTAATGACGTCTTCGCCGGTGCCACTGTTACCGGCAGTAAACTCGCCGTTGATATAAAGCTTGAGATCTTCGTACATAGGGTTTCCTTCCCGACTGGTCGGCTTGGCACATCGCGATTTGCGACGGCCGTAGTATTCATCAGCGGTCTTAGGCTGTTTGACCGCCGAATTGAAGCATTCTATTTGACGCGTCATCGTCGTTTGCTTGCCAACAATTGATTGTCTGCTTGAACTTTTTTAGCGCGAAGCGTATCGAATGCCCTTGCGGTGCAGCATTCGGCTGGGCTGCACTAATCTGAGGACATGGACATGGGCTATAAAATTGCCATTGTCGGCGCCACGGGTAACGTGGGCCAGGCAATGTTGGACGTCCTTGCCGAGCGGGAATTCCCGGTCGATGAGATCTTTGCTGTCGCGTCGCGCCGGTCACTTGGCCGCGAAGTAAGCTTCGGCGATAAAACGCTCAAATGTCATGACCTCGAACAGTTTGATTTCTCAAAATGCGATTTTGCGCTGATGAGCGCTGGCGGCACCGTCTCGCAAGAGTGGTCTCCGAAGATCGGTGCACAAGGCTGTCTGGTCATCGATAATTCGTCGGCGTTTCGTTATGACATCGATGTGCCGCTGATTGTGCCTGAAGTGAACGGCGATGTACTGGCGCCATATATGGCCAAGAACAATCGTAAGAACATCATCGCCAATCCGAACTGCTCGACAGCGCAACTCGTCGTCGCACTGAAGCCGCTGCATGACGAGAACCCGATCAAGCGCGTCGTTGTCTCGACCTACCAGTCCGTATCCGGTGCCGGCAAGGAAGCGATGGACGAGCTTTGGCATCAGACCAAGGGCAAGTATGTGCCCGGTCAGGAAGTCAGCGCGAGCAAGTTCCCGAAAGAGATCGCGTTCAACGTCATTCCTCACATCGACGTCTTCATGGAAGATGGCTACACGAAAGAGGAATGGAAGATGATGGTCGAGACCAAAAAGATCCTCGACCCGAAGATCAAGCTGACCGCGACATGCGTCCGCGTGCCGGTATTCGTGTCTCATGCCGAGGCCGTCAACATCGAGTTCGAGCGTCATATGTCGGTCGCTGAAGCACGCTCGATACTGCGCGAAGCACCAGGCCTTCTGGTCGTCGACAAGCGCGAAGACGGCGGCTACATCACGCCGGTTGATGCAGCCGGTGAGTTCGCAACTTATGTTAGCCGCATCCGCGACGACGCGACGATCGAGAATGGTCTCAACATGTGGGTTGTCTGCGATAACCTTCTGAAAGGCGCTGCTCTCAACACGGTCCAGATCGCCGAACTCATAGTTAATCAGGGCTTGATGCAGAAAAAAGCCGCCTGATCCGGCAATTCGCGCAAACCAGTGACGAAAACTGGTTTGCGCCCTTGCTCCATTGAGCCGCATCTATTGAAGCTCAAACTAGGTCCCTACCTGTTCCATCCCGGATGATCACATTGATCCTCGGCGCTCGGCCCTTTTCATGGCACGTTCGGTTTTGAGGGATATCCGAGACGGAGGCGCAAATGCTTGTTCGACTTCATAGCCAGGCCACGACGACACCCAAAGTAC
>CAJQQK010000298.1 GCA_905480435.1 uncultured Hyphomicrobiaceae bacterium | reverse complement strand
CGAGGGCATCAATTCTCTCGTCCAGGCCGCAAAAGCCAAGGCACGCGGCTACCGAAACAGCAAGACCTTGAAGGCCGTCACCTACCTCATAGCTGGCAAACTCGACCTCAGGCTACCCACTTGAAACGTCGGGTAGCCTGTAATTGTCGTTTAGTGCCTGCGTTGTCATGTACAGCTGCCGCAATACGAGGCGGCTTGGGCAATTCGAGCCGTGGCTCGGGCCGTGGGAATAACGTCGAAGGTTTGCTGCTTAGTGCAAGTTCAGGAAGCCCCTGTCGACCAACATTTTCAGAAACCGGCTTTGCAGAATGCACTACAGCTTCGTAAGCCCGCCCCGGCGCCTGATTGGGTAGTGGCACCAGCCCAGCATAAATCTTTTGAGGGGATTGCTTTGCGAGCTTTGTCGATGGCTGGCGTGCCTTCTTAAGCTTCGAGATGGTGCCTGTCGTCATCCGCGAGCTATCCAGAAGAGGGCTCGAGTGGCTGCTGCCACCAACCAAAAGCGGAATACCCCAAGCAACAGAATTGACCAGGACTACAGATACGACGATCGCCACGGTTAGTGCCCGCGACGTCAGAAATTGGGCGTTCGCCCTATTTTGAGTCAGCATTGGTACCTACGGTTCCCCTGGCAATCTGCGCCAAACCCTACTTCCATTCACGAAAACTAGCAGTCAACCCGTGGGTCGCAAGGCTCAAAGCTCAGTATCGCAACGATCGTGCCCAGTCTGTTGCAGATACCAGACAATACGATTCGTAATATTAGCGCTCCTGTCCCGACTATATAGTTAACAATATTTCTTCACTAATGTCTCCGATGGTCTGATATCAAACTTAATTTCCAAATCGTTGAACCTAACTCACAACCTGACTTGCAGCGGCATCGTTGGGACATCAATAATGAGGAAATGACGCAACGCATAAAAGTTTATCGGCACGGATCGAATGTTAAACAGCGATAAAACGATAGAGCCCGGCGGCTAAACCGCCGGAGGAACAACGAAATGGCACTGAAGATATTGGCAGACGCGATTCAGCAGAGCGTTGGATCTTCCCTGTGGGCGATGGTCAATCTGCTTATGTGCAGTCTCGGCCTTGGGCCATGCCCTGAGGATTCGACAGTCACACGCAAGATCGCATTTACCGTCGCGGTTGTTGCGTTATCCGCCAAAATGGCGGCCGCAGACGGCGTTGTATCGCAGATCGAACGCGATGCGTTTCAGGAGATATTTCGCACATCAGCGGACGAAGCTAAGAACGTGCAACGCATATTCGATCTTGCCAAACAGGACGTCGCTGGCTTCGAAAGCTACGCGCAGCAGATGTCTGACATGCTTGAATTCGAACCGCAGCTTAAACGTGATGTGTTCGAGGGGCTGTTCAATATCGCGGCTGCAGATGGTGTTCTTCACAGGGCCGAGGAAGTCTATCTCAAGCAAGTCGGTGAGATCTTTGGCTACTCGGACGAGACTTATCGCTCAGTTCGCGCGCAGTTTGTTCATGACCCAGATGATGCCTATAGCGTCCTTGGTATTCAGTCCGATGTCTCCGATGAGGCATTGCGCTCTCATTATCGCCGCCTTGTTCGCGAAAACCATCCAGATGTCATGATTGCGCGTGGCGTTCCGGCTGAGTTTATCGATATGGCAACCCGTAAGCTGGCTGCGATCAACGCCGCCTATGAGCGCATTGTCCGGGATCGTAAACTTTGAACCTTAGCGTTGAGACGCTGCTTGCATCGGGACCCGATAGTCGCCTGGTCGACGATGTGGTTGCTTCGCCAAACATTGGTGAGCGTCGTGGTTATGCGAGTCCTCAACTTCTGATCTTGCACTATACGGGGCTTGAAACCGCTCGGCGGTCGATCGATGTGCTGTGTGATCCGATTTGTGAGGTGTCATGCCATTACCTGGTGGATGTTGACGGGCGCGTCACGCAGATGGTGCGAGAGGCTGATCGCGCCTGGCATGCAGGGCTTTCTTACTGGCGGGGCGAGACGGATATCAACTCAAGTTCGGTTGGTATTGAAATACAGAACCCCGGCCACGCACACGGTTATCCGGATTTTCCTGAAGCGCAGATGAGCGCTGTTGTATCTTTGTCGCATGACATTGTCGTCCGGAACCAGATGCAGGCGACAGACGTTCTGGCACATTCCGACATTGCACCGCAGCGCAAGATTGATCCGGGTGAGAAATTTGATTGGCGACGCCTGCATGCAGCTGGCGTGGGGCATTGGGTGCCGCCTCATGCCGTGGATGACGAGCCGGATCAGCCGCCGTTCGATATGCAAAAGCCCGATGATCGTACCCAGACCTGCCAGCAGCTATTGGCGCAGTACGGCTACGATATTGCCGATGATGGGCTGCTGGATGCAGCAACCCTTCGTGTCATCAGTGCGTTCCAGCGTCACTTCCGGCCAACCTGCACCGATGGGATGCCGGATGCCTCGACGATTGCCACTTTGCGTGACTTGATCGCCCACCAGGCTTCTCCTGAATAACTGGCTATTATCCGATCTTGCGCCTATCGCAAACGGCGCCAGACTTCGCTGCGGCACAGGCTGGTGTGAGGAATGCAGCCAGATAATTCCATGCGGCGCGCGCTGATCAAACGTGCACGGCCGTTGTATATTCCGTTGTCTTCCGGGTTGCGCAGGCGGCCTTGGTAAACACCCTTGCCGGCATTCTTGGCGCCGCACATGTAAACCTTACCGATCCGGTTCGGCACGCTGGATTTTACGACCTTAACACCAAGCCCGCCACCACATGGGAATATCTTGACGACAACACCGGTTGCCGGGCGCTGCCATGTTCCGTAGGGGGAACCAGCGGTCGCGGCTGATGTTAATCCTGCAAGGACAGTGCAGGCTGTTGCTACTGCTACAAACTTGTCTGTGATGCGCAAAGAATCGCTCCCTCATCCGCCAAGATGCGTGCCGTAATCGGCGGGTGTGTCGAACGCAAGGCAGGATATTGTGCAGCGCAAAATAAGTGTGCAGCAATATTATTCAAGGTTCGGCCAAGAGACTGATTAACTAACAGTAATTGTGTTTCTCCGTTTTGACCCACGAGGGCCCGTCGCGTTTAATAGGATCCTTAAATGCCTCCTCGCTGTTGCGCGTGGGTAGTTGAGTGGTCGGATGGCTGCTTGATCCTTTGGCAGAGCGGTCGCCGAGGAGACGGGTGGCGGTCAAGGCCGCGCTCTTTACGCGCGCCCGCAGGGCTTGGCCTTGAGGGCCGAC
>CAJQQK010000297.1 GCA_905480435.1 uncultured Hyphomicrobiaceae bacterium | reverse complement strand
CGAGGGCATCAATTCTCTCGTCCAGGCCGCAAAAGCCAAGGCGCGCGGCTACCGAAACAGCAAGACCTTGAAGGCCGTCACCTACCTTATAGCTGGCAAACTCGATCTCAGGCTACCCACTTGAAACGTCGGGGAGCCAATTGTGTGGCTACGCTAACGGGTGCTGAGCGCGCTTAATAGGAAGGGTTTAATTATGAAAAATGTAGTGATGGCCATATTAGCTGCCGGGGTGCTGTCAAGTGCTATCGGGCCGAGCTTTGCGGCGGATGCAACGGATAAGACCGTCAAGCAACGACGGGCTTACTATCAGGTCGTACTTTCGAATGCCGGGCCATTGTTCGGTATGCTGAAAGGAAAAATGGCTTACGACGCTGCCAAAGCGAAAACCTTCGCCAACAATTTGAAGTTGGTATCGCAAGTCAACAATAAGCATCTGTATCCAAAAGGGTCCGGCAATGATAATCCGGCACTGAAAGGCCAGACACGTGCATTGCCAGCGATCTGGGCGGCCGGTTCGGATATCAGCAAAAAAGGCGCTGCTTGGCGTGAAGCTGTTGCCAAACTTGCAAGCGTTGCCGGTAACGGCAAAGACGCGATGTCAGCTCAAATGAAGCTGGTTGGCGCGACATGTTCTGCTTGCCACAAAGGCTACCGCGCCAAGGATTTCTAATTTCTGGCCTGGTTTGAGATTTGCTGAATAAAAAAGCGGCGGCCGATGCCTCGGTCGCCGCTTTTTGTTGAGCTGCAAGTGCTCCGTTGAGGTTCTCAGCGCTCTCGATTGGCGCTGCGAACGGGTACGCCGAATTCTGTATGGCAGACATCAGCTAAGGCTGTGATACCCGCACGAATATCATCGGCACTGCCACTGGCGTAGCAAACCCGAATGTGGCGATTGCCGTTGGGATGATCCTTGGACCACTCAACGCCGGGATTGATGGCAATACCTTGAGTGGCTGCAATCTCGGTTAACTTGCTGGTATCGACAGCATCCGGCAGTCGCAGCCACAGGAATATACCGCCCGGTGGTCGGGTGAATTCAACGCTGGTGCCAAAATTCTCGTTGAGGCTTTCGATCAGCACGTCAAGCTTTGCTTCGAGCAGCTTGTTGAGTTTGATGACGTGGGCATCGAAATGTTGCGGGCAATACTCTGACAAGATCATCTGTTCGATCAGCCCCGAGCCGGCATCGCTTTTTGATGCCAATGCACGGGAGAGGAATGGCCAGCGCGCAACCAGATAGCCGACGCGCAGCGCCGGTGCGATTGATTTTGAGAATGAACCGGTGAAAATGACACGACCTGTCTTATCGAGGGCGAACAGGGCAGGTGGGCGTTCGCCAGCCCAGATGAGATCTGAATAGCATTCGTCTTCGAAGATTGGGACGTCGTAGGCTTCGGCCAAACGCAGCATTTCATGACGTCGATCGAGTGGCAGGATGGATGCCGTCGGATTTTGTACGGTTGGGATCGTATAGATGAATTTGGGTTGGATGCCATCTGCCTTGAGGCGTTCAAGAACCCTGGCGAGATCGGTCATGCACATGCCGTGTTCGTCGACTTGCACGGCGACCATATTGACCTTGAGCTTGCTCCAACGTGTCAGGCAGCCGCCGTAGTTTGATTGTTCGACGACGATTGTGTCGCCCGCGCTGAGCAGCGTTTTGTTGACAAGGTCGATGGCCTGCAGGGAACCGGATGTCATGAGAATTTCATCGGTAGAGCATTCGATGCCGGCCTGGCGTTTGAGTTTGGCTGACAGGTATTCACGTAAGGGGAGATAACCTTGTGGGCCGCTATGGCCACTGTACATGGCAAGCGTGGATGCTTCTCGGCTTAAGACGCGGGAAGCAGCGGCAACGAGATCGTCCGTTGAAATGGATTCCGGTGCGTTATGGCCCCCGACGAAGTTGTGCTTGGGAAAGCCTTTCCACATGGCAGCCGCAGCTGGTGCGTCATCGCGGAATTGGTTTGAGAAATCGAATGCGGCGGTCACTGCTGCAGCTCCTGCTCATTGGTTATCGTATCGTGGGTTAGTACTCTATTGCTGGTGGCACGTTCTGTCGGTCACTCAAGCCTTGCACGCGGCTGCATGGTGGCGAATGTGATCGCCAATGAAACTCGCAATGAAGAAATAGCTGTGGTCATAACCTTCGTGCATGCGCAGGTCGAGTGGATGACCAGCCTTGCTGCAGGCATCGCGCAGCAATTCCGGTTTGAGTTGGTCTGCAAGGAAGCCATCGGCGAGGCCTTGGTCAACGAGTAGCGGTAGGCGCTCTTTGGCATCCGTGATCAAACTGACGGTGTCGTGGGCGGCCCAGGATGTTTTGTCAGCGCCAAGATAGCCGCCAAGCGCTTTATGACCCCACGGGCAATTGAGCGGCGATGCGATCGGTGCGAACGCCGAGACGGATTTGTATTTGTCGGGATTTTTTAATGCGATTGATAAGGCGCCATGTCCGCCCATTGAATGACCGGAGATGCCGATGCGGGTGAGGTCAACAGGTAGCTCGGCGAGGGCTGTCGGCAGATCAACCGTGATGTAGTCGTACATGTGGTAGTGCGTGGCGAAAGGTTGTTGCGTCGCGTTGACGTAGAACCCTGCGCCGAGGCCGAAATCGTATGCGCCGTCCGCATCGTCGGGGACGCTGTCACCGCGCGGACTGGTGTCTGGTGCGATCAGTGCCATGCCATGTTCGGCGGCATAGCGCTGGGCGCCCGCCTTTTGGCTGAAATTCTCATCATTGCATGTGAGACCGGAGAGCCAGATGAGCGCCGGGACCGGACCTGCTGTGGCTTCGGCCGGCAGGAATACTGCGAATGTCATATCGCAGTTGCAGGCAGTGGATGTGTGACTGATGCGGAGTTGACGGCCGCCAAAGCAGCGCGTCTCGGAGAGAATGGTGAGAGCCATGAGCGTGCGAGGTTCCGTAATGTTTCAGGTTTTGACTTGGATGACTGGAGCCAGCGTGAAGTGAGCCGAGATGGCGTGTCGGGCAAATGGTGTAGAGAGGGCATGCGCAAACGTACTGGAGTGCTTTATGACATCGCGCTGTTAATCTCAATCGGATCCACTCGGTACGTCTGCCCAAAGTACGTCAAGCGGAAAGGTATGTGCCTCGAATGGTGGCGCGGTCACCTCGTCGGCGTCTTTGTAAGTCGCCGAGAGCTGCCACTTACCATCAACTAATGTGAAGACTTCGAGTGTGCGCGCGCTGGGGTCGACGTACCAGCAATGAGCGACTTTGAATTCGGCGTAAATGGCAAGTTTGTCAGTGCGGTCAATTTTTGCAGTGGATGGCGACAGGACTTCGCAGATCCAGTTGGGCACTACGTCGAAATAGGCCGTCTCGGGAAGTATCGGCATGCGCTCGCGCTGCCAGCCTGCGATGTCCGGTACGACCACGTGCGTGCCCAGGTGGAGTTCAGGCTCGTCAAGAATGATCCAACCGCCAGGGCCGTCTCGGCCGCGGTCAAAGGGGCCATCAAGTTGCGCGCCCATTCGGGATGCAGCTCGCGTATGCTTTGGCGCTGGGCGCGGATGGGCGTGCAGCGCGCCAAAAAGTATTTGCCCGACCATGTTGGCTGGTAGGGCTTCTATATCGGCGTAGGTGGCTGGGGCGCTGGGTCTGGTTGCAAGCATGGTTAGAGATTAGCACGTTCGTTGGTTTCGAGCGAGATCCCTGGCTTATACGCCGGCCTATTGCTGTTCGATTACTCTTTTGTCCGATATGACGGGCCTGACGTTCAAAGGCCAGAGCGCTTAGCGGCATGCTTTTCAATGGCAGCTTCGACGGCTGCCTGAGATGCCTTGCCGGCGGTTTCATGCTTTTTGGCAGCATCGTTGTAGGCATCGATTTTCCAGCCAGTTGAGTTGCGCTGGAAATGAGGATGAACGTATCGGGCCATCAGTTCGTAGCTCTTCTTGGTGGCATCCCAATCGGCCCAGTTATGCGCGAGCGTCAGGATGGCACCGCAACCACCGCCAGTGCCGGCATAGATGCGTTCGAAATGTTCAATGCAATCGTCAGGTGTACCGATGCAGGCGATTTGATTTTCGCGCAGGTAGCTGATTGGATCTGTAATGTCGGGCGGGATGATTGGGAATGTTGCCACATCCCGGAAATAGTCAGCGAATGCCTGCAGACCATACTCCATATCTTTTTCGGCCTGCTCGCGGGTTTCGGCGATATGCGCGAAAGTAACAATTCGCCATTTGGAGCGATCCGGTGTGTGGCCGTTTTCAGTGGCGAGACCTTCGTAGCGCTCCCAGTTGGTGCGGTGCGCTGTCATCGCGTCATCAGAGGTGCCGCCAAGTGCAATCATGCCGATGCCGTGACGCCCGGCGTTGTACGAGCCCGTCGGTGATCGTGATGAGGCAACCGCCATTTCCATCATTGGCTGAGAGTACGGCGGGACCTGAAGCTTAGCTTCGTTCAGGTCGTACCACGACGTTTTTTCTGTAACCGTTTCACCTTTGAAGAGGCGAACGAGGACGTTGAGTGATTGCTCAAGCTTGTCGCGCTGTTCGGCTGGATCGAGCCCGATCATGACAGCATCATAGACAAGCGAGCCGGGGCCAACACCAAACATCACGCGACCGCGCGTTTGGTGGTCAAGCTGGACCATGCGGTCTGCCAGCATGAACGGGTTGTGATACGGTAGTGACACGACGCCAGTGCCAAGCCGAATGTGGCGCGTGCGCTCGGCAACGCCGGCAATGAAGATTTCTGGTGAGGCAATAATTTCGAAGCCACCGGAATGATGCTCGCCAACCCATGCTTCGTGGTAGCCGAGCTCGTCAAGATGAACGACTAGCTCCATGTCACGTTCCATCGCGAGCGTTGGGTTTTCCTTGAGGTCATGGAAGGGCGCGAGAAAAATCCCCGTTCTGATGAAGCGATTGTCGGTCATGCTGGTTCTCATTTTGCGTGCGGGCCCGAGGGCTGTCGATCATGCCGGATGTTGTTGAAAATGCCGGCATTACCGACACTTGAGAGCTCGACCAGGCAGCTGCTGCGGGCGTTGTTGTTCGTGGTTACTGTCCTGTTCAGCAGCCGTTGACGCAAGCGAAATGTTTGCAGCGATGTGATTGTCGGGTGTCTCACATTGTCTGTGGGAGTGGAGAGGGTAACGTTTCGTTGCGCAAATGGTTTGTGATGTTGGCACCCTTGGTGACAATCCTGAAGGAGTGGACATGGATTTTTCGGGTAAAGTGGCACTGGTAACAGGTGGTGCGAACGGCATAGGCAAGGCGACGGTGCAAGCGTACGCCAAGGCCGGCGCCAAGGTGGTTGTGGTCGATCGCGATGAAGCTGGTGCGCAAAGCGTTGCTGACGCGGTTCGCATGGCCAATGGCGATGCCATCAGTTTTGGTGCGGATGTCACGAAGGCCGATGACGTTGCAGCTTACGTCAAGGCAACGCTTGATGCGTATGGCACGATAGATTGCTTCTTTAACAATGCTGGCATCGAAGGCGAGATCAAATCGATCATCGACTACGACGAGGCGATGTTTGACTCAATCATGAACGTCAACGTGAAGGGCGTATTTCTTGGCATGAAACATGTGCTTCCCGTCATGCTCAAGAACGGCTCAGGCGCGGTGGTTAATACGGCGTCGGTTGCTGGTATGATGGGAACGCCGATGATGCCAGCCTATTGTGCATCGAAGCATGCAGTAATTGGACTGACGAAGGTCGCATCTGGGGAAGTGGCTCGAGGTGGTGTTCGGGTTAACTGCGTGTGTCCGGGGCCTGTTTCGACGCGCATGATCGACTCCGTGCAGGCGCAGATTATGCCGGATGATCCGGCTAAAGCGCGCGCGAATTACGAGGCAGCCCTGCCGACGGGGCGATACACGGAACCCGAAGAGATAGCCGATGCCGTGCTGTTCCTGACATCCGATCATACAAAGAATGTGACTGGGACCCAGTTTGTCGTTGATAGCGGGCGCACTGCGACCGGCGGCGCTGCAACAAAACTTGCCCAAGGCTGATGCTGGGCTCGCCTGGAGGTCAATGACGATCTTCAACACAACACGATACCTGAACGATTTAAGTGAAGTGGAACAAGCATGCGCCTTACGGATAAGATTGCGGTCATCGTTGGCGGCGGACAGCAATCGGGTGAAACGATTGGTAACGGACGGGCGACGGCCATACGATTTGCGCAGGAGGGCGCGACTGTGCTGATCGCCGACGTCGATGAAACATCGGCTGCTGCAACCGGTAAGATGGTGGCAGAAGCTGGCGGAACATTCTCAACGATTGGAGCCGACGTTACCAGAGAGGCGGACGCCAAGAAGATCATCGCGACATGTGTTGAGCGTTACGGCCGTATCGACATCCTGCATAACAATGTCGGTCGCTCACGCGGCGACAAACCGACCTATGATCTCGATGTCGGGATGTGGGACGCGCTGATGGATTTGAACCTCAAGGCCACGTTCATGACGTGCAAGCACGCGCTGCCTGTCATGCGCGCTCAGGGCGGCGGTTCGATTATAAACGTGTCATCGACATCATCTGTGAATGTCAGTCCGACGGTCACCTATAAAACTGCCAAAGGTGCGATCAACGCGCTGACGGAGCATATGGCGATAGAGAATGCGGGCAGAGGTGTGCGGGTTAACGCGATTTTGCCGGGTTTGATCGACACGCCGATGGCGATTGAGCGCCGTGCGCGCGAAATGGGGATCCCACGCGATGAAGTGCGTGCGATGCGACGTCTGCGCGTGCCGCTGAAGTCGCATCAAGGTACGGCCTGGGATGTCGCCAATGCCGCGGTTTTTCTGGCCAGCGACGAAGCGCAATTCGTGACGGGCCTGTTGATGACAGTCGACGGCGGCAGCAGCCTCACGGCTGGAACGGGATCGTTTGAGTAAGTGACTTAAGTTGAGCTTTGGTTTTGGAAAATCTTCAGCAAGTTCACGGGATTGGCTGTTTTCGTCCATTGATGTCCCGTCAAATAGTATCGCATTTGTTTGGATAGCGGTGAATTGTCGAGGCGAACATGTAGTAATCGCTTGTTTGTTTCCGACCAGATCCGAATTTCCCGCTGAACATGAGTGCTTTTGCGAGCATGGTCGGAGTGCAACAAAATCATATCAGTACATGTTTCGAGCGCGTCCACTATTTTAATGTCAAATTGAGTTCCTGGCGGGATGTCTCGCGGCGCAATCCAGCAGCGTATTCCGGCTTTCTCGAATATCGCGACTATGGAGCACGCAAGCCTCTCGTCAATGCTCGAATGGCATATAAACACTTTGGGTGCTGGATTCCGATAGCGGGGAGGAGAACATTTTGCGGGTGTCGACGTTCTTATCATTGGGCGTCTCTGGCTTGACGTGGTTGTATCTATTGAAACTTCGACATTCTGTTTATTTAGTCGCAGATCGAGCCCTGATGCGCCGTGAACTATGCGCCGGTTGCCAAAGGTTTGAGCGATTGATGTGCGGTCCTCTGTGGTCGATCTATTTAGTAACATTTTACTTACTCCATATCGTCCATCGTTGACCCCGTTAAGGTTAATTCAGCAATAGCATAATCTACTTTAACTCACAAATAAAAAATTAGTTAATATTTTTCTATAATATTATAACCTTGAGCGCGGATGATAAACATATTTAAACTCCTGTGTTTCGCCTCCGTTTTGCGGTTTAATCGAAATATGCCGAGCATGTAAAGTCAGCCTCCTCGCTGAACTGAGTGGGTGACTTTGGCGCCTGGGCTGGCTTCTCCTTCAAACCTCATCCTTTTGTTCGGCCCTGCTCGAGCCATCCTTTCGCCCTGGCCACGCATGTCTGACGCCGTCGTGTCGAGTGACGG
>CAJQQK010000296.1 GCA_905480435.1 uncultured Hyphomicrobiaceae bacterium | reverse complement strand
GTGATAAAAGTTCCAGGAATTCTGATGCCATGAGTGCGCTCCTTTCGAATCAAACGCACTCCTATAGATTCAGATAAATCCCCGACCGTGAATCCCTTATCGCAGAGTTATGCAGCAGTCAGCGTTGAACAGCCCTGATCCGCAATCGCACCCGTCAGGGTCGCATTGGCACCGGAAGTTGCCGGAAAGACACTGGCATCATCGCAATCGAAAAACCACAACACATGGCCATTACCGGGAACTAGCCCTGCCGTCGAGGTGGTGAATGTTCTTCAGCTGCAACCGTGAAATCAGTAATTGTCTCTGCGTTCAACGCATCGGACGCCACTGTAGTGACGGAAAAGCTGGCCGGGACTGCCCCAGTGCCTGTGAAAGAATGCGTCGATGTATTTTCTGTGCCGCTTGTCCGCACTATAAGCCGAAGCGTACCCGTCTGCGCTGAAGCAGAAATGGCAAAGCCGACACTCATGGCTAGCGTCGCCGCGATGATGAGTACGACGGGCGCTAGTTTCGTGGTTAATTGCTGCCATGCTCTCTGCGTCAGCACCGAGAAGTTGCGCAAGGCTCTTCTATATATCGGGACATCAGCCCCCTCTGAACTTGCGGAAGCCAAAGCTCCGCCGTTCCGGAAAATTGCCATTTCCAGCCTCTTTCTGATCTCGATTTTTAAAAGGCCCAAACCGCGTTAGACGCAAAACAGAGATCGGAGAGGCCGGCACATAGTTTGAATGCCCCCAGACACAACCGGGCATGGCACAAGTGGGCACGCAACTATAACGTGCATTACGTACACTGACAGAACTGTGAACAACAATCTAAAATTGATTTCTTAATTGTCTAATGTTTACATTGTAGCCATATTGCAACAAGCCGAAGTAGCGGGCAGTTTCCGGCCCCCTTGATAATCTAATAGTCTATTTCTAAACAATAAATTAGCGTTCCGCGCCCCTCCCCCCTTGCCTTGCATCAATTAAAACGCAGCCAGATCCATGTCTGATTTATCTATTATTTGCAGTCGCTTAAGATGCGAGAATCACAAAGAAGTCGCGCAATCTCTGACCGAGGGTGCGCGGGCGAGCATCTCCGCAGAGCCGGCCTGGCTTAATGCCCCCGCCCAACGCGATAAGCCTCGCGAGACGGAGCTATCGCTCCAGAGATACCCACAACACCTGTGCGTCGGCCTCCGATAGGGAGATGCAGCAATGGCCCATGCCGCTGTCGTAATAGACAGAGTCGCCTGCTTTCATCCGCAGGGCCCGGTAGTGCTCGGTGTGCAGCTCAACCTCTCCGTTGAGGACATACATAAACTCTTCGCCGCGATGCCGGATCCATTCACTGTACTCGGTGATGGCGCGCGCCTTGATGGTGCTGATGTAAGGCAGCATGCTCTTGCTCGTGAGCTCGGAGCAGAGCAGCTCGTGGACGTAAGTCGGCGTTGACTTGATTTCGCCCTGCCCGCCGAGCGTCACGTCGCGTCGCCCCGATATGTCATTGTGCCCGGACTGCAGGAACAATTGCGGGGTTTCGAGCTCCAACGCACTTGTAAGCCGGCGCACGATCTCAAAGCTCGGCTTGGTTTGATTGTTTTCGATCTTCGACAGCGTCGAGCGGCCGATGCCAGCGCGTTTGCCGGTTTCATCCAGCGTCCAGCCTTTGCGCTTGCGGGCATCGCGAACCAATTCCCCAAGCGCGTATTCGCTCAGCTCGTCCCCCAGGTTCGTGCCCAAATCTGCGTTCAAACCCTGCTTGGAGTTCTCGATATCAGCCACGTCGTGGTTTTCCTCTTTGTCACACCGGCACTCTTCCTAGCATCTTGCAGTGCAGTCGGCACAAGATTCCACATTCGATACTTTGCAACACATTAAGGAAAAAGTTGCCTAAGAGGGAATTGTGACCTAATTAGGAAATACGGCCCCGTTGAAGAGTTCATCGAAGCCAGAACTGTCGTTTGGAGTAGGCCGATGTTCCAGATCTGTTTGCAGCACGCCGACCGCTCCATTTCAGAATTATTGATGACATCCTCGAAGCACGCGCCGAAGATGACGACACAGCCGACGACGCAAGCGTCAACACCCAGCGCACATCAAAGTTCGTGCGTTGTGTGACCGGCTGTTAAATTTACTGATCGCAAAACAAGAGCGCCTCGCAAGCACATAGATCAGCATTGCATCGTGCTCACGACCAAAGGAATTGACCACATCCACAGATAACTCCGCAGCCTAATAAGCGGATTCATCTTCTAGCTTCAGGACCATCAACCCTGAGGCTGAAAGCAAGTTGGAACTAGCAAAAAGAAAATATTAGGAGGAAGCACATGGAAGTATTGACCAGCATCGTCAATCAGATCAACGGCGTCGTTTGGGGCCCGTTCATGTTGGCACTCATCTTAGGCGTAGGCTTATTTCTACAGGTCGGACTAAAATTCATGCCGATCCTGCGGCTTGGCTATGGCTTCAACCTGTTGTGGGAAGGCCGCAACGCGCAAGGCTCCGGCCAGATCAGCCCCTTCAACGCATTGATGACATCGCTATCGGCGACGATCGGCACCGGCAATATTGCAGGCGTTGCGACTGCGATTTTTCTCGGTGGACCGGGCGCACTATTCTGGATGTGGATGACCGCCCTTGTCGGCATGGCAACCAAGTACGCCGAAGCGGTCTGCGCGGTCCACTACCGCGAGCGCGACGAGCTTGGCAACTACGTCGGCGGGCCGATGTACTACATCAAGAATGGACTGGGCAGTCAGTGGTACTGGCTTGCGATCGTCTTTGCAGGTTTTGGTGCTGTCGCCGGGTTTGGCATCGGCAACATGGTGCAGGCGAACTCGGTTGCCAGTGTCATCAAGAGTAATTTTGGCGTTGAGCCGATATACACAGGCATCGTCATGATGCTTCTGACAGCCGGCGTTATCCTTGGTGGCATTCAGCGCATCGGTGCTGTCGCCGGCAAGCTCGTGCCGATTATGGCGATCGCTTACATCCTTTGCGGGTTGATTGTTCTCGGCGTCAATGCAGCAGCAATCCCAGCGGCGTTCGTCACCATCTTCAGCCACGCATTCACACCAGCAGCAGCTGAAGGTGGATTTGCTGGTGCAGCCGTCTGGGCCGCGATCCGGTTCGGTGTTGCCCGCGGCGTCTTCTCAAACGAAGCTGGCCTCGGCTCCGCACCGATTGCGCATGCCGCAGCATCAACAAAAGGACCTGTAAATCAGGGCCTGATCGCCATGCTCGGCACGTTCATTGACACCATCATCGTGTGCAGCATCACCGGCTTGGCGATCATCACGAGCGGTGTGTGGACATCCGGTGCGACCGGTGCCGCACTCACCTCCGCAGCATTCGAAACTGCGCTGCCAGGTATCGGTGGCTACATGGTTGCGATTGTGTTGGCGATATTCGCCTTTACGACAATTCTCGGCTGGAGTTTTTATAGCGAGAAATGTGTGTCGTTCCTGTTTGGCGTAAAATCATTGCTGCCGTTCCGGTTGCTGTGGTGCGCTGCAGTGCCGTTGGGGGCGATACAAAGATTGGATTTGTCTGGCTGCTGGCTGATACGCTCAACGCGATGATGGCCTTGCCCAACCTGATCGCACTGGCGTTGTTAAGCCCCGTGGTCTTCAAACTCACGCGCGACTTCTTTGCCAACGGCGGCGTCGAGAGCACGGAGAGTACTGAGAGCAAATAGAGCGCTCTACACAACCTGGCTCTTCGGTGTTGCCAAGAGGCCAGGTTGAACCTCATGACCAGATTGATGGACCAAGTTGAACGAGATGGAGTTGTCCAATGTTCAAGAAAATCCTACTGCCAATTGACTACGCAGAAACGAACCCAAACGATCCGGTGTTGGCTGCAACCAAACTATTGGCCGAACAAAACAGTGCGGAGCTGATGGTCGTCTCGGTCATCCCCGAAATTGTGCGATTGCCGAACCTGCCTGAAGACTATGGCTCAGGCGCTGCCAAGTTTGTCGCCGACAATTTGCAAACGTTTCTCGATAGCGTTGGGATCAAGGCCGAACTCACGATCAAGCAAGGCAGCGTCTATCGTGAAATTCTCAAACTCGCACACGCCGAGAGCATTGATCTGGTTGTCATGTCTTCACCTAAGGGTGATTTCCCAGACTATCCACTTGGTCCGAATGTCGCCCGCGTGACCCGTCATGCGAACTGTTCCGTTTTGGTCGTGCGAGAGTAATCTCGGCAGAGCCTGAACGATCGCAAATTTGTGAGGAGCCCGACGATGGCTAGTGCATCTCCACGCAGAACACCGCTGTATGACCTGCATGTTGAACTCAATGGCAAGGTTGTCAACTTTGCTGGCTGGGAATTGCCGGTACAATATCCGACCGGCATTGTCGCCGAGCATAAGCAGTGCCGCGAAAAAGCGGGTCTGTTTGACGTATCGCATATGGGCCAGGTGATCATTCGTGGCGACAATGCTGCAACGGCGTTGGAGGCGTTGGTCCCAAGCGCCATTGCCACGCTGAAACCCGGCAAAGCGTGCTATACGGTTCTGACAAATGATGCCGGCGGCATTCGCGATGATCTGATTATCTCAAACGCTGGCGATCACCTGTTTGTGGTTGTCAACGCCGCCATGCGGGATCAAGACATCGCGCACATCCGTGCCCATCTCGACGGTTTCGAGGTGACAGAGCTGCTGGATCGCGCGCTCATCGCCGTGCAGGGCCCGGCAGCTGTCGATGTCGTCTCAAGCCTGGCACCAGCTGCTGCAGAGCTGACATTCATGGCAACGTTGGAGACGGAACTTCTCGGGCACACCTGTCGGATCTCGCGGCTCGGCTATACCGGTGAAGATGGTTTTGAGATTTCCATGCTGGCAGACCACGCCATAGAAATCACACGCGCATTGCTCGCACATGAAGACTGCGCGCCGGCCGGCCTTGGTGCGCGTGACAGTCTGCGATTGGAGGCAGGCTTGTGCCTCTACGGTCATGACATCGACACCGAAACCTCTCCTGTTGAAGCTCAACTGCCATGGATCATCCAGAAACGCCGCCGAGAAGAAGGTGGCTTTCCTGGCGCAGACCGCATCCTACGTGAATTGACGGATGGCCCGACACGCAAACTTGTCGGCTTGCGCCCCGAGGGTCGCGCACCGGCTCGTGAGGGATGCGAAATTCAGTCAATCGACGGCGCCGTGATTGGCAAGGTGACAAGCGGGGGATTTGCACCGACACTTGGCACTCCGATTTCGATCGGTTACGTCGCAGCGGAACATGCTGCGCCAGGGACGAACGTCAACTTGATCGTGCGCGGCAAACCACTGCCGGCCGAGGTGGTCACGCTGCCATTTGTGCCACACAATTATAAACGCTGAGGAGGAATACCAACAATGACCATCTATTTTACAGAAGAACACGAGTGGCTGAATGTTGAAGGCGACACGGCAACCGTTGGCATAACAATTCATGCCGCCGAGCAACTCGGTGACATTGTGTTTATTGAGCTGAAAGAGCCGGGGGACAGTTTCACCAAAGGCGACGATATGGGCGTGATCGAAAGCGTCAAAGCCGCCAGTGAAATCTATGCGCCCGTAACAGGCGAGATCATCGAGGCCAATTCAGCACTCGTCGACAATCCATCCGCTGTCAACGAAGATCCTGAGGGCAGTGCCTGGCTCTACAAGATGAAGGTGTCCGACGCCGGTCAGCTTGCCGGACTGATGGACGCTGACGCCTATAAAGCAAGCATCGAGTAAGAGGTATCACCATGGCGTTCGAACTGACCGACTATCAACCGTACGACTTCGCGAACCGGCGCCATATCGGGCCCTCTCCGAAAGAGATGGCCGAGATGCTCAAAGTGATCGGTGTCGACAGCCTGGACGCACTGATTGATGATACCGTGCCGCAATCGATCCGCCAGACCGAGGCACTCGTCTGGGGTGAAGCAATGTCGGAGCGAGATGCGCTCCAACACATCCACCAGGTTGCGAGCAAGAATAAGGTCCTGACTTCACTGATTGGTCAAGGCTACTACGGCACGATGACGCCGCCGGTGATCCAGCGCAATATCTTGGAAAACCCGGCTTGGTACACAGCCTACACGCCGTACCAGCCTGAGATAAGCCAGGGTCGACTTGAAGCGTTATTAAATTTCCAGACCATGATCAGTGATCTCACCGGGTTGGAAATTGCCAACGCGTCGCTGTTGGATGAAGCAACCGCTGCCGCCGAAGCAATGACGATGGCCAGGCGTGTTGCCAAGTCAAAAACATCCAAATTTTTCATTGATGAAAATTGCCATCCGCAAACCATCGAAGTCATTAGAACGCGTGCCGAACCGATCGAAATTGAAGTCGTCGTTGGTGCGCCAGATGACCTGATAGCGGATGAGGTTTTTGGTGCGATTTTTCAGTACCCAGGAACTTGCGGTCACGTTCGCGATTTTTCCGACATCATTGAAAAACTTCATGCAGCCAAGGCCATCGCCGTCGTCGCAGCTGATCCATTGGCGCTGTGTTTGCTAAAATCGCCAGGCGAAATGGGCGCCGACATCGCCATCGGCTCGACACAACGCTTCGGCGTGCCGATCGGCTATGGCGGACCACACGCCGCTTACATGTCGACCCGTGATGCCTACAAGCGGGCGATGCCCGGCCGCATAATCGGCGTCTCAATTGACTCGCGCGGCAACAAGGCCTTTCGGCTTGCACTGCAAACCCGCGAGCAACATATCCGTCGCGAGAAAGCCAACTCCAACGTCTGCACGGCACAGGCACTGCTGGCAGTAATGGCATCCATGTATGCCGTGTTCCATGGCCCCGAAGGCCTAAAAGCCATCGCCCAAAGCGTGCATCGGAAGACCGTGCGTCTCGCCAAGGGGCTCGAATCACTAGGCTTCATTGTCTCTCCCGAAGCTTTCTTCGACACCATCACCATTGATGTAGGAGACCGGCAACAAGAGATCCTGCAGGCAGCGGTCGACAACGGCGTTAACCTGCGCCGCGTCAGCACGGATCGCGTCGGTATCAGCCTTGATGAAAAGACCTATCCGGAAACCATCGAAGCGGTCTGGCGCGCTTTCGGCGGCGACATGAAGGATGACAGCGCAGCCTCTCGCGATTACCGACTGCCGGAATCCGCGTTGCGCGAAAGTGAGTACCTCACCCATCCGATCTTCCATCAAAACCGGGCTGAAGCGGAAATCACCCGTTATATGCGCCGGCTGGCAGACCGTGATCTGGCGCTCGATCGTTCGATGATCCCGCTCGGCTCATGCACCATGAAGCTCAACGCGACCGTCGAAATGATGCCGGTCACGTGGCCTGAGTTCAGCGACTTGCATCCATTCGTGCCGGCTGATCAGGCCGAGGGCTACCATGAGCTAGTGCGCGATCTTTCGGATAAGTTGTGCCAGATCACCGGCTACGATGCGATGTCGCTGCAGCCCAACTCCGGAGCACAAGGTGAATACGCAGGCCTGCTCGCTATCCGTGGCTATCACGCGGCGCGCGGCGAAGCACATCGCAATGTCTGCCTCATTCCAACCTCCGCGCACGGCACCAATCCTGCTTCCGCGCAGATGGTTGGCTGGAAGGTCGTCGTTGTTAAGTCCGCTGACAACGGTGACATAGATCTCGACGATTTTCGGCAAAAGGCTGAGCAGCACAGCGATGCACTTGCTGCATGCATGATCACTTACCCATCAACGCACGGCGTGTTTGAAGAAACCGTACGGGATGTCTGCGAGATCACGCACCAGCACGGCGGTCAGGTCTATATCGATGGCGCCAACATGAACGCCATGGTCGGCCTTGCCCAACCTGGCAAGATTGGTGGCGACGTCAGCCATCTCAATCTGCACAAGACGTTCTGCATTCCGCATGGCGGCGGCGGACCGGGCATGGGCCCGATCGGCGTACTCGCACACTTGGAACCTTATCTTCCAGGCGCACCGGAGACTGACGCGGAGTGCGGCCCGGTATCAGCTGCAGCTTATGGCTCGGCGTCAATCCTGCCGATCTCGTGGGCGTACTGCCTGCTGATGGGGGGCGAAGGCCTCACCCAGGCAACCAAGGTTGCAATCCTCAATGCCAACTACATCGCGAAGCGTCTAGAGAAAGCCTACGACGTTCTCTACAAATCAGACCATGGCCGTGTCGCACACGAATGCATTATCGATACCCGTGCCTTGAACGATGTGGCGGGCGTGACCGTCGATGACGTCGCCAAGCGCTTAATCGATTGCGGCTTCCACGCACCAACGATGAGTTGGCCGGTTGCTGGAACGCTGATGGTTGAGCCAACGGAATCTGAGCCGAAAGCAGAACTCGATCGTTTCTGTGATGCAATGCTTGCGATCCGCAAAGAGGCGCGAGATATCGAAAACGGAAGCATTGATCCGATCAACAATCCGCTGAAGAACGCGCCGCACACGGTCGAGGATCTCGTCGGCGAGTGGGACCGCCCTTACACCCGCGAGCAGGCATGTTATCCGCCGGGCGCTTTCCGTGTTGACAAATACTGGTCGCCCGTCAATCGGGTCGACAATGCTTACGGCGACCGCAATCTGGTTTGCTCATGCCCACCGATCGAAGCCTATGCCGAGGCAGCCGAATAATTGTTGGCATAAGACGCTAGGCTCACTCAGACTAGGCCTTGATCGAGGGTGTCTTGAAGTTGGCGGCGAAAATCGGGGTGCGCAATGGCGATGAGAGCCGTTGCGCGCTCCTGCAATGTACGGCCGCGCAGTTCGGCGATGCCATATTCCGTTACGATAAAATCCGCATTGGCACGGGTTGCCGTGACGACGCCATCTGAAAGGCTGGCCGAAATCCTTGAAACACTGCCCCGGCGCGCCGTCGATTCCATCACGACGATGTTACGTCCTCCAGGCGACCGGATCGCGCCGCGCATAAAATCTGACTGACCGCCGATTACACCGACATGGCGGCCGCCGAGCGTTTCGGAATTAAACTGTCCCGTGAGATCAACCTCAAGTACTGAATTAACGCCAACCAGATTTGGCACCTGCGCGTGCACGGCGATGTCATGCGTGTAGCGCGGCGAGCGCACCTCAAGCAGAGGATTCCCGTGTGCCCAGCGATAAAGTTTCTGAGTGCCAAGCAACGTTGCCGTGATGCATTTTCCGGTATCGATCGGTTTTTTCGCATTGGTGATGATGCCGGCTTCCGTAAGCTCAACGACCCGGTCACCGATCGTGCCGGAATGAACGCCCAAGTCGCGCTTATCATGCAGGCATTCGAGAACAGCATCCGGCAGTGAGCCGAGGCCGACCTCCAAGGTATCGCCATCGCGGATCAAACGGCTGACGTGCCGGCCGATTTCCGTTTCGAGATCACGAGCCGGACGCGAAGTCACTTCCAGCGCTGGCCGGGAGACATGCACCACGTGATCGACATCATGCGCGGCAATGCTCGTATCACCAAAGGTGACCGGCAACTGGTCGTTGACTTCGGCAACGACGACGCGTGCGTTGCTGACAGCATCAGCCAAACAGTCAACCATCAGCGAATGATTATACGCACCACCTGAAGGCGCGACCTGAAGAAACACGCAATCCAGCCTGAGAGCACCGCTGCTGACAAGTTCCGGCAACACGGAATAGTTGACCGGCAAAACATCGAAGCCGCCAGCGTCCTGAAAACGGCGGTGGGTCACAGAGCCACCGATTGTCACAACCTTCAAAGCTTTCGTCAGCGCTTCCGCATCGATGGCATTGGTAATTGAAATGTTGAGAAGCGTCGATACACCCGAGGGCACACGGTCAAGCTGGCTCTCAAAAATTTCGAGAAGCCGCAGCGGCTCGAGCGCGACGCCAGACCAGGCGATGCGGTCTCCGGCCTGGATGAGGCCGGCAAGGTCAAGCGGTTCAGTCATAGTTCGGCTGCCGTTTTTCGCGAAACGCTGCAACACCTTCGGCAAAGTGTTGGCCTGCACGCACCTCATCGCCGCGCCGCTGCTCCATTGGCTCACGGCTGAGAGCATATTCGGCGATGCCGTCACTGATCTGTTGCTTAACGGCCTGCACCGCATCCGGGCTGTTGCCCGCAATCATCGCAGCTGTTTCGATCGCCGTATCCAATGCGGAAGAGCTCACAGCAATGCGGTTGATCAGATTGATCTGCTGCGCGAATTTGGCATCGACCAGCCGCCCGGTGAGGATCAAGTCCATGGCATGGACGTAACCAATTTGTTGGATCAACTTAATCGTTGCGCCACCAAACGGATAGATCGACCACTTAACCTCCGGCAGGCCAAAGCGCGCATGAGGAGCCGTAATCCGAATATCTGTCGAGAGCAACAGTTCGACACCCCCACCGGCGCAGACGCCATTGACGGCTGCAACAATGGGCTTCGAGTAGGTTGACGTCTTGAGCAGTGCTCGATTGACGAGACGGGATGTCTCCTCGGATGCCGAAAGATCACCGCCAATATCGGCGCCGGCGCAAAAGGCTTTATCGCCAGCCCCGGTCAGCACGATACATCGGCAGTCATCATCTGCATCGAGCTGGTCCCAGAGATCCGCCAGTTCGACCATCATGTCTCGAGACATCGCATTTCGCTTGGCCTGATTATCAATGACGATCTGCGTCACATACGGCACGGGTTGAGAGATGATGAGCGGCACGTGGGCTTCCTTACGATCGATTATCAGCCGGTCGGCGTGGACATGCCGCGCACCTGCCTGATAACTGTTTTGCCAATGGCAGCAAACTGGAAATCGCTGCAGCGTTCCATCTTAGCATAATGGACTCCGATGAAGACACCATACAGCCGAACGGCATTTGAACTGCTTTGCGAGCAGGCGGACATGGCGCCCGAAAACATTGCAGCCATCTACCTGGATGAGAAGATCTCATTCTCAGAGCTGGTCGATGCCGCCAGCCGGTTAGCGGGCCGCATGCATGAGCAAGGCATCAAGCGCGGCGATCGTATTGGGCTTTTGTCTCACAATCGCTTTGAGTGGCTGGAGATATTTTTTGCAACGGCCGCCCTCGGCGCAACCATCGTACCGTTCAGCACTTGGTCAACACCCTCTGAGCTTGAATTTCTGATCAATGATTCCCGCATCCGCTGGTTGTTCTTGATTGAAAAGTTTGGCGGACAGGAATTCGCCGGCAACATTTCGGCAATGATGACCGACGGTAAAACGCCAGCTCTTGAGAGTTGCGTTCTGATTGGTGCCCCCGCGCAATCGCCGATGCAAAGCTATGATGAACTGCGGGCTGGCGAACCTCTCCGCGCACTGCCGCCAGGAGAGGGAGCGAGTGCTGCGGATCCGCTTGTTCTCCTCTACACGTCGGGCTCAAGCAATCGGCCCAAATCCGTGCCGCTGGATCATTTCGCCGCGATCGAAAACGGTTTCAACATTGGTGAACGGCAGGGGCTCGTGCGCGGTGACCGTGTGCTGATTTCGATCCCTTTGTTCTGGTCGTACGGTGCCGTCAATGCATTACCCGCAACGCTGTCGCACGGTGCAACCCTCGTATTGCAAAGCCATTTCGAAACCGGCGGTGCCCTGGATCTGATTGAGCAACACAAGTGCACAGCGATCTACACATTGCCAGCGATCACCAATGCGCTGATCGCGCATCCTGATTTCCGGCCGGACCGAACCGCATCACTGCGGACCGGCGTCACGATCGGCGCGCCGCAGGATATCACCAAGTCGGCAAACGAACTCGGCGCCGATCAAATCTGCAACATCTACGGTGCCACGGAGAATTACGGCAACTGTTGCGTGACACCTCATGACTGGCCGCTCGATCATCGCGCTGCCAGCCAGGGGCCGCCGCTGCCTGGTGTCAGCGTTCGCATCCGCGATCCTGAGACAGGCGATCTGCTGGGGCCGGGAAAAATCGGCGAGATTGAAGTGCGCGGTTACCTGACGCGCGGCTACGATGGTCACAGCGCGCGTTTCAATGCGGAAACGTTCACGGACGACGGTTTTTTCAGAACAGGCGATCTCGGTTCGCTCAACGACGCAGGCGCATTGCAGTACGCTGGGCGGCGCTCCGAAATGATCAAGCGCTCAGGCATCAATGTTTCACCCGCTGAGGTCGAAGATACGCTGCAGCAACATTCGGATGTCGGCCTCGCCGGCGTGACCGGTGTTGACGATCCTGGCCGCGGGGAAATCATTGTAGCCTATATCGTGGCAAGGCCAGGCCATGAGATCGATCCGACGAACATCCTGGCATTTTGCCGCGAGCAGCTGTCGCGCTACAAAATTCCAGATCGCTTGATCATCGCCGAAAGTCTGCCGCTGACCGTCACTGGAAAGCTGATGCGTCGCGAATTGAAAGCGATGGCAGCGGGGACAGGTGATGCCGCAGCAGACAACACCAGTGCAAGTCTCCCCCAATGAGTACGATCGGTAGTTTCCTTCAGGGCACCCGAATTGTCGATCTATCACAATACATCCCCGGTCCGCTGGCAAGCCTGATGCTCGTTGACATGGGCGCGGACGTGATCAAAATCGAGCCGCCATCAGGTGATCCGATGCAGACACTAGGGCCACGGGGCGGTGATGGCAGCGCACTCTTTTATGAAACGCTGAATGCCGGCAAATCGATTCTGCACTTGGACCTCAAAGACCCGAAACAGCTTGAGTTATGTATCGATCTGATCCGCGATTGCGATGTATTGATCGAAGGATTTCGACCGGGAGTAATGCGACGCCTTGAGCTGGACTACGAGACATTACGCAGCGTCAACACGCGCCTGATTTACTGTTCGATCAACGGTTATGGCGCCGTCGGTTCGCAATCACAACGCGCTGGACACGATGCCAACTACCTGGCAGAAGCCGGCGTTCTGGATCGAAACGGCAGTACGCGACCAATGTTTTTTGATCCGCCAATTGCTGACCTCTCCGGTAGTTTGTTTGCGGCAATGGCTATTCTTGGCGCTCTCAATGGCCGACACCGAACTGGTGACGGCTGCCACATCGATCTCGCGCTCGCGGACGTGATCATGCCTCTACAGATGCTGCAGATCGCCGACTACGCTGAGAACGGCACCGTGCCCCAACGCGGCGAGACCTATCTGAATGGCGGTGCGGCCTACTACACCATCTACGAGACATCCGATGGTGAGCATGTTGTCGTTGGTGCGGTTGAGCCAAAATTCTGGCGTATGTTTTGTCAGGCAGCCGGTTGCCCGCAATGGATCGAACGGCAGGGCGAGCAGATCCCACAACACGCGCTGATAAAAGATGTTGCAAATCGCCTGGCGGAGTTGACGCTGGCCGACTGTTTGGAGCGGTTCGCAAACGACAACTGCTGCGTGTCACCTGTACTACCAATTGATCGAGCAGTTCAGTCAGAGCATGTCTCAGAGCGAGGGCTCGTTACGGCGGCACGCAATGGCGGAATGCAGTCTCTGTTTCCAGCCATTATCGACGGCGAAGCACCGCGCACGCGCCCACCACTACAACCATATACAATATCGGATCGAGGCCCTGACGGTGCAACTCGGCCAAACACCAAAGAAGAGGATTGATCAATGCGCGCCTTATTGTGTCGGTCACTTGGATCACTTGACAATCTTGAAGTTGGCGAGCTTGAGGCGCCAAAACTTGGCACCGGTCAGGTGCGCATCGCGGCCAAAGCGTCCGGCATCAACTTCCCCGACATCCTGATGGTGGAAGGCAAATACCAGGTCAAACCCGAGATGCCGTTCGTGCCGGGCCTAGAACTTGCCGGCGAAGTATTAGAGTGCGCGCCAGGCGTGGATCATGTCCGCCCCGGCGACCGTGTCTTGGCATTCGCACGGTTCGGCGGTGCGCATGCCGACGAGGTCGTACTACCCGCCGGCATCGTGACGCCCATTCCAGACGATATGGATTTCGTGACGGCGGCGGCGTTTCCAGTAGCGTATGGTACGGCGCATTTCGCACTTGCCTATCGCGGCAATCTCAAAGCGGGAGAGACCTTGCTTGTACTCGGGGCCGCGGGCGGTGTCGGGCTCGCAGCAATCGAAGTTGGCAAGTATCTCGGTGCGCGAGTGATCGCTGCCGCAAGCAGCGCCGAGAAATTGGCCGTCGCAAAGCAGCACGGCGCCGATGAACTCATAAACTATACCGACGGTAACCTACGCGACGAAGTCCGCGAACTAACCGGCGGCAAAGGCGTTGACGTCGTCTTCGATCCGGTAGGCGGAGATGCGTTCACGCAATCGGTGCGCTGCATCGGTTGGGAAGGACGCATTCTGGTGATCGGTTTTGCATCAGGTGATATTCCTCACGTTGCTGCGAATATGATCCTGGTGAAGAACTTTTCCGTGACGGGCGTCGTGTTTGGAGAGCACAGCCACCGTTACCCAGATGAGTCGCGTCAGCGCTGGACGGGCTTACTGGCTGACTATGGTTCCGGCCATTTCAAACCCAAGGTCATGAAGACTTACGGTCTTGAAGATGCCCGGTCCGCGATCTCCGACCTCGCCGAGCGCCGCGCCTTGGGCAAGATCGTTTTGACACGGTAATTGGCGCGCACAGGCAGCCTGGGCCAGATGTCACAAAATTTCTCGCGGCGTTGAATTTTTCCAACATGGTTAAATCTTATCGACGCGCGCCACAGCACCCCGAATGCCAGGGGTTTTGACACGCTTGAAGCGTGTAGATCGGCAAACTGGATAGGCTTGCCGACAAACGGCCACCAAAATCGATCCGGAATTGTCATGGATCCCTGGATACCAGCTCCCTCCGTAAACAGTTTTCACATCTACTAAGACGACACTGCGCCGGCTGGCTGATTTGCAGAAAATCCGGCGCGATCATGCGCTATGGCTTCGACATCAACGGCAGGCAGACGCGCGCGCCCCGAATAAGTTTCAGTCAATACTATGCAAATCGATCAATCAAACATCGGCATCGCAATCGAACTCCTGATGCGCGGGCTACCTTCGACCAGCAAAGAATTCTGGGAGAAGGGCCTCGCCCGTATGCAGGCATCGCATGCCCATCACGTCGCTGGCGAGGACATCGGACAACTGATTTACGCGGGCGGTGAACCGGTCGGCATCGGCCTGACGGCCGTCAATCACCAACCCACCAGCGAACCTGGCGAAACTCGGCGCACTGTCAATCTTGCAAGTTGGTACTTCGAACCCGCACATGGCTTTCGGCTGCCGTTCATGCTGAACAAGATGTTACGTGATAAAAAGTCCGTGTTTACCGATCTGACACCAACGCAAACTGTCTGGCCGATATTGACGTCATTGGGTTTTCAGCCGCTCAACCAAGGCGTCAACGCGATTTGTGTCCCGGCAGCATCCGTTTATCATGCCAAATCCCATGCCGTGATCGACTGGGCAAAGGCAAACACGACACAGTTCCCAGAAGCGCTGATCAACACGTTTGAAGAGCACCAGACTTACGGTTGCTGGCCATATGTGATCGAAACGGCTGATGCCAGTATTCCAATCCTCGTTAAGCCATGCCGGATCAAAGGCATTCCGGCAGCACAGATCATCTACTGCTCAGACAACCAGCTTTTGAGCGAGGCCGTCGGCAGCTTATGTCGTAAAATTGCCAGGCGCGGATTGCTGACGTTGCTGATCGACATTCCCGAAGGCGCCCAGCAGCACTTGTCACCGGTTTCAATACCGATCACCACGCGCCGTCGCCGCTTCATCAAAAACGGTGAGCAGACGAACCGGACGGACTACACCTATTCAGAGCTGGTCTTCTTTGATTTTTGACAAGCATTAAGTTGTGGCAACCGTCATCGGCTGTTTACTCTGCCGCCTCAGCGGGTGCATAGCCAAGGGCTGCATTGAGCTTTTCGATCAGATCGGTTGCAGCTTCCGGAATGTTGGTGCCCGGTCCGAAGATCGCTTTGGCACCAGCAGCAAAAACCGCCGGGTAGTCATCTGGCGGGATGACGCCGCCCACAACAATCATAATGTCTTCGCGGCCCTGGTCGGCGAGTGCTGAACGTAGTTCCGGCACCAACGTCAGATGACCCGCTGCGAGTGACGAAACACCGACCACGTGCACGTCGTTCTCAACAGCTTGGCGCGCGACCTCTTCCGGCGTTGAGAACAACGGACCGATGTCGACATCAAAACCAATGTCAGCGAAGGCCGTAGCAATCACTTTCTGGCCACGATCGTGACCATCCTGGCCAATCTTGGCGACGAGCAAACGTGGACGACGGCCGTCGTTGGCGGCAAAGGTTTCGACCATGGTTTGGACTGTCGCAAGGCCTTCCATAGCTCTGCCCTCATGTTTGTAAACGCCTGAGATGGCGCGAATTTCGGCTCGATGTCGACCGAAGACCTCTTCCATGGCGTCTGAAATTTCACCAACAGTTGCCATGTTGCGCGCAGCATCGACCGCGAGTGCAAGCAGGTTGCCATCGCCACGCGCACCGTCTGTTAACGCATTGAGGCTCGCGGCAACCTTGGCATTATCGCGCTCGGCACGAAGCCGTTCAAGCTTGTCGAGCTGCTGGCGGCGGACGCTGTCATTGTCGACGCGCAATATCTCGATGGTTGCTTCATCGGCAGCGCGATACTTGTTGACGCCAACAATGGTCTGCGTGCCGGAATCAATCCGCGCTTGCGTCCGCGCAGCCGCCTCTTCGATGTGCATCTTTGGAATGCCGGCTTCGATCGCCTTCGACATCCCCCCGAGCTCTTCGATCTCTCGAATATGCGCCCACGCCTTGTTGGCCAGGTCCTGCGTGAGCCGCTCGACGTAGTAGCTACCGCCCCATGGATCAGCGATGCGCGTCGTGCCACTTTCCTGTTGCAGGAAGAGCTGCGTGTTGCGCGCAATACGGGCCGAGAAGTCGGTTGGTAGCGCAATCGCTTCGTCAAGCGCGTTGGTGTGCAGTGACTGCGTATGCCCCTGCGTAGAAGCCATCGCCTCAACGCAGGTGCGTGTGACATTGTTGAAGACGTCTTGCGCGGTCAGCGACCAGCCCGACGTTTGGCAATGCGTTCTGAGGGCGAGCGATTTCTGGTTTTTGGGGTGGAACTCGTTTTCGATCAGCTTCGCCCAGATCGCACGGGCGGCGCGCATCTTGGCAACTTCCATGAAGAAGTTCATGCCGGTCGCCCAAAAGAAACTGAGGCGCGGGGCAAACGCATCGATATCAAGCCCAGCGGCAACGCCTGCACGGGCGTATTCAAAACCATCAGCGATCGTGTAAGCCAGTTCGAGATCAGCCGTCGCGCCGGCTTCCTGCATGTGATAGCCGGAAATCGAGATCGAATTGAATTTCGGCATCTTCTGCGAGCTGTAGGTAAAGATGTCAGAGATAATTCGCATCGAGGGCGATGGTGGATAGATGTAGGTGTTGCGCACCATGAATTCTTTGAGGATGTCGTTCTGGATGGTACCCGACAGTTTCTCCGGCGGCACGCCCTGCTCTTCACCAGCCACAATGAATAACGCGAGCACCGGCAACACGGCGCCGTTCATAGTCATCGAAACCGACATCTGCGACAGGTCGATGCCCGAAAACAGCGTGCGCATATCGTAAATGCTGTCGATTGCAACACCAGCCATGCCGACATCGCCCTTAACGCGCGGATGATCACTATCGTAACCGCGATGTGTCGCGAGATCGAACGCGACAGAGAGGCCTTTTTGGCCGGCCGCAATGTTACGGCGGTAAAACGCATTGGATTCTTCAGCTGTCGAGAAGCCGGCGTATTGCCGAATGGTCCAAGGCTGCGTCACATACATCGCCGGATAGGGGCCCCGGATGAAGGGCGCGATACCGGGATAGGTATCCAGAAAGTCCAGGTCAGCTGTGTCTTTCGACGAATAAACCGGCTTGACGTCGATGCCTTCGGGCGTGGTCCAGGGTACCGCATCCGCCGGAGCGATTGCAGGCGGCAGACCGTCTTCGAAGGCGATCGTCGTAAAATCGGGCAGTTGGGTCATAAGGCTAAGATCCGTTAGGCCGCATGGCCGGGCAATGTTTCGGCGCAATCTTACAATATTCGGGCTCGGAGTTCCAATTGACGGTTTGTTGCAGGCTTAGTGGCGCGTAGGGGGTGGTTTTTGGACGACAATACGAGAATCAAGAACCGCAGCGCCGCCGAGGAATACCCGCAGCTGGCACGATTTATCGCATGGGACGAGGTAATTGACGCATGGGCCAGCAAGCAAACTTGGAGCCTCGTGCTCTATGAATTTGTCCGCTTCGGCGTCAAACAAGGCTGGGCATGTCTGTTTGGCGGGCTGATGCTGGCACTGCTGATCGCAACGCACTTTGGTTATCCGAAAGACGCAATGCTGGCGCGTTATGATTTTCTAGTGATTGCCGCCATTACGATCCAGATCATTATGCTCAGGACTGGTATGGAAACGTGGGAGGAAGCCAAGGTCATCGCGATCTTCCATGTCGTTGGCACCGTCATGGAGATTTTCAAGACGGCGATGGGCTCATGGATCTATCCGGAAGCATCCGTCTTGCGCATCGCAGCCGTGCCGCTGTTTACCGGCTTCATGTATGCCTGTGTCGGCTCATACATGGCGCGCGCATGGCGGCTGTTCGACTTCCAATTTACCCGCCATCCGCCGCTTTGGGCGATCACGCTGTTGAGTGTCGCGATCTACCTGAACTTCTTCACACACCATTACACGGTCGATATTCGCGCGGGACTGTTCGTGTTGGCAGCCCTGCTATTTGGCCCAACCTGGATACATTTCAAGGTTTGGCGCACGCATCGGCGCATGCCGTTGCTGCTCGGGCTTGTGCTGGTCGCGCTGTTCATATGGTTCGCAGAGAACATCGGCACCTTTACCGCGGCCTGGGTTTATCCAAACCAGAAGGATGGCTGGTCGATGGTGTCCCCGGAAAAGCTCGGCGCCTGGTTCCTCCTGATGATCCTATCCTACACGCTGGTTGCCGCAGTGCATAAAGTGGTGCGGTATCAGGCACCGCATGAACTGGCACAGGAACCCGCTCAGGACACCACCAAAACATAACCCATTGAAAAGATTGGCTGGGGTGGGAGGATTCCCAGCCAACCCAGTTTAACGGCCTGATTCACCACGTTATTTTCGCGAGTGTATCACCAGAGTGTACCACCAGCAACGCCAAAGCCCTACAATTCTAAGCTCCAGATTCGTAGCCCGTCTGGGAAACCAGTGAGTGGTGAAGCGAGCCGGCATGAGATGTATAGACAGTCTCTATTGGCGACTGATTTCAGCGATCCCGTAGCCGCCACCTTTTCGATCTGTTGCAGCCGTTGTCATCAAATCACGAGAAGCATTTTTGGATTTGCGCGTGCCATTTCGTTAAAGCGCGCTTGAAGATCTTCCGAGAAATTGTTGCCCTCGATACACATCATTGAAAGCCGCGTCGCAGTTTTAGCCCACTGGAGCAAAGCTTCGCCGCCCCTATCCCCTATGCCGCAACCAACAAGCCCGAGTTCTGGGAGGGCAGTTGGAAGAGCGGACGATAAGATTGCGACACCGTCATCGCCCAGTCCTTAGTTGAAGCTAAAGCTCACAGATATGATTGCAGAGGCTTCATGATCGCTGAGGCTTCGAAGCGCTGCGGCGATTGTCTGGGCGTTAGGGTAATTCAGTCCAGCGTTCCGTAAATGCAGACTGATGTTAGATTCTTCTGGGAGTGCTTCCAATCTGGCAGCGGCCGCCATGCATTGCTCGTTTCCGATTGATCGAAGTGCGGAGGCAAGTTTTATGGATGTCCTGACGGGCATTGGTCTTGGTGATCGAGCCGCACCAGCCAAGGCTGGTAATCCTATCGACCAGAGTACCGTCGCACCCAAGCTAGACATGCCGATCTTCAAGAATTTTCGACGAACCACAAGCTTCACCTATTCGTTGGGCTGTTTTCCAGTCTCAAGTCAGAAAAGCATTGCTGTTTTATGTGATCACACGCACTGACGGAAACGCTGCTTCCCCTACCACCATGGAGCTCTCTGAGCCACCGAAATCACTGTTTTCGATCAGACTCCCCAATTGTTAATTGAGCAGTGAGTGATCGTCATTCTTCAGCGTCTTGTGGATATTTTCAGCAGATGTGAAGCAAGCGGACCAAGCACGCTGTAGCTGTATGCAGATAACAAATCGGAATCGCTTATGGCGCCATGCTCCAAGAAAGGATGGATCTATGGATAATGCAGCGGAAACCAGTTCATCATCAATCAGCGCCAAGGATCTGGCGCATGCCATTAATCCCGCGATCATTAAAGAAAGAGGCGCGCCAGATTGCCGACACAGATAATTCTAATGTGGCGGTTTGGCATCGTTATGTGCTCTTAGCAGGCGGTGCTGTCGGTCGAGCACACACTTTGTGATAGTGATTCAAGTCATCAAAATATTAGCCGTCAACTAAGGTGAAGAACATTCATGACGCCACTTTTCCCTCGGAAGCTTTTATTGGTCGGGACACTTGTGACGACGTCACTCGTCAGTGGCGCTGTACCTATCGAAATGGCACATGCGGCCGAAAGAAACGATCCATAGATCGAGCACGATCTCGCAGATGTGGATGAAATCATAGAACTTAAAGCGCGATCTGGGTCAGATTCACCGACGCGATATGGCTCCCCGACGTTTTGAGTGGGTAATTTTTTGCCACCAAGAGTTGTCAATGACATCAAGCGCTACTCAGGATTAGTATGTTGGTGCTCGCCCCGCCGCGGTTCAAGCCTGCCGTCGTGCTCGCGGCCGTCAAGGACAAG